>RGQD01000671.1 GCA_010030205.1 Betaproteobacteria bacterium
CCGAGGTAGCCGGTCTTGACCCGCGGTCTACGTGAATCCCTCGGTGCACCCGACGCGGCAGCCGCGGCCTGGGTCAACGCAGCGGCTTCGGCATCGCGTTTGTCGACCCACAAGGTGTGCAGCGTGCCCTTGCCATCGAAGGCTAGCGACTCGAAGCGATGGGTGATGACCTGGCGGTCCTGGTGCACGGTGAAAGGCGGCGAGAAGCTACGTCCGCCATCGTCCGATCGCAGCATCCTGATCTGACCCGTGTAAGGTCTGGCCAAGGCCACGGTGTAGCTGATCACCGCCTGGCCACTGGGGCCGAAAGCGAGCTTGGGTCGGTTCTCGCCGTCAGCCACCGGCTGGTCGCCGCCGGTGTCTAGCGCTCGAGGCGCCGACCATTGACGACCCTCATCGGCACTGGTCTGGACGAAGAGCTCGCGCTTCGCATCCAGGCCGACGACCCACAATTCGCCCGATGGCGAGAACGCGGCGCCGATGGCCAGCGGCGGCAGTCGATTCTTGCCAGCAGGGTTGTGCTGGGCCAGCACCGGCCCGGCGACCAGCATCGCCAGCGCCAGCATCCCAAATGCACGCATCGATCTGAACCCAGTCAGGGTGTGGTTCATGGTCTGGTTGTACTCAGAGGTCGAACTTCAGGCCCGCGAACAAAGTGCGCTGCGGGTAGGGATTGGGGTTGACGTAATACTTGAAATTGCCAAGGTTGTTGATGCCCAAATAACCGCTCCACCGCTGCGTTATTCGGAACACCATCTTGGCATCGAAGACGCTGTAATGGCTGACCGCACCGTAGACGTCCGGGTTGACGTCGTTGTATTGACGGGTCGTGGTGTTGTACAGCGCATGGTGCTGGCGCCCGCTGAAGCGGTAGCTCAAGCTGGTCGACAGCGCATCGGTCGCATGCCAAGTGCCCACCAGCGTGGCGCGCCAGTCAGGGATGCGCGGCTGGACCGTGCCCTCCAGGCCGGGGTTGCGGCTGTTGCGGGTGATCAGCGAATGCGTGTAGGTCAGGCTGCCATTGATCTCCAGCCCACGCAGACCGACAGGGGCGGCCTGCCCGGCGATCTCGAGGCCGCGAGTGCGAACTTGATCGACGTTCTGGATGCTCGACAGATTGGGTGTGACGGTGACATCGGTCTGCGAGATCAGCGCGTCGCGCTTGTTCTCGGTGAAGAACGAGCCGCGCAGCATCGCGTTGTCGAATTGCCGCTGCAACACCCATTCTGATGAGAGCACTTGCTCGGGCTTCAAATTCGGGTCGTTGGTCTTGATGCCGTTCGGACCGTTGAAAGTCTGGAACATCTCGGCCACCGTCGGGTAACGCACACCCTTGCCGACCGATACACGCAGCGCCAGCACCCGCGAGGCCTGCCAGGCCAGGTGCAGCTTGGGCGAGAAGTTCGACTGACTTCGGTCGGCATAGACCAGGTTCTGCGGATTCGGCGCGGT
>RGQD01000672.1 GCA_010030205.1 Betaproteobacteria bacterium
TGCCTCGGCGAGAAAGTCGTACACCCGCCGCACCAGCCGGTTGCCGCGAAATCTCTAGATGCACAGCTAGCCCTGCCCTTGGTCCACAAAAATAGCTGGACAAATTTTCTCGCACAGCCTATCTTCCGGAATGGAAGCACAAAACCAAATCAAGCGGACTCTGTCTCAGCCTCAGGCGATTGACGTTGTCCGGCGATTGTTGACCGACGGGGCGCATACAACACGGTCCGCTCTTGCTCAGGCCGCGTGCGACCACTTCGGCTTTGTCGACGCCCGTGGCCGGGCTCAAACTGCGGGGTGCGTCAAGGCGCTGCGCGAACTTGAGACGGTCGGCCATTTTGCGCTGCCTACCGTCGCACCGTCCGGTCGCGGATTGGGCAAGACCGCAAGGCGTCTTGATTCTCCCGTCCCAGTCCCACTGAATGTGCCCGCCAACGCCGGCGAGGTGGTCGCACTTGCGCTGATCAAGGTCCACTCCCTCGATCAGATGCGCCTATGGAACGAGATGATGCTGTGTGAGCATCCCCAGGGTGCCGGTCCCCTGGTGGGCGCGCAGATGCGCTATCTGATCGCCTCTGACCACGGCTGGCTGGGCGGACTGGGGTTCTCTGCCTCGGCGCTGCGGCTGGCCGATCGTGACGAATGGATCGGCTGGGACACCGCCACGCGCGGGCAACACCAGCACCGCGTCGTCGGCATGAGCCGCTTCCTCATTCGGACTTCGGTGGGTTGCCACAACCTGGCTTCGCGCGTGCTGGGCATGGCGTGTCGTGGCCTGGCCGAGGATTTCCAGGCTCAGTACGGATACCGCCCCTGGCTGCTCGAGAGCTTCGTGGACAGCGAGAACTTCGCGGGCACCTGCTACCGGGCCGCGAACTGGCTGGCCATCGGACAGAGTCAGGGCCGAGGCCGCCAGGACCGCCAACATCTGCGCACCAAGTCCGTCAAGGACATCTTCGTGTATGCGCTTGAGCCGCAGTTTCGTGAGCTCATGGGCGTGGCCCCACCGCCTCCGCCGGTGGCGCTGGGCATCGGTGAAGGTCTGGATGACGCCCAGTGGGCTGCCAATGAGTTTGGCGGTGCCGACCTCGGTGACCTGCGACTGGGCCAACGCCTGGTGCACAGTGCGGCCGCGCTGGCTGCGATGCCCGGGCGAGCGTTCTGCGGTGTGGCACATGGCAATGTCGCGGCCACCAAGGGCTACTACCGGCTGATCGACAAGCCCGACGACTCGCCGCTGACCATGCAGGCGATCCTCGAGCCGCACCGCGCACGCACCGTGCAGCGCATGCGGGCGCAACCCACGGTGCTGTGCATCCAGGATGGCAGTGATCTGAACTACTCGGGGCTGGCGCAATGCGAGGGTCTGGGCTCCATCGGCACCAACCAGACCGGTGCCAAGAGTGGCGGGCTGCACCTGCACTCGACCCTGGCCGTGAGCACCGACG
>RGQD01000673.1 GCA_010030205.1 Betaproteobacteria bacterium
CGAGCCGGTGGCCACGTTGTTCATCACCGGGATCTTGGCTTCCTGGTAGAAACGCTGCGATGCCAGTGCCACGCCGGTGTTGATGTAACCCACTGCGGCGGCGACCTTCTCTTTATTGATCAGCTCCTGGGCGATCTGCACACCGCGCTCATTCTTGGCTTCGTCATCGCGCTCGATCAGCAGCAGCTGGCGACCCAGCACGCCACCGGACTTGTTGATCTCGTCAGTGGCCATGCGCACACCGTCGCGCATGCTCACACCCATCGACGATGAACCGCCGGTGAACGGACCGGCAACGCCGATCTTGATCGGATCAGCGGCAAACACGGCCGTCATCGCAGCAGCCAGCGCCACCGCAGCCAGGGCTTTGGGAAAAATTTTCATCACATGTCTCCAAATAAGAACTTGAACAGTGTTTCGCAACATCGGATGGGGCCGGGCATGGCAGACGCCCGGTCCACCTTGGGGTCGAATGTTTCACACCTGGCTGACGCCCAGCTGAACCCCTCATTGTCGGGCCGTGCGGGATTGTCAAGGAAAACCCGAATGCCCGAATGCCCGAATGCCCGGGTGCCCGAAAGCGCGATGCTGCGACAGCGCTTGTGCGGAGCCCTGATCGTCCGCCGCATGCCGCATGCCGAGGCCCCGACCTTGTTGCGAGAATCAGCGCTCCAACCACCGAGCCCTGCCATGCTTCAGTACCTGACCGTCCCTGTCACGCCATTCCAGCAAAACTGCTCGATCCTGTGGTGCGACGAGACCCGCGAGGCTGCGGTGGTCGATCCCGGCGGCGACCTGGCCAAGATCCGCGCCGAGGTCGCGCGGCTGGGTGTCACGCTCAAGCAGATCTTGCTCACGCATGCGCACATCGACCATGCCGGCGGCACCGGGGCGCTGGCACGCGAGCTGGGGCTGCCGATCGTCGGCCCTCACCCAGGTGACCAGTTTTGGATCGACGGCCTGGCCGAGCAGGCCAAGCGGTTCGGCTTCGCGCCGGCCGAGCCCTTCAAGCCGACGCGCTGGCTGGCCGACGGAGACCAGGTCATGGTCGGCCACTGCACGCTGGCGGTGCGCCACTGCCCAGGCCACACCCCCGGCCATGTGGTCTTCCACAGTGCGCAGGCTGGTCGCGCTTTCGTCGGCGACGTGTTGTTCGCCGGCAGCATCGGCCGCACCGATTTCCCCGGCGGCGACCATGACACGCTGATCAACAGCATCGTCGAGCGGCTCTGGCCGATGGGTGATGCCACCATCTTTATTCCCGGCCACGGCCCCGAGAGCAGCTTCGGACGCGAGCGCCGCAGCAACCCCTATGTCGCGGGAACCTGAGCTTCAGGCCTGAGCTTCAAGCCTTGGGCGGCGCGAAGCGGCGGTCAGGCTTGGCGGCCTGATCAAACATCGGCTCGACCCGCGCCATGCGCGACTCCATGTCGCGGATGCGGGT
>RGQD01000674.1 GCA_010030205.1 Betaproteobacteria bacterium
TGCTCAGGGCCACCACCTGCGCGGTGGTGAGGGCCCTGACTTGAGCGCTGCTCAGGGCGGCCAGGTCTTGCGTTTCTAGCGCTTCGACCTGGGCGGTGGCCAGGCCCAGACTGACTTGTGCGGTGCTCAGTCCCAGATTGACTTGAGCGGTGCTCAAGGCTGCAATCTGTGTGGTGGTCAGACCCAGGTTGATCTGGGCGGTGGTGAGGCCCAGATTGACCTGCGCGGTGGTGAGGGCGACGATGCCTGC
The DNA here is from genome assembly GCA_010030205.1 of Betaproteobacteria bacterium. GTDB lineage: Bacteria > Pseudomonadota > Gammaproteobacteria > Burkholderiales > Burkholderiaceae_C > Pseudaquabacterium. Next base: position 251 of record RGQD01000674.1, read on the forward strand.
GGTGGTGAGAGCAGCAATCTGCGCGGTGGAGAGCGCCGCAATGTCCTGCGTCTCCATCGCCGCCACCTGCGCCGTACTCAAGCCCAGGTTGATCTGCTCGGTGGTGAGGCCCAAGGCCACCTGCGCCGTGCTCAGGCCTACCACCTGCGCCGTGCTCAAGGCGGCAATCTGCGCGGTGGAGAGCGCTGCAATGTCCTGGGCCTCTATCGCCGCCACCTGCGCTGTGCTCAGACCCAGATTGATTTGCGCGGTAGTGAGGGCTTGGTTGACCTGCGCGGTGCTCAGGGCCACCACCTGCGTGCTCAGGGCCACCACCTGCGCGGTGGTGAGGGCCCTGACTTGAGCGCTGCTCAGGGCGGCCAGGTCTTGCGTTTCTAGCGCTTCGACCTGGGCGGTGGACAGGCCCAGACTGACTTGTACGGTGCTCAGTCCCAGATTGACTTGAGCGGTGCTCAAGGCTGCAATCTGTGTGGTCGACAGACCCAGGTTGATCTGGGCGGTGGTCAGGCCTTGGTTGACCTGCGCGGTGTTGAGGGCCGCCACCTGCGCTGTAGCAAGGGAAGCGATCTGCGCCGTGCTCAAAGCGGCCACCGCCTGGGTGCTCAGGGCCGCCACATCGGCCGTTACCAGCGCTGCGAGCTGGGTAGTACTCAGGCCCAAGGCCACCTGCGCGGTGCCCAGGGCGGCGGCTTGGGCCGTGCCCAGAGCCAGCACCTGCTCGGTGGACAGGACGGCGATCTGCCCGGTGCCCAGCGCTGCAATGTCGCGCGTCTCCATGGCCGAGACCTGGGCGGTGGACAGGCCCTGTCTGACCTGGGTGGTGGTGAGGCCCACCACCTGCGCGGTGCTCAGGCCCACCACCTGCGCGGTGCTCAGGACGGCAATTTGCGCGGTGGAGAGCTCTGCAATGTCTCGCGTCTCTATCGCCGCCACCTGCGCCGTGGTCAGACCCAGGTTGATTTGCGCGGTAGTGAGGCCCAAATTGACCTGCGCGGTGGTCAGGGCCACCACCTGCGCGGTGGTGAGGGCGGCGATGTCGCCGGTCTCGATGACAGCGATCTGGGTGGTGGTCAGACCCAGGTTGATCTGGGCGGTGGTCAGGCCCTGGTTGACCTGCGCCGTGCTCAGGGCGACGATGCCTGCGGTGGTGAGAGCAGCAATCTGCGCGGTGGAGAGCGCCGCAATGTCCTG
>RGQD01000675.1 GCA_010030205.1 Betaproteobacteria bacterium
ATAGTTGATCGTGAAAAGTATAATGAACTTAAAGCAGCCGGTGAAGATGTAACAAAGACAGAATATGGTCTATACCTAAAGAAGCAAATAGGTTCTGTCAAGGCAAAGGCTAAAGAACTAGCTGGAGTTATACTCACTGATGAACAAGCGCAAGGTGTTGCTCAAAAGATTTATGATGGTTTCTTAGATGATGACCCATTAGCAATCAATGCACTTATTGTTCCATTTATTGGTAAAGTAACCAGTATTGTTGGTAATGGTATTGGTGGCAAAGGTATTACTGGTTACGGTGGTCAAGCTCTTAAAGACTACCAAACATTACAAGGTATTGCTAAGGCAAATGGATTTAGTCTTAAAGACATACTTCCTGGAATATCTGCCACTACAACTGGTGGAGATTTAGAAACTGCAGTATTGCAAAAACTAGCATCAGGTGATTTAGATATTAACCGTATTGCCCAAGATGCTCGTACTCTTGCAGCACAAGGACAGCCAGAGTATGTACGTGGACTATTAAACCAAGGTTATGACCTTGAAAATATCTATGCTCCATATCGTCAGCAAATGGCTCAAGTTCTTGAAGTTGATCCTAATACAATTGATCTTAATGACCCTACCCTTCGTGCTGCTATTACAGATAAAGGCGATATGAACTTGTATGATTACAAGAAAACTCTACGTAAAGATCCTAGATGGCAATACACAGCAGGTGCTAATGGTGAAGTGGCAGATGCTACTAAGGTAAATCAGTTATCATTGCTAATGCCAGTGCTAGTGGACAAACACCTGAGCAATATTTAGCCTCACGTGGTGGCGTAAACCTAGTTACTGGTCAGTATGGTGACGCCTATGACCCTGCAACAAGTCTTACCGATGCAGAATATTTAGCAGCACGTGCTGGTGGTACCGATGTTCTTAATGCTGCTATTCTAAAAAAATCTGGAAGATCTGTTACTGTAGCAACTGGTGTTACAGGTACTAATACAGCAAGTAATACTGCTATAGTTGCTAATACTGCAGATTTAGTTGCTGCACAAAATGCCAAAGCACTTGCAGATGAAAAACTAGCAGGGCGTCAATCAGCTTACGATGTTCTCTACAATGAATTTAATAAATATGGTTTAGGTTCTTTAGTAGAGGGAGTTAAAACTCTTATTACAGACCAGAGTGCTAGTCCTTCACAGTTTGCTATTGCTCTTCAAAATACACAAGCCTATCAAACACGTTTTTCTGCAAACAAAGATCGTATAAGTGCTGGATTAACTGCATTATCACCAGCCCAATATATTGCCCTTGAAGACCAGTACCAAAATGTTATGCGTAACTATGGATTACCAGCATCTTATTACACTAAAGATTCAACCGGTAAGCAAGCAGGATTTGATAAGTTTATTGGTGGAGATGTATCTGCAGTAGAACTTGAAGACCGCATTATGACAG
>RGQD01000676.1 GCA_010030205.1 Betaproteobacteria bacterium
GATCCCCAGGCCGGGTTTGTCCGGGATGGACAGCATGCCATCGGCGTCCAGCACAAAGGGCTCGCGCAGAATGCCGTCCACGTATGGGCTGCCCCCAATGAACTCCACCAGGTCCACGCCAGGGAATGCTGTGGCCAATTGCAGGTCTGCCGCCACGCCCAAGGCGGTGTTCCAGCCGTGGCCGACGTAGCGCACACCATGGTCCTGCGCCATCCAGACGATGCGGCGCTGTTCGCTGATGCCGCCCACCTTGGTCACATCGGGTTGCACGATGTCAAAGGCACCGCGCTCCAGCCAGGGCTGGAACGTCTGGCGCCGCGTGAGCACCTCACCCCCGGCAATCGGCACCGGACTGGCCCGCCTCAGGGTGCAAAAATCTTCCAGCGCGTCGGGCTTGAGGGCTTCTTCAAACCAGCCGACCTGGTAGTCGGCCAACATGTCGGCGGTACGCAGGGCCCACTTCAAGCCCTGCGGCCAGTGGGCGTCGCTGGCGCCGGGGTCGACAAACAACTGCACATCGGGGCCCAGGGCATCACGGGTGGCGGCGATGATGGCGCGGTCCAGCCCGGCGTCGTTGGTGCGGCCAAACGGCCCCCAGCCGACCTTGAAGGCCGTGAAGCCGCGCGCCTTGAAGGGCGCCACGACATCGTGCATGCGCTCGGGCATCTCCATCAACAGTGAGCAATAGGGGCGCACCCGCTCGATGTAGCGGCCACCCAACAAGCTGCCTACCGACAACCCGGTCGCCTTGCCAAGAATGTCCCAAAGTGCGATGTCGATGCCGCTGATGGTGTGCGTCAAGGTGCCGCCACGCCCCATCCAGATCGCTGTCTCCGGTGCGCATCCGCTCCATTGTGGCCGCCCCTTTGTTTGGCGAAAGTCCCAAGGGCGGCTGGTCGGCCGAAATCCGGCCCGAAGACTCGATCCACGCCTTGATCGCCGTTCACACCGATGCTGGCATCACCGGTTACGGCAGCGTTTTTACCGATGGCCGCTTGGTACAGGCAGCGCTGCAGGTGCTGGAGCCGCTGTTTCGCGGTGAAAACGCACTGCAGCCCGAGCGGGTGACGGAAATGAAAGCCGTCGCACAAGAAATCGAACCGCTGCTGGCGGACTACGGCACCCCCCAGCAGGCGGCAGAACTGGCCAACCAGCTGATGCTGATCGAACTGCGCGAAAGCCGCTTTGGCCCGAGCGAAACGGCGCTCACCCACGCGCGCCATTTTCTGCAGGCCGCGCTGGCGGCCGACGACCTGCCGCTGGCCGCGTCGGCCAGTGCCGCGCTGGGCATGATCCTGACCAGCCACGATGTGCTGGAAGAAGCCGCCGACGCTTTTATGGCCGCGCTCGATTTATGCGTGCGCGCCGGTCATCGCGCGGCCGAGATTCGGGCGCTGGTCTACTTCGCCGTGGTCCGGCGACGGCAGGATGACGTGGCGG
>RGQD01000677.1 GCA_010030205.1 Betaproteobacteria bacterium
TGATCAATGCCAACACACCGTTCTCCTCGAAGTTCGAGTTACCTTCGAGCTTGCCTTTGTACTTGCCCTGAAAAAGGGTCACCACAAATTCCCCGTCAACCTCCTCCGTTACGTGCATGGCATCGACGCCGAAATCACCACTCCCATCCGTCAGACAATCAAAAGCTTCGTCGACGTCAAGATCGAGCACGGTCTTGGCACACAGGTAGACAAAGGCGAGCGACTTCAGCCGAGTCGCATCCGTCAGATTCAGTTGGGCCTGCGCTGAACTGCGAATTTCGTCCAAAACACCCGTTAGGCGCTGGTCGATGATGGACGCATTGATGTTCATGGCTTCACGCCTTTCGGAAATGGGTCGGGCAGTTCGCCAAAGAAGGGCACGGCGCCGTAACGCCCGGTCAGGTAGCCTCGCTCCCAGGCCTCGTGCTTGCGCGGGCTGAAGTCGGTCAGCGGGTACAGGCGGGTAGCCTGGTCTTCGTCCTTCTCGGTGAACCAGATCTGGTCGCGCCGGAACAGCGTGTGGTCGAGCAACGAGGTGTCGTGCGTGCTGAAGATCAGCTGCGCCTTGTGGCGATTCAGCACCGGGTCGTGAAACATCGAGATCAACCGGCGCACCAGCAGGGTGTGCAGGCTGTCGTCGAGCTCGTCGACCACCAAGGTGCGGCCATCCTTCAGGACGTCGAGCAGCGGGGCCACCAGGCCGTACAGGCGCTGCGTGCCGTCGGATTCCTCGTGCAACTCGAAGCTGGCCGCGCCATTGGGCGTGGCGTGCTGGAAGACGGGCACGAGAAACTCGCCCTCCTCGCGGCCGGCATGCGCCACGCCGCCCGCATGAAAGAGCAGCTGTTCACGGAACCCCTTGCGAGCCACGGCTTGCACGTCGGCGATGCTGATGTCGGCCGCCGACATGAAGTCGCGCACGGCGGTGCGCCCTTCGTCGGTGGCGAGCATCGCGGTGGTGAGGTCGTAGTTCAGCTTGGTGCCGGCCGGCAGGTAGACGATGCTGCTGACGATCGAGCGAAAGACCGGGCCCAACAGGGCGCTGTTGAGCTGGGCCGCGGTCGACAGAAACAGCGCGTTGGGCCGCGTGCTGTCCTGCCACAGCTTGCGCGAGCCGGTGAGGTAGGTGCTGAACTCGTAGTCGTAACTTTCGCCATCATCGGCCAGCTGCCGGCTGAACCACTGTGTCGGCTTGGCGGTGCGGTAGACCAGCAGCGACTCGCTGACGATGCGTTGTGGCGTCATCGCGAAGGCGTACTGGTAGCGCACGTTTTCGAGCATGAAGGTCAGCTCGAAGCTCGTGGGCTCCTTGGCGAAGGCTTCATCGAGCTTGAAGGGCTGGACGTTGAAGACCTGCCCAAGCTGGATGCCAGTGGCCGACTCGGCCACCACGGCCCGCATGTAGTTCAGCGCGAGCAGCAGCGTCGACTTGCCACTGGC
>RGQD01000678.1 GCA_010030205.1 Betaproteobacteria bacterium
CCAGACCAGCTGTCGGGCGGCCAGCGTCAGCGCGTGGCCATCGCGCGGGCTACGATCATGCAGCCCGCGACCTTACTCGCCGACGAACCGACCGGCAACCTTGACCGCGCGACCGGCGAGGAGGTCATGGGTCTGCTTGAGGCGCTCAATGCTGATGGCGTAACGCTGCTGGTGGTGACGCACGATGCCGCACTCGGCGCCCGCGCCCGCCGTCGGCTGCTGATGGAAGACGGTGCGATCCGGCACGATCAGCTTCGGCAGAACGGGACCTTCCACGATGCGCACGCGTGACCTGCTGGGGTTCGCGATCAGCGCGGCACGCGCAAACCATGTGCGCACTGCGCTGCTGATGCTGGCCATGGCGATCGGCGTGGCTGCGGTGGTCTCACTCACGGCACTGGCCGACGGCGCGCGACAGTATGTGGTGCGCGAGTTCAGCGCCATCGGCAGTAACCTCCTGATCGTACTGCCTGGGCGAACCGAAACCGGCGGCATCAACCCTGGCAGCTTCATCAGCGGCACCCCCAGAGACCTCACGATCGACGATGCGCTGGCACTTCTGCGTGCGCCGGCGGTGCAGCGCATTACGCCGCTGACGGTGGGGACGTCGGAGCTCTCGGTGGGCGGCCTGCTGCGCGAGGGCATGGTCGTCGGTTCGACCGCCGAGTTCATCGAGGTCCGGCAGTTCAAGATGGCACAGGGTCAGTTCCTGCCACGCGAGGATTGGAATCGCGGATCGCAGGTCATGGTGCTCGGCGCGAAGCTGCAAGCGGAGTTGTTCCCGAACGCATCAGCACTGGGTCAGTTCGTTGGGCATGAACACCGACGACCTCGCTGTGGTGCCGGTGTCGTTGGCGCAAGCAATGTTCAACACCAACACCCTGTTCCGCATTTTGGTCGAGGCGCGTAACCGCGATGCCATTGAGACGGCCAAGCGGCAAGTCAGCGACGTCATCCAGACGCGGCATGACGGAGAGCTGGACGTCACCGTGATCGCACAGGACGCAATGCTGGCCACCTTCGACAAGCTGCTGGCTACGCTCACGCTGAGTGTCGCGGGTATCGCAGCGATCAGCCTGGCCGTTGCCGGAATCCTGGTCATGAACGTGATGCTGGTGTCGGTGGCGCAGCGACGCAGCGAGATCGGCCTGCTGAAGGCCCTGGGCGCCAGCGGCGCAACGATCCGCATGACTTTCCTGGTCGAGGCCGCCCTGCTATCGGCCGCTGGTGCGCTGTTGGGCTACTTGCTGGGGCTGGCCGGCGCGGCCGTCATCCGCGGGCTATACCCACTCTTCCCTGCCTACCCGACCGATTGGGCGGTACTGGCTGGCCTGGGTACGGCGCTCGGTACAGGCCTGCTGTTTGGCTTGCTACCAGCGCGCAACGCCGCGCGGTTGGATCCGGTCAAGGCGTTGGCGAAACGATGATTGCAGCGGACGC
>RGQD01000679.1 GCA_010030205.1 Betaproteobacteria bacterium
TGGTGGCCTGATCGGCCAGATTCCGCACCCTCGCGCTGGTAATGAGCTCCTGCCCCTTGAGCACGCCGCCCAACAAGAGCCCCACGATTACCAGCACGATGGCGATTTCGACCAAGGTAAAACCACGCTGACGCTTTGCATTTGCCATGACTACTCACTCCTTTGAGTTAGGGAAAAGCTTCAAGAAAGGGATTTAAGGGAGACGCCCGCTGGCCACCAGCCGCTCCTGCAGCACCACCGGTGACAGCCACACGCCTAGATCGTCGAACTCACACAGCGGGGTCGCTTCGTTGGTGCTGTCGCTACAGCTCGCCGCACCCCGCGTCGGGTTGCGCAGCAGATAACGCGCATCGCCGTTGGCGTTGTCTTGCTCGTCCTCGCCGGAGGGCGCGGCGCGCGTCAGTCCATTCGCGCCGGTCGCGCCCGCCCCGTTGCGCCCCGGGGACACCACCAGCGCGGGCACCTTGTCTGCCAGCACCAGATCGAACTTGCCCTCGCTGAGGCCATTGGTCTGCGGGTTATCGCCCCGGCTATGCACCGTGATCTCACCCTGGGCGCAGAGATCGAGCTCGCCGACCGTGTTGCCATTACACAAGCCGTCGGCGTCGGGCCAGGTGAAGCGCGGCGCGGTCACCCGATAGACCAAGCGGTTGCCCCACGCATCGGTGGCGAGCACGCCCAATTCGGCACCGGGCAAAAAGCCGTTGCTGCGAGAACAGCTCGCGCTCGCTTTGCGGGTGGGATCAAAGGCCGGATCCGGCAAGCCATCGCCATCCGCATCGGGACAAGGCAGGCGGCCATACGTGCCGGCATAGCCCAGCAAAGCATCGCGCACGCGCTCGAGCGAGACCTGCGTGGCCGCCCGGTCGCGCTGCTCCAAGTGCGCTTCCAGCGGACCGATCCCACCGGCGAGCGCCAAGCCGAGCACCATCAGCACGATGGCCAGCTCAAGCAAAGTGAAGCCGGCAGCGCGCCTAGTCATGGCTCTCCAGCCGGCGCAGACGATCGTTAAAGCCCGCATCGGGCGCTTGCTCGGTGAACTGCCCGCCGAGGCGCGCGTTGTCCCCTTCGAACCACTGCGCGGGGTCGCCCGCGCTGCGCTGTTGGGAAGGCAGCGCCACACCCGCCAGCACCACCAGTCCGGTCACGTCATTCAAGGTTTGAGCAGTGCCGTCCTGCGACCGCCTGGTAAGCACCAGACAATCGGCGCCCGCCGTGCAGGCCCGCCCGCCGTTACCCGGCGCCAAGGCCGGGCAGTAGGCCACCAGCACATAGTCCTGCCAGCGGTTGGCGACGAACCACGCCGGCAGTTCGCCCGGCGACGCGCGGTTCGCCGGCTCCAGCTGGCCGTCATCGTCTACTTCCAGGTCGAGCGGGACGTCCTCCACCACGAACTCGTTGACCGGTGCCCCGGCCTCCAGCCTCAGCCGGGAGGCGCCC
>RGQD01000680.1 GCA_010030205.1 Betaproteobacteria bacterium
GATTACCGTCATGGATGCGGAAGCCCCCTGTGCATAAACGAGCAAAGTCTCATCGCCTTCGGTGAATAGATCCTCCAAGATAGGGATCGCAATCGTCGCCAACCCGCTGGAGTCTGTCAGGACGCTGCCGCTCAACGATCCACCGGCGATATCGGCTGCACTCAGGCCGGCGATCACGTAGGCAACGGAGGTCCCCGCCCCCAGGTTGGTAGTGCGAAGCGTGAAGCCGGCAATACCGCCCTCGTTAACCGACGACGTGTTCGGCGCCAGGCTGTAGGTGACCACCGGCGTGGTCGACGTATCGCTAATCAGCATCGAGGCGGTAACGCCTTGGGCCGTCACCACCAGCGTCTCCGCCCCTTCAGTCAGCGCGTCTGCTGCTATGGCTACTGCAATCGTCGCCATTCCGCTGGAGTCGGTCAGTACGCTGCCGCTCAGTGATCCGCCGGTGATATCGGCTGCACTCAAGCCGGAGATGGCATAAGCCACAGAGGTGCCAGTGGCCACGTTGGTGGTACGCAGCGTAAAGCCGGCAATGCCGCCTTCGTTCATCGAACTGGTGTTGGGCGCCAGGCTGTAGGTTGCCACTGCAGGCGCGATCGATGTGTCGTTGACCAGTATCGAGGCCGAGACGCCTTCGACGGTGAGCTTTAGAGTCTCAGCCCCTTCGGTAAGGGTATCTGCTGCCATCGACACGGAGATCGTCGCGACGCCAGCCGAGTTGAGCACCGTCGTTCCGCTGAGCAGTCCGCCCACCACATCGGCTGCGCTGACACCGGAGAGCGTGTAGCTGATCGTTGTTCCCGCCGCCACATTGGTCGTGCTCAGCGTGAAGCTGGCTACCGCCCCCTCATTGACCGAGCTTGCACTGGCTACCAGGCTGTAGGTCGCAGGTACGGTGTACGCGCATCCGCTGATAGCCAGATCGCTGAGCTTGACGCTGCTTTGGTTGGCCGTTGACAGGGCCAGGCCCGCCAGGAAGCTTCCTTGCGTGGCGCTCGTCTCGCTGTTGAGCGCGGCCACCGCCGAGGCCAGGGTCGCAGCGCTGGGGGCCACACCGTTTACCGTGGTCAGCAAATAGTTGGCAATCTGGGTGTTGGTGGCACTGGCGTTACCGGTCAATACGCCCCAAATGTCCAGCCGCATCAAGGCGCCGGCGATGGTCTGGAAGTTGTAGCCCTGATCGAATAATCCAACCAGGGTGCCAAGTAAGTCGGTCTTCGCCAGCGTGGCGGTGCGCCCGAGCACCGCGCCGAGCAGCAGCACCGCCTGGCCTCCCGGCTGGGTGGTGCCCATGTCCAGCGCCACCGACTGGTTGGAGAAAGTGAGCCGCTCCACATTGCTCAGGGTGTCTACGTCGCCGGTGGCGGTGTTGGTCACCACGGTCTTTCCAGCCACCTGCGAGACCACCACCGCCGTCGAACTGCTGGTGTACTTCAG
>RGQD01000069.1 GCA_010030205.1 Betaproteobacteria bacterium
GCGATCAGTTATCAGTGGAAGGCTGTCGGCATCAACATAGCCAACGCGACCTCAAGCACGCTGGTGCTGACCGAGGCCCAGGTCGGCAAAGCGATCACTGTCGTCGCGGGCTACACCGATGGTCACGGAACGGTCGAGTCGGTCAGCAGCGCTGCGACCGTTCCCGTGGTCAACGTCAACGACCCGGGTTCGGTGTTCATCAACGGCACCTTGGCGGCGGGGCAGACGCTGACCGCTGTTGCCGCCGATGCCGATGGTCTGGGGCCTGTCAGCTACCAATGGCTGGCTGATGGCGTGGTGATTGGCGGCGCAACGGCCGGTTCCTTGTTGGTGTCTGCCGCGCAGATCGGCCACACCGTCACCGTGACGGCCAAGTACACAGACCTGCACGGCACCGCCGAGTCGGTGAGCGGCGGCCTTGGCAAGGTGGTTGACCTGCTGGCCTACAGCTGGAAGGCGCATACCCTGCTGGGTGCGGTGGACTTGAGCGCGGCGGGCCACACGGCCAGCACAAGCGCTGGTGGAACTGCGGGCCTCACTGCAGGGGCTGGATCCAGCCTTGACCTGACGGCGGCCCGTGGTGTCCCCAGCGCCGAGGCCGCCGCCACCAGTCAGGCTGTCAACCTGCAGGACGCGATCGCGATCCTGAAGATGATCGTCGGCCTCGACGTCAATGGCGCTGGCAAGCCGCTGTCGCCTTACCAGGCCTACGCGGCCGACTTCGACGCCAACGGCAAGGTGGAGCTCAGCGACGCGATCGCGGTGCTCAAGCATGTGGTCGGCCTGACTTCGCCCGACCCACAGTGGATCTTCTTCAACGAGACCGACCCCACGGTGTCGTCGATGCTATCGCCCGGCAAGTCAAGCCTGAGCCCCGGCACGGTGCCTGCGCCCATCAGCGTCGACCTCTCGGCGGCCGGTCCGGTCCCTGTCGGCCTGGTCGGCGTGCTGCGCGGCGATGTCGATGGCAGCTACGCACCTGCCGGCAACCCGCTCGACCTTGTCAGCCGGGCTTACTTCGACACGCTGGTGGCCGGTCATCCCGAACTGAGCTTGTCCCAGTTCGGCGTCTACCCCTGATCCTGATTCAATCCGGCGCCGCTAGCAGTCTTGCGCTCTCGGCCAAGGGCAGCAACTCGGCCTCGGTCAAGGTCTCCTGCGCCAGCAACTTCTTGGCGCCGTCTTCGAGCAGCGCGCGCCGGGCCTGCAGCGCAGCACTGGCACGCCCGAAAGCCTCGTCGACCAGCGAGCGCACGGCGCTGTCGATGCGGCGCGCGGTGTCGTCAGACCGGCCGCGCTCGGGCTTCAGGCTGTCGGGGCTTTCCAGAAAGCGCTGGGGCGCGCGGTCGTAGACCACCGGACCGACCTCGTCTGACATGCCCCAGCGTGTCACCATGTCGTGGGCGATGTCGCTGGCCTTGACCAGGTCGTCGGCGGCGCCGGTCGAGACCTCGCCCAGCACCAGCATCTCGGCGGCGCGCCCGCCCAGCAGCACTGCGAGCCGGTTGCGCAACTCGCTGCGGCGCGCCAGGTAGCGGTCTTCGCTGGGCCGCTGCATCGTGTAACCCAGCGCGCCGATGCCGCGCGGGATGATCGAGATTTTGTGCACCGCGTCGGTTCCGGGCAGGCACATCGCCACCAGCGCGTGGCCCATCTCGTGCACGGCCACGGTGCGGCGCTCGGCCTCGCCCAGCACCCGTTGGTGCTTCTCGAGCCCGGCAACGATGCGCTCGACTGCGGCGGTGAAATCGGTCATCGCCACCGCTTCGGCGTTGCGCCGGGTCGCCAGCAGTGCGGCCTCGTTGACGAGGTTGGCCAGATCGGCGCCGGCAAAACCAGGGGTCAGCGCCGCCACCGCGTCGGCGGCGACATCGGCGCCCAGCAAGACCTTCTTGAAGTGCACCCGCAGCACGTCGGCGCGGCCTTTGCGGTCGGGCCGGTCTACCAGCACTTGGCGGTCGAAGCGGCCGGCACGAAGCAGCGCTGCGTCCAGCACCTCGGGCCGGTTGGTCGCTGCCAGGATCACCACGCCGGTGCTCGCGTCGAAGCCGTCCATCTCGGCCAGCAACTGGTTCAAGGTCTGTTCTTTCTCGTCATGGCCGCCGGCCATCGGCCCGAAGCCGCGGGCCCGACCCAGCGCATCGAGCTCGTCGATGAAGATGATGCAAGGCGCCGAGGCGCGGGCCTGCCCAAACAGGTCGCGCACCCGCGCTGCGCCGACGCCAACGAACATCTCGACGAACTCCGAGCCGGTGATGCTGAAGAACGGCACGCCGGCCTCGCCGGCCATCGCTCGCGCCAACAAGGTCTTGCCGGTGCCTGGCGGGCCGACCAGCAGCACGCCTTTGGGCATGCGCGCGCCGAGCCGGCCGTAGGTCTGGGGGCTCTTCAGAAAATCAACCGACTCGCGCAACTCGGCCTTGGCCTCGTCGACGCCGGCGACATCGTCGAAAGTGACCTGGATGTCGGTCTCCGAATGCAGCTTGGCGCGGCTCTTGCCCACCGACAACAGCCCGCTGACACCACCCATCCCGCCCTGGCCCGCCATCTTGCGGCCGATGAAACTCCACACGCCCAGCAACAGCAGCGCAGGCAGCACCCAGCTCAGCAGGTCGCGCAACAGCGTGTTCTCGACCACACCCTCGTAACGCACATCGTAGCTGGCCAGCTCGCGCGCCAAGTCGGGCGCCACCCGGGTGGTGACGATGCGGTTTCGACCATCGGGCTGCGGGCTCTTGAGCTTGCCTTCGATGAACTGGCTGCCGATCGCGATCGACTCGACCTTGCCCGACTTGAGCTGCTGCACGAACTCGCTGTACGGAATGGGTTGCACCTGGGTGCTGGTGACCCAGAGGTCGCGCAACCAAAACAGCGCGACCAGCGCCAGCAACAGCGGCCACAACTGGCCCGGCTTCCAAGGTGTGCCGAGTGGAGAGTTCGGGGCGGGTCTGGGTGCAGATCCTGGCGATGAGGGCGGTGTGGGCAGGGGCATCTCAGGTTTCCTTCGCGAACCATCGTGCCAGCCAAGGACAATCGCCGACATGACACAGCGCGTGATCGGCGTCGATTTCTCCAGCCGGCCCAGCCGGCGCAAACCCATCGTGATGGCCAGCGGGCTGCTGCAAGGCGCGGTGCTGCAGTTCAATGGCCTGCAGCGCTTCGAGTCGCTGGAGGCTTTCGGCGCCTGGCTGGCGCAGCCCGGCGCTTGGGTCGGCGGATTCGACCTGCCTTTCGGCTTGCCACGCGAGTTGGTCCAGCAATTGGGCTGGCCGCTCGACTGGGCCACCAACATCGCGCATTACGCCAGCCTGAGCCGGCAGCAGGTGCGCGACACTTTCGCCGCGTTCTGCGACGCCAGACCGGTGGGCGCGAAGTTCGCCCACCGCGCCTGCGACCTGCCTGCTGGCTCCAGCCCGTCGATGAAATGGGTCAACCCGCCGGTGGCCTACATGCTGCACGCCGGCGTGCCGCTGCTGCGGGCTGCCGGTCTGCGCTTTCCGGCCCATTCGCCCAGCCAGGGTGACGCCGACCGCGTCGCGCTAGAGGCCTACCCCGGCATGTTGGCGCGCGAGCTGATCGCGCGACGCTCGTACAAGAGCGACGAGACGGCGAAGCAGACCGCGGACCGGCTGATCGCTCGCAAGGACATTGTCGAGGCGCTGGAGCAGGGCCGATCACGGCTGGGCTTGCGTCTGAAGCTCAGCGCCGCGCAGCGTGACACGCTGGCCGACGACGCCAGCGGCGATTCGCTGGACGCGGTGCTGTGCCTTTTCCAGGCGGGCTGGGCGATGCGCCAGCCCGGCTGGGGCCTGCCAGCGGTCGTCGACGCGCTCGAAGGCTGGATCCTGACGGCCTGAGAAGGGGTCAAAGCCCTCGGCTACCGGGACACCGGTGAAAAGCCCGAGGCAGGAAGACGATGGCTTTGGTATGCTGATGGTTAGGATCACTAAGCATTTTCCCTCGATTTACATGGTTTCCAGTCCGCCGTCCGCAATCCGTATGTCCCGCCGCCAGGCCGGTGCCGCGCGTGGCTTGGCGGTGAAGACCCATGACGCCCAATCGGCTGCGGCCGAGGTTCTGGCGGTGTTGCCGCAGGTGATGGATGCAATGCGGCTGGCGATGCGATCCCAGCTCGACGGCCCGCTGACGGTGCCGCAGTTTCGCGGCCTGAATTTCATAGACCGGCATCCCGGCAGCTCGGTCAGTGCGCTGGCCGGGTTTCTGGGTGTCACGCTGGCCACCGCGTCGGCGATGGCCCACAGGCTGGTGCTCGCCGGCCATCTGCAAGCCCGAGGCAGCCTGAATGACCGCCGCCGCACCGAGCTCCAGCTCTGCGCCAGCGGCAAGGCTTTGCTCGAGCGCATGCGCAGCCAGACCCAGTCCGACCTGGCGCGGGCGCTGCAAGATTGCACGCCAACGCAGCTCAACGCGTTGGTGCAGGGTCTGGGCGTGCTCAGTGCAGCCTTCCCTCGACTTGAATCCCCTGGTGTCGAATCCCTTTGATCCGCTTGTATTGGAGACCGCATTGAACCGGCTGCTTCCTGACTCATTGCTTGAATCTATCGCAGCTCGTGGCGTCGCTGTGTTGCTGATCAGCGCGGCCTTGGTTGCTTGCGGACCCCGTGTCGCAGCGACCGATGCAGCGCCTTCTGCCGTGCCAGCGTCCGGCTTGGCGAGCCCTGCCAGCGGTTGCGCGCCACAGCGCGCGATTTCAGCGTCGCGCTCGAGGCCAGCGGCACGGTGGCAGCACTCAGCAGCATCGACGTCAAGCCTCAGGTCAGCGCCCAGGTGCTGCAGGTGCATGTCAAGGAAGGCCAGTTCGTTCAGCGCGGCCAGTTGCTGTTTACGCTCGACGCCCGCGCCGACGCCGCCAACTTGAAGAAGGCCGAAGCCCAGATGCAGAAGGACGAGGCCACGCTGGCCGATGCTCGACGCCAGCTCGCGCGCAACAAGGACTTGCTGGCCAAGAACTTCATCTCGCAAGGCGTTGTCGACACGGCCCAGGCCAACGTCGAGGCCCAGCAAGCGGTCGTTGCAGCCGATGTCGCGGCGATCGACGCGGTCAAGGTCCAGCTGTCTTTTGCGCGCATCAGCGCTGCCAGCGGCGGCCGGGTGGGGCCGATCGCGGTGTTTGCCGGCAGCAGCGTGGGCCCGAGCGGGCCTGCGATGCTGACGATCACGCAGATCGACCCGGTGGCGGTGGGCTTCAGCCTGCCGCAGCGCAACCTGCCCGACGCCTTGAAAGCCCTGGCCTCGGGAACCGGCGTGGTCAGCGCGGTGTTGCCTGACAGCCCGGCCAGCGGGCCGGCCGTTCGCAAGGGCAAGCTCAGCTTCGTCGACAGCGCTGTCGACCCTTCTTCGGGCACGGTCAAGGTCAAGGCCTTGTTCGCCAACAAGGACCAGGGGCTGTGGCCTGGCGCTTATGTGACGGTCAAGATGGAACTGCAGAGCCTGCCCGAGGTGATCGTCGTGCCGCAGGCAGCCATCGTCCAGGGTGCGCGCGGCACGGCGGTGTTCGTCGCCGGGCCGGGCAATGTGGCGGCGGTGCGGCCGATCAAGATCCTCGCTTCGGCCGGCACTGAGGCTGTGGTCTCGGGCCTGAAGGCCGGTGAACGCATCGTGCTCGACGGTCGCCAGAACGTCAGGCCGGGCACCGTGCTGATCGAGCGCGCTGCCGACGCCGGGCGTGCTGCATCTGGGCCCAGGGGTGGCGCGCCTGGCGCGGCCAGCGCTGCCTCAGGTACCGCGTCCAGTGCCGCGTCCAGTGCTGCTTCGGGCCCAGCGGCCGCGGCCAGCCGCGGAGCGCGCGCATCATGAATCTGTCGGAGCTGTTCATCCGCCGTCCGGTGATGACGGTGTTGCTCAATCTGGCGATCATCGCCGCCGGCATCATCGGTCTGGGCAAGATCCCGATCGCTGCACTGCCGAGCTACAACACGCCGGTGATCAACGTCTTCGCCAGCTTGCCTGGGGCCAGCCCCGAGACCATGGCGACCTCGGTGGCGCTGCCGCTGGAGAAACAGTTCCAGACCATTCCCGGCTTGGCGGTGATCAGCTCGACCAACACCTTGGGCAGCACCAATGTGACGCTGGAGTTTGACCAGGCGCGCAACATCGATCTGGCCGCGGTCGACGTGCAGGCCGCGCTGCTGCGCGCGCAGCGAACGCTGCCGATCGAGATGACGGTGCCGCCGAGCTATCGCAAGGTCAACCCGGCCGATGCGCCCATCCTGTTCTTAGCGCTGACCTCGCCGGCTATGAACCTGGCCGACCTGCAGGACTTTGCCGAACACCTGATCTCGCCCACCTTGTCCACCCTCAACGGCGTGGCCCAGGTCAACATCTACGGCGCCAAGCGCTTTGCGGTGCGTGTGCGGGTCGACCCCAACGCGCTGGCCACGCGCAACCTGAGCCTCGACGAGCTGCGCCTGGCGCTGACGGCGGCCAACGCCAACACGCCGGTCGGCACGCTCGAGGGCCCGCGCCAGATCCTGACGCTGCAGGCCAACAAGCAACTCGCCAGCGCGGCCGAATACGCCGAGCTGATCGTCAGCGTCAAAGGCGGCAACCCGGTGCGCTTGCGCGATGTCGCACAGGTCGAGGACAGCTTCGAGACCTTGAAGAGCTCGGCCAACTTCAATGGCGAGACCTCGATCACGCTGGCGATACAGCGCCAGCCCGACGCCAACACGGTGGCGGTGGTCGACGCGATCAAGGACAAGCTGCCGGGCTTCAAGGAGCAGTTGCCGCAGTCGGTTCGCATCAACGTCGTCAACGACCGTTCGCTGTCGATCCGTGAGGCCTTGCACGACATCACGCTGACGATGCTGGGCACGATAGCGCTGGTGGTCTTGGTGATCTTCCTGTTCCTGCGCCGCTTTGTCGCGACCGTGATCCCGACGCTGTCGCTGCCGGTGTCGCTGCTCGGTGCGTTGGCGATGCTCTGGGCTTTTGGCTACACCATCGACAACATCTCGCTGCTGGGGCTGACGCTGGCGGTCGGTCTGGTGGTCGACGACGCGATCGTGATGCTCGAAAACATCATGCGCCATGTCGAGAACGGCGAGCCGCCTTTTCAGGCCGCGCTGCGCGGCTCGCGCGAGGTCGGTTTCACGATCCTGTCGATCTCGATCTCGCTGATCGCGGTGTTCATCCCGATCTTCTTCATGCCCGGCGTGATCGGCTTGCTGTTCCACGAATTCGCGGTCATCGTCGGCCTGGCGATCGTCGCCTCGGCCTTCGTCTCGCTGACGCTGGTGCCGATGATGGCCAGCCGCTTTCTGACTGACGAAGAGCACAAGAAGCCGCCGGGATTCCTGGTGCGCGGCTTTGGCTACGCCTTCGATGCGATGTTGAGCGGCTACAGCCGCACCCTGGACGGCGCGCTGCGCTGGCGCAAGACCGTGTTGCTGGTCGCGCTGCTGACTTTTGTCGCGACCGGGTTTCTCTTCAAGGACATCCCCAAAGGCTTTTTCCCTGAAGAGGACATCGGGCAGATGAACGTCAGCACCGAGGCGGCCGAAGACGTGTCGTTCATCGAGATGGTGCGCTTGCAGGACCAGGTCGCTGCGCTGCTGCGCGCCGACCCGGCGGTCGCTAGCGTGACCTCGTTCAACGGCGGGCAAGGCTCGCAGAACGTTGGCCGGATGTTCATCAACTTGAAGCCGCGCAGCGAACGTCCGCCGATGAAGCAGGTGATCGAGGGCCTGCGCAAGAAGCTGCGCAGCGTGCCGGGCATCAACGCCTTCATGCGGCCGACGCAGAACCTGCAGCTCGGCGGCCGGCCCAGCAAGGCCCAGTACCAGTACATCCTGCAGAGCGTTCAGGCCGGCGAGTTGAACGACTGGGCGCAGAAGCTGCAGGAAAAGCTTCGCGCTGATCCGCTGTTCCGCGATGTCACCAGCGACTCGCAACTGCGCGGCCTGCAGGCCAGCTTGAACATCGACCGGGCGCGTGCCAACGCGCTGGGGGTGTCGATAGACGCGATCCGCTCGGGCCTGTTCTCGGCCTTCGGCGAGCGCCAGGTCAGCACGATCTACACCGCTGTCGACAGCTACCAGGTGATCATGGAGGTGGCGCCGCAGGCCAAGGCCGACGAGAGCGCGTTGGGCGGGGTTTATGTTCGCGCCTCCACCGGCGCGCTGGTGCCGATGTCGGCGTTCACAACCGTCAAGCGCACGGTCGGACCGACCTCGATCAACCACGTCGGTCAGTTGCAAGCGGTGACGGTCTCGTTCAACCTGGCGCCAGGTGCTGCGCTGGGCGACGCGACCAACCGTATCGACAAGGTTCGCCAAGAAATCCGGCTGCCCGATTCGGTGATCACGGCCTATGGCGGCGACGCGGCGGTGTTCAAGAACTCGCAGGGCAGCCAGATCGTGCTGATCGTCGGCGCGCTGCTGGTGATCTATGTGTTGCTGGGCGTGCTCTACGAGAGCTACATCCACCCGATCACGATCCTGGCAGGTCTGCCTTCGGCGGCGGTCGGTGCGCTGCTGACCTTGAAGTGGTTTGACATGGACCTGACCTTGATCGCCACCATCGGCATCCTGCTGCTGATAGGCATCGTCAAGAAGAACGCGATCATGATGATCGACTTCGCGCTCGACGCGCAGCGCCACGGCGGTATGACGCCGCAACAGGCGATCCGCGAGGCCTGTGTGCTGCGCTTCAGGCCGATCATGATGACGACATTGGCCGCGCTGATGGGCGCACTGCCGATCGCGTTTGGCCTGGGAGCCGGCGCTGAGTTGCGCCAGCCTTTGGGCGTGGCGGTGGTCGGTGGCCTGGTGTTCTCGCAGATGATCACGCTCTACATCACGCCGGTGATCTACTTGGCGCTTGACCGCTTCAGCGGCAAAGGCCCGGTGACGGCGCCTGAGGTCAGCGTGGCCGCAGACCACCCGACCGGGACGGCTTGAGCAGTCGGCCCGCGATGACCGACCCGTTGATCCTCACGGTCGCGCCCAACGGTGCATACAAGCAGGCCGCCGACCATCCGGCGTTGCCGCTGACGCCCGCTCAATTGGCGGCCGACGCCAAGCGTTGTCTGGATGCGGGTGCGGCGATGCTGCATCTGCACATCCGCGACCCTGAGGGCCGCCACAGCCTGGACGCCGCAGGCTACCGCGAAGCCTTGCGCGTGGTCCACGCTGCGGTCGGCAATGCGCTGGTGTTGCAGATCACCAGCGAGGCGGCCAAGGTCTACGCTGCGCCAGCGCAGATCGCGATGGTGTGTTCGGTGCGTCCCGAGGCGGTGTCGGTGGGTTTGCGAGAGGTCGACCAGCCCGGGATCGGCGCTGCCGGCTTGGCCGAATTCTTCGGCTGGCTGGCACGCGAGCGGGTGATGACCCAGGTCATCCTCTACGATCTGGCCGACCTGCTGCGCTGGCAGGCGCTGCGCGCCGACGGCACGGTGCCCGACGCGCCCTGGTTCCTGCTGTTCGTGCTGGGTCGCTACAGCGCTGGACAAGTCTCTAGCCCGCTGGACCTGCTGCCATTTGTCCAGGCCCACAGCGGCCCTGAGCCCTGGGCGATGTGCGCTTTCGGTGCGACCGAACACGCTTGCGCGATGGCTGCTGCGGCGCTGGGTGGGCATGTGCGGGTCGGTTTCGAGAACAACCTGCTGCTCAAGGACGGCAGCCTCGCGCCTGACAATGCTGCTCTGGTGATGCAGTCTGCCGACGCTGCCCGCTGTCTGGGTCGGCCTTTGGCCACTGCGCAGGATGTGCGACAGCGCTTCGGCGCCTGAAGCGCCTGGCGCCGACCGCCAGCCCGATGACCTTCTGACCTTATGACAAGACCCACCATGCGCTCCGTTACTCGTCTGTCCAAACTGCTCGCGTCAAGCCTGGCGCTGTTCGCCTTTGTTGCCCAGGCCCAGACCGCTTACCCCTCGCACCCGATCCGTTTCGTCGTGCCCTATCCGCCGGGCGGGCCGACCGACTTGATGGCGCGGCTGTTGCAACCCGAGATGCAATCGCGTCTGGGCCAGACCGTGCTGGTCGAGAACAAGGGCGGGGCCGGCGGCAACCTGGGCAGCGCCGAGGTCGCCAAGCAGGCGCCGGCCGACGGCTACACCTTGCTGCTGGCCGCCAGCGGACCGATGGCGGTCAACGCCAGCCTGTACAAGTCCATGCCGTTCAACGCACTGAATGACTTGGTGCCGGTGATCCAGATCTCATCGTTCCCGCTGCTGTTCGAGGTCCACCCTTCGGCCGGTGTCAAGACGGTCAAGGAGTTCATCACGCAGGCCAGGCTGCGGCCTGCGGATTTCAGTTTCGCCTCGGCTGGCAATGGCACGCCGCAACATCTGGCGGGTGAGATTTTCGGCAAGGCTGCGGGCGTCAAGCTCTCGCACATCCCCTACCGCGGTGCCGGCCCGGCGCTCAACGACTTGGTCGGTGGCCAGGTCAAGGTGATGTTCGACGTGCTGGGCAGCTCGCTGCAGTTCGTCAAAACCGAACGCCTGGTGCCGCTGGCCGTGACCTCCAGCGTTCGCAGCCCCGCGCTACCCCATGTGCCGACGATGGCCGAGGCCGGCCTGCCGGGTTTCGAGACCACCGCTTGGCACGGCATCGCGGTGCGTGCCGGCACGCCCGAGCCCATCATCGCCAAGCTCAACACCACGCTGAACGCGATCTTCAAGGACCCGGTGTTCCGCAAGAAATGGGAAGAGCTGGGCACACCGGTGGTGGCCGGCAGCGCCGAGCAGTTCGGCCAGCTGATACGCGCCGAATCGGTGCGTCTGGGCCAAGTGGTTCGCGACTCGGGCGCGACGGCGGACTGAGCCGCCTGCTGACCGGCTGTACCGACCCGCGGTGTGATGGGCAGGTCTAGGGCAGGCTGCGCTTTCGCGCGCTGGTACCGCCTCAGCGCTGCAGCACCGCGCCACCCGGTAGCGCTTGTTGGTAGCCGGTGTTGAGCTTGGTGAAGCCGGCCTCGCGCTCGGCTGCAATGAAGTCGCGCAAACCCTCGCGCTGGAACGGGCGCAGCGCAGGCTCATGGTGCAGCAAGATCTCGGCGGCCAGCGCCCAGTCTGTGTGTTGCGCGCCCAACCACAGCATGGCATCCACGGGCAGGTCCGCCAGCACCGCCGCGCCAATCTGGTCTGGCGCCAGCGCGAACATGCGGATTTGTTGCGGCCAGCGGCCTAGCGGCGCTTGGCCTGGCCGCTGCGGTGGCCACAGCGCAAGCAGTTGCAGCGCGGGGTAGGTTTCGACCACCGGTCCGGCGGCTTGGTTGATGAGTTCGGTGCAGCTGCCGATCACCTCGCGCAGCGCACCGGCCCAGGCGCTCGGTTGCCAGCTTTTGAGCAGGCGCGGATGGGGGGTGGGGCGCAGCTGCAAGGCCGTTGGATCGGGTTGCCAGTCGGGCTCAGTGACGCCTTGAGGTTGCGTGGCGTCGCGTAGCTTTTCGGCCAGGTCCTGGACATCGACCAGATCGCGCGGGTTCCAGGCCAGACCGCTGCGCAGTGTTGCATTGCGGGCTTCAGGTCGGGTCGATGGTCCCGAAACCGGTCGTGCCGAAAGCGCTGGCGGTTCTGTCGACGGCTTGCCTGTGCGCATGCGGCGGGCGAAATCGTCCAACGCTCGGGTGGGGTCGTCGTCGCCGGATTGCATGGCCCGATTCTGGTGGGGCGGCGGCCGATCCGGCACTGGCAGCGTGCATGGCGACTCAAGACCCCGGCACTTGGCGTGACTTGATGCGCACACCTCGCAGCGCGGGGACTGCAACCTCGCCTGCGAGATAGGTCTTGCTAGAGCGGCGTGCACGGAAAACCGCCAGTGCGTCGGGGACTTGCTCGAGAGAGGCCATCGCGGAGATGCTGCAGCGCTGAGCCGGTGAGCGTCTTGGCTTTGCGCAGGTGCGGCTCGCGGGCTCACCGCAACAGGTGTGCAAAAGCGCTAGGTTTTCGCGCCGATTGGGTTTGGCGCTCTAGGGCTTGCTGGCGATGCTGGTCCAGTACTGCCGGTGCCGATGGATTTGCCATCGGTCTGCAGAAACTACTTTGCAGCCACACCCCAGCTCAAAACCATGCGCCAACTCAGCGGGCATGACGCCGGCTTTCTGTGTTCGGACACCGCGCGCTCGAACGCCAACCTCAGCCTGTTGAACATCTTCGACCAGTCCACCGCGCCCGGCGCGAGGGTCAGGTTCAAGTTCGTGCTGGCTAGCGACGGCTTGGGGCTGGCCTATGCGATCACCCGCTACGACGGCCGGGCCGTGATCTCGCCCACCTCTTGCCGCGAGTTGATGCCTGATCCGTAGGTCTTTGCCTTGTGCCTGCGTGACAACTTCCAGGAGTACCTGGCGTTGGCTCGTTCGCCTGGTCGCCAATCCGTCGGCCGACCCCTTGCACCGTGGCCCCCTGCGGCGGCACCACACCGTCGCTGGTCGAGTACAGGCAACTCATCGATGCCTATTGTGTGGGCGATCATCCGGCAGAACGCCTTGACCAGTGCCGGCGATTGGCTGCACTCGGCGTCGACGCTGACCGGGCTGCCCAGCGTGATGATCTGGCGCACGCATTCGCTGGCCTGGTGCGCGCGATAGAGTGCAAACATGCCCCCCAGGCTCCAGCCCACCAGGCTGACCTTGCGGCCGGTCTGGTGGTGCAGGTGGCGGATTTTCTGCTCCAGCGCCTCGGCATGGCGGCGTTGAAAACCGATGTTGCGGCCCAGCCCCCAGGTCTGGACTTTGTAGCCTCGGCCGCGCAGAAAGGTCTTGAGCGCGACCAGCGTGATCTCGTCGGCCATGAAGCCCGGCAGCAACAACACCGGGTGGCCGTCGCCCTGCGGCGCGGTGCCCAGCAAGGGCCAAGTGAAAGGCAGCATCGCGATCTCGACCAGCGCACGCCACTCCAGCAACGAATGCAGGCGCGCAGGGCTGCCTTGGTGAGGGTGTCGCGTGGCCATCGCAAGCGATTGAAGTCGGTCTGTGCGAATGGTCGCCGGCCCAGCGGTGTCGGCGGAGCGTGATGGGTCTAAACCATGTCTTGCTGGAGAAGTAAATTCCCACGCCAAGTCAAGCGCCGGCACGAGTTTGCGGCAATCTGACAACGCATCGGTCTGGGCTGGCCTAATGCGTGTCAAGATCGAGCTTGGGCGACGCCCGAAATAACCAATAGCAGGAGCATCCGCCATGACCAAAACATCCAATTCGCGCCGCCAAGCTGCGCTGAGCACCCTCTCGCTGGCGATCTCAGCCCTTGGCGCCAACCTGCTGCTGCCAGCAGCCGCCATCGCACAAAAACCTGCCGAGATCCGCATCGCGCTGATCGCCAGCAAGAGCGGCCCGCTCGAGGCCTACGCCAAGCAAACCATCATCGGCTTCAACCTCGGCCTGGACTACGCCACCGGTGGCAGCTTCGCGGTCGAGGGCAAGAAGCTGGTGGTGATCGAGAAGGACGACCAGGGCAAGGCGGACGTGGGCAAGAGCGCGCTGGCCGCAGCTTACGCTGACGACAAGGTCGACATCGCGGTCGGTCCGACCGCATCGCCTGTCGCGCTGGCGATGCTGCCGGTGGCCGAGGAATACAAGAAGATCTTGCTGGTCGAGCCCGCGGTGGCCGATTCGATCACCGGCGACAAGTGGAACAAGTACATCTTCCGCACCGGCCGCAACTCCAGCCAGGACGCGATCGCCAACGCGGTCGCGCTGGACAAGACCGGCACCACGCTGGTCACACTGGCGCAGGACAACGCATTCGGCAAGGACGGCGTCAAGGCTTTCCGGGAAGCGCTGAAGAAGTCCAAGCTCGCGCACGAGGAATACCTGCCCGCAGCGACCACTGACTTCACCGCCGCCGCCCAGCGCATCATCGACAAGCTCAAAGATCAACCCGGCCGCAAGATCGTCTGGATCATCTGGGCTGGCGGCAACCCGTTCAAGATCGCCGACCTCGACTTCAAGCGCCACAACATCGAGATTGCTACCGGCGGCAACATCCTGCCGGCGATGACCGCCTACAAGCAGTTCCCCGGCATGGAAGGCGGGCTGTACTACTACTTTGGCATCCCGAAGAACCCGGTCAATGAGTGGCTGGTGGCCAACCACTACACCAAGTACAAGACGCCGCCTGATTTTTTCACCGCCGGAGGCATGAGCGCGGCGATCGCGGTCGTCGAGGCGCTGAAGCGGACCAAGGGTGACACCAACACCAACAAGCTGATCGCGGCGATGGAGGGCATGAGCTTCCAGACGCCCAAGGGCAAGATGGTGTTCCGCAAGGAAGACCACCAAGCGCTGCAGGACATGTACCACTTCAAGATCAAGGTCGACCCGGCTTTTGCCTGGGGCGTGCCGGAGTTAGTGCGGGAGATAAGAGCCGAAGAAATGCAGGTCCCGATCCGGAACAAGTGATCGTTCGGCTACTGCGCGACCGGGATCCGTCGTTGCGGGTCCCCCCGTCAATCCTCACGTAGCGCTGCTACGTTCCGGTTGCCAGGTCCTCCCGCGCCTAGGCTGCCGGCCGCTCGCTACGCCTTTGGCCGGTGGTACTCCAAAGAACCGAAGTCAACTCATCGCGGACGCGAGGAACCTCCCCCTTGCTCGAAACCCAGGACCTGACCATCCGTTTTGGCGGCCATGTGGCCGTCGACCATGTGTCCTGCGCGTTTGCGCCGGGCACGCTCACTGCCATCGTCGGCCCCAACGGCGCGGGCAAGACCACCTTCTTCAACCTGATGTCGGGTCAGCTGCCGGCCAGCGAGGGCAGGGTGCTGCTAGACGGGCAGGACATCACCCGATTGCCGGCGCCGCTGCGCACCAGGCTCGGGCTGGGTCGGGCCTTCCAGCTGACCCAGCTATTTGCCAACCTGACGGTGCTGGAGAACGTGCGCTTGGCGATCCAGGCCCGCGAGGCTGGGCGCGGACGAGGCGGTGCTTGGGGCGGGGTGGACTTCTGGCGTGTCTGGCTCGACCGCAAGGCCTGGATTGACGAGGCGCAGGCCATCCTGAACCAGGTGCGCCTGGCCGACAAGGCGCAGGCGCATGCCAGCAGCTTGCCGCATGGCGACCAGCGCAAGCTCGAGGTGGCGCTGCTGATCGCGCTCGACCCCCGGGTCTTCATGTTCGACGAGCCGACCGCCGGCATGAGCGTTGACGAGGTGCCGGTGATCCTGGACCTGATCCGCGCGCTGAAGACAAGACGCGATGCCGCCATTTTGCTGGTCGAGCACAAGATGGACGTGGTGCGTGAACTGGCTGACCGCATCATCGTGCTGCACAACGGCCAACTGGTGGCCGACGGTGAGCCGGCGGCGGTGATCGCCTCGCCTGTCGTGCAGCAAGCCTACCTCGGCGGCCCCGCCGCCGAGCCGGAAGGGCAGCCTGCATGAATGACGAATTTCTGGTGCTGCGCGGTGTGCACACCCACATTGGCGCTTACCACATCCTGCACGGCGTCGACTTCACGGTGCCCGAGGGCCAGGTGACGATGCTGCTGGGTCGCAACGGCGCGGGCAAGACCACCACGCTGCGAACCATCATGGGTCTGTGGCCGGCCAGCGCGGGCGAGTTGCGCTTCAAAGGTCAGTCGATCAAAGGCCAGGCCACGCCCGACATCGCGACCCAGGGCATCGCCTACGTGCCCGAGAGCATGGGCATCTTCAGCGACCTGACGGTCCAGGACAACATGGTGCTGGCCGCCCGCGCTGCGCGCCACGCGGGCGAGCTCGACACCCGACGGTTGGAATGGATCTTCGAGCTCTTCCCTGCGCTGAAGAAATTCTGGCTCTACCCGGCGGGCAAGCTGTCGGGTGGGCAAAAGCAGATGCTGGCGGTGGCCCGCGCCATCATCGAGCCGCGTTTGCTGATATTGATCGACGAGCCCAGCAAAGGCTTGGCGCCTTCGATCGTCCGCAAGCTGATCGACGCTTTCCATGAACTCAAGCGCCAGCGCACCACCATCCTGTTGGTCGAGCAGAACTTCGCGATGGCCCAGGCCTTGGGCGACCAAGTGGCGGTGATGGACAACGGCCGGGTCGTACACCGCGGGACCATGGCCGAGTTGGCCGAGGATCAAGCGATGCAGCAGCGGCTGCTGGGCCTGTCGCTGGGAGCGGCGGCATGACGCTCAACGAAGCGAAGCGGGCCGAGCGCCGGGCCACCATCGGCCAGAGGCCGATGGTCCTCGGCAGGCACGGGCAGTCCGCAGGGACTGCCCGAGTCCGGCCTCAGTTCACCAAGTCGGCCCGCGTCCCCTCGGGGGACCGGCCGGCGTACGCGCCGGTCGAGGGGCTCCAGATCCCGAAGGCCGAGTTCGACTGGCGCCCGCTGGGCTTGCTGGGCGGGCTGATGGGGCTGGCCTTGCCAGCCATCGCCAGCCCGAGCAGCTGGCTGACGCTGACCGTCGCCGGGCTGGCGATGGGGCTGATCATCTTCGTGATTGCCTCGGGTCTGACGCTGGTGTTCGGCCTGATGGATGTGCTCAATTTCGGCCATGGCGTGTTCATTGCGCTGGGCGCTTTCGTCGCCACCACGCTGATCGGCGGGCTGGCCGATTGGGCCGGCGAATCGGCGCCGGCCCAGTTTGCCAGCGTGTTTGCGGCGATGCTCGCTGCGATGGTTGTGGCGGGCGCGGTGGGCTGGGCCTTCGAGCGCGTGATCGTTCGGCCGGTCTACGGCCTGCATCTCAAGCAGATCCTGATCACGATGGGCGGCATGATCGTCGCCGAAGAGTTGATCAAGGTGATCTGGGGCCCGCAGCAGATCGCGTTGCCGCTGCCGTCGGCGCTGCGCGGCTCCTGGTTGATCGCCATCGGCGACGGTGCGTCGGTCGAGATCTACCGCGTGCTGGCCGGCTCGATCGGGCTGCTGGTGTTTGCCTTGCTGGCCTGGACGCTGAACCGCACCAAGCTCGGCCTGCTGATCCGCGCTGGCGTGCAGGACCGCGAGATGGTCGAGAGCCTGGGCTACCGTATCCGGCGCCTGTTCGTCGGCGTGTTTGTCGCCGGATCGGCGCTGGCGGGCCTGGGTGGCGTGATGTGGGGGCTGTACCAGCAGAACGTCACGCCGCAGATCGGCGCACAGGTCAACGTGCTGATCTTCATCGTCATCATCATCGGCGGCTTGGGCTCGACGCTGGGCTGCTTCGTCGGCGCGCTGCTGGTTGGGCTGATGGCCAACTACACCGGTTTTCTGGCGCCCAAGGTGGCGCTGTTCTCCAACATCGGGCTGATGGTGGCGATCCTGCTCTGGCGGCCGCAAGGCCTGTATCCCGTGACGAACCGATGAAAGGCTCATCGTTGATCGAAGCTGGTGGCCCGGCAGGCACGGGCAGTCCGCAGGGACTGCCCGAGTCCGGCCTCAGTTCACCAAGCCGGCCCGCATCCCCTTGGCGCATCGGCGGATGTACCCGTCGGAGGAGGGGTTGACATGAAAATGTTGAACCGACTTCTCTCGCACGACTTGCCGCGCAGTCGCTGGCTTGCGTTGATCCTGGTGCTGATCGTCATCGGCCTGGCCATCGCGCCGTTTGCTTTCCCCGGCAGCAAGGCGCTGGGCGTGGCGGCCAAGATGCTGGTGTTCATCCTGTTGGTGGCCAGCTACGACTTGCTCTTGGGCTACACCGGCATCGTCAGCTTCGCCCACACGATGTTCTTCGGCA
>RGQD01000681.1 GCA_010030205.1 Betaproteobacteria bacterium
GGTGTCTTGCAAGAAGGCGTTGAAGACCTCGTTGCGGCTGAAATCGACGCCCGCCTTGACCTCGTGTGCACCCAGCGCCCAGTTGCCCGAGAAGTAGCCGTCGGTGGTTTTGGTTGCCAGCGCGTTGTCGTGGCGGCTGCGTTCGGTGCCGAAGTACAGCGAGCGGTTGGCGACCGTGGTGGCCGGCGTGCCGGCCGGCAAGGCGCCTGCCACGAAAAGCTGCACCTGCGGCAGCTGGGAATTGTTCGCCGGCACGCTGGTGTAGTCGCGGTAAGACAGCTTGGCTTCGGTGCTGAAGCCAGGGCTCCAGTCAGCGAACCACTGTCCGACCACGGTCTCGATCGATTTGTTCTGCGCGTACCAGTCTGAGTTCAGCGACAGTGCGCTCGACGAAATGTTGGGGAAAATCGGTTCTGACTGAACGGTCTTGGTGTAGCGCAGATTGGCTCGGTGTTGGTCGTTGATCGTCCAGTCGAGCTTGAGCAGCGTGTCCTTGACTGAAACTTGCGAACCGCTGGGAATGCTGAAATCGCCAATGTTCATGCCATAGCTGCTCTTGGCGATTGCCGCAGCTGAACTCATGAAGCCAGGCGTGATGGCGACATTGGTTTTGGCATCGCCGACCGGGCCGTAGTCAGGGGCGTTGCGTGTGCTCTTGAGCTCTTCGTAGCTGGCGAAGAAGAACAGCTTGTCGGGGATGATCGGACCGCCGAGGGTGAAGCCCTTGGTCTCTTCCTTGAACTTGGGCGCATCGAAGTAGGTGTCGGTGGCCATGTTGTAGCGCTGGCCCACCAAGCCGTCATTGCGGTAAACGTAATAAACGCTGCCCTTGAACTCGTTGGTGCCGCTCTTGGTCACCGCGTTGATGTTGGCGCCGGTATAGCCTTTCTGGGTCACGTCGTAGTTGCTGACATTGACCTGAACCGATTGGATCGCGTCGATCGTGATCGGTTGTTTGAGCGTGGGCAGGCCGTTGGCTTCGAGGCCGAAGGTGTCGCTGGTGGTCACGCCGTCGATCGTGATCGAGTTGTATCGCGAGTTCTGGCCCAGCGCCGAGATCTCGCCGCGCTCTTTGTCGGTCTGCGAGATACGCGGGTCGATTCGGGCGTAGTCTTGCAGGTTGCGCTGGATCGAGGCCAGCGCGTTGAGTTGGGCACCGCCGATATTGGTGCCCGAACCCATATTGGACCGGTTGAAGGTGCTGCTGGCCGATTGACCGGTGACGACCACGGTGGCGGTGCCGAGTTGGGCGTCCAGGTTCAGTGTCTCGGCAAGCGCCAGCACGACGCCTTCACGCTGCTCAGACTTGCCGTCCTTGCTGAAGGTGATGGTGTAGGGGCCGCCGACGCGCAGACCGCGGGCGGCGTAGCGGCCGTCCGCATCGGTGACAGCATTGCTGACCGACTTGGATTCGGTGTGCAGTATCGCCACCGACACGCC
>RGQD01000682.1 GCA_010030205.1 Betaproteobacteria bacterium
TGCAAGCCGCGCAAGATCGCGATCGTGGCCTCGACGCTGGGCTCGTCGACCAGTACTTTCTGAAAACGACGCTCGAGCGCGGCATCCTTCTCGACATACTTGCGGTATTCGTTCAGCGTGGTCGCGCCAATGCAGTGCAACTCGCCACGCGCGAGCGCAGGCTTGAGCATGTTGCCGGCATCGATCGCGCCCTCGGCCTTGCCAGCGCCCACCATGGTGTGCAACTCGTCGATGAACAAGATGATGCGGCCCTCGTCGGCCGACACTTCCTTGAGCACTGCTTTGAGCCGCTCCTCGAACTCGCCGCGGTACTTGGCACCTGCCAGCAGCCCGGCCATGTCGAGCACCAGCACGCGCTTGTCGCGCAGCGTGTCGGGCACCTCACCAGCGACGATGCGCTGCGCCAAACCTTCGACGATCGCGGTCTTGCCGACGCCTGGCTCGCCGATCAGCACAGGGTTGTTCTTGGTGCGGCGCTGCAGCACCTGGATCGCGCGGCGAATCTCATCGTCGCGGCCTATCACCGGGTCAAGCTTGCCTTGTCTGGCCCGCTCGGTCAGGTCTAGCGTGTATTTCTTCAAGGCCTCGCGCTGGCCTTCTGATTCAGCCGAGTCGACCGCAGCCCCCCCGCGCACCGCATCGACTGCGGCTTCCAGCGCCTTGCGCGACAGACCGTGGCCGCGCACGATGCCGCCGATGTCGCTCTTGCTGTCGGCCAGCGCCAGCAAAAACATCTCGCTGGCAATGAACTGGTCACCGCGCTTGGTGGCCTCCTTGTCGGCAGCCTGCAGCAACTGCACCAAGTCGCGCCCGGCCTGCACCTGACCACCGCCTTGCACGCCGGGCAGGCTGTTGATCGCCACGTCCATCGCGGTCTT
Organism: Betaproteobacteria bacterium; assembly: GCA_010030205.1. Taxonomy (GTDB): domain Bacteria; phylum Pseudomonadota; class Gammaproteobacteria; order Burkholderiales; family Burkholderiaceae_C; genus Pseudaquabacterium. The sequence continues at coordinate 879 of RGQD01000682.1, forward strand.
CAGCGCTGCGGTGTTGGCGCCGGCGCGGTCCAGCAAGGCCTTAGGACCATCGGGCTGCACCAGCATCGCTGCGAGCAAGTGGCTCGGTTCGATGTAGGGGTTGTCGCGGGCCACCGCCAGACTCTGGCTCTCGGCCAGGGCTTGTTGGAAGGCGGTGGTGAGTTTGTCGAGACGCATGGCAATTCCTCCTGATAGCTTCCGACGTTGGGCTCTTGGGCGCCATTTCAAGCCCAAGGCCGGTCGCCGCTAGGCACGCGAATTGCGCAAGATCAGGTCGGCAGCGCCTGATGAAATCCGACCAAAGCCCGGCGCCAGCGCCCTGGCTTGCCTAAAATAGAGCGGTGAACATCCATCAGATGCAAGTGCGCTACCAGCCGACCGCCGACCGCGTGCTGTGGCAACTGCGCACCGCTGCCGGTGAACTGTTTGCGGTCTGGTTGACCCGGCGCATGCTGCGCCAACTCTGGCCTCATCTCAACCGCGTGGTTACGCTCGCCAGCATGGCCCGGGTCGCACCCCACGCGATCGCACTGCCCGAGGCGCAGGCGATGATGGCTCAGGC
>RGQD01000683.1 GCA_010030205.1 Betaproteobacteria bacterium
TCGAGCTCCAGCCTCTGCGCGACAGCTTCGTGGCCGGCCTGCCGTATGGCAAGCGCAAGGTGGTGGAGCTGGCCCGCGCGTTGTGCACCGGCCCCAAGCTGCTGTTGCTGGATGAACCGTCTTCGGGTCTGAATGTGGAAGAAACCGAAGACATGGCTTGGTGGATCCAGGACATCAAAAACGAACTGGGCATCACCGTGCTGATGGTTGAACATGACATGAGCCTGGTGTCGCGCGTCAGCGATCGTGTGCTGGCGATGAACCAAGGCGAGAAGCTGGTCTTGGGCACGCCGGCCGAGGTGCAAAGCCACCCCGGCGTGATCGAGGCTTACCTGGGATCGATGGACGACGTGTCGTCGCTGCGCAGAAAGGCCGCCTGACATGAGCGCAGAACCCGCCGTGCTGCTCTCGCTGGCCAATGTCGAAAGCGCCTATGGCCCCATCAAGGCCATCCGAGGCGTGAGCCTGCAGGTGCGCCAAGGGGAGATCGCCACCGTGCTGGGCAGCAACGGCGCGGGCAAGAGCACCATCCTCAAGACGATCTCCGGCGTGCTCGATCCCACCCGTGGCACGGTGATGTTCAAGGGCGCTGAAATCACCGCGAAAGACCCAGCCGAGATCGTACGGCGCGGTCTGGCCCATGTGCCCGAAGGCCGCGAGGTGTTTCCGCTGCTCAGCGTGCGCGACAACCTGCTGATGGGCGCCTACACCCGCCATGACAAGGATGGCGTGGCCCGTGACATCGAGCAGGTGTTCAACTACTTCCCCATCCTGCGCGAGCGGGCCGCGCAGGATGCCGGCCTGCTGTCGGGCGGCCAGCAGCAGATGCTGGCCATCAGCCGCGCGTTGATGGCCCAGCCCGACCTGATCCTGCTCGACGAACCCAGCTTGGGTCTGAGTCCGAAGCTGACGAGGGAAATCTTCGAGATCGTCGTGCGCATCAACCGCGAGCGCGGCACCACCATCCTGCTGGTCGAGCAGAACGCCAACATGGCGCTCAACGCGGCCGACTACGGCTATGTGCTCGAGAACGGCCGCATCGTCATGGAAGACCGTTGCGACGTGCTTCGTGAGAAGGACGACATCCGCGAGTTCTACCTCGGCATGAAGGAAACGGGCGTGCGCGGTGAGCGGCGTTGGAAGAAGAAGAAAACCTGGCGATGACCTCATGACCACGACAGCACTTGACCCCCACCGCATCGTCACGACCACCGACCGACCAGCCTGGACGCTGGACAAGCTGCCCTTCGACACTGTGGCCCAGATGTTCTGGTTGCGGGTGCGCGAGAACGGCGACAAGGTGATGATGCGGCAGAAGGATCTGGGCATCTGGCGCAGCTACAGCTGGACGCAGGTGGGCACGATCGCCAGCGAGATCGGCGCCGGCCTGGTCAGCCTAGGCTTTCAGCCTGGCGAGACCGTCTCGGTGCTGGCGAACAC
>RGQD01000684.1 GCA_010030205.1 Betaproteobacteria bacterium
TTAAATTGCATTCATATTTGGTAAAAAAAGAGAATGAAATCCAATTTTCATTTTTTCATTCATTGGAATTTCCTCGTTTTTTTCCGTCATAAGATTTAATACATTGAAATATCCATTATCGTCTTTATCTATTGTAAAAAAAAGAGCATATGTATCCAAATCAATAGTTAACACAGAAGGTTCTCCACAAATACATCTTCCTTGAAAACGAATATGTTTTTCGAATTCTAATTTATGACAAATAACGAATCCAGTATTTAACCAATTCGTTTCATCTACATATCGCATGATGATTTTCTTTTTATTTTCATGGTAAAAAGGAACGGGAAATTCCACATTCCACTTTTCTAATTCTGGATTTTGTTCGATTTGCACGGTTCTCGTTTGTTTATTCAAAACCAATTTGCGATATTTTCCTTTTATTTCTAATTTCGAAAAATCGAGAGAAGGATGCACCGGTGCATATATTGTGATTTCTTTTTCTGTTTCATATACATCTGTATAATGAAAAATATAGATTCCTTGATCCACATAATATCTCTCTATCCTATTATTCTCTCTTTCCACTACATAAAAAATGGAAGATTTCGTAACATCTAATTTTATTTTTGCGGAAAAATGAGGTAAAAGATGAATATCTGCCATAAAAGGGGAATTTAGAAGAATAATGGAATTTGGAGTCGAAATAAAATCATGCACCATGGGTGCATATTTCATTGGAATTTTTAAAGTAGATAAAATGCGAAAATATGGATCTAATTGATATACTTTGACTTTTTTCTGTAAGAGATCATAATCGATCGTTTCAATATAAGAATAATCATCCGAATATCTTATTTTTGTATGTGCTGAAAAATGCGCAATATCTTCTATTTCGCATTTCCCTAATGTATTCATTTTTTTCTGGTTAAAATCAATATCAATGACATATGGTAAATCTCTCTCAAAAAGTGCGTATGTTTTGTTTTTAAAATGGAAAAACGCGGTATTTGCAACACCCAATATATTTGGAATAGGTAACATTAGTATTGGTTTTCGTTTTCTCAAATAATGATCTTCCATTTTGAATTTATCTGTTTCTACCTCTTGTTTTATATAAGTAATACTACCATCTTCTATAAAAACACCTTGAACTATTCCATTTCCCATAAAAAGATCGTAAATGGATTTGGTTTTTTTTCTCTCAATATTCGGACCTATCAATCCATAAAATCCGTTTATTTTTTGTAGGAGACCTTTTTGTCCCATTATTATTTCTCTCCTTTTTATTTGTCCCATTTTTTTGATAGTAGAAATAAAAAGAGGTAAAGCATAAATGGAAAACATAAACGGTAATAAAAAAGGGAAAAAATACATTTTTATACAATGTAAAAATGTATTTATACTTTTTAGTATATCTATCTTTTACTATAATATTTTGAATCTTGAATTACGTTTTCA
>RGQD01000685.1 GCA_010030205.1 Betaproteobacteria bacterium
AGATCAACGGCGACAAGCTGCTGGCGCTGCAGGGCGCTGGCATCAACTACTCGCTGACGGTGACCGATTCGGCTGCGAACATCGCCGCCGCGAGCGCCGGCATCCTGGGCAGCACGCAGGTCGCAAAGATCGTCGTCTCGGGCGCCAACACGGTGGCCGCGGCGAACGCCATGCTCACCGCCGTCGGCTCTGCCAACGCGACCAAGGTCCAGTACGACCTGGCCGACGCCGTCGATACTCTGATCCTGCCGGCCAACTCGGCGATGGTCATTGCCGCCCGTAACCTCACCGCCAACGATGCGGCCACCAAAACGGTAGTTACGGCAGTCACCGGCGTCGCAGTAGCCGACACGGCCGCCAACATCAACTCGGCCAGCGCGGCGGCGTTGACGGCAGCCACAGCACTCACTGTGAGCGACGTGGGCTCCATCACCTGGACTGTCGCGCAGGCCGAGGCCGCGCAAAACGGTGCCAACAGCGCCTACAAGTTCGCTGCTCAGGCCGGCCAGCCCGCCGGTGCGGCGGTGCAGGTGCGTGTCGTGGACACCGCAGCCAACATCCTGGCAGCCAATACCGCAGCAACCAGCGTTGCCGTGCCTGCTCCTGCCACCAAGGCATCAGACACCTTCTTGCTAAACGGCGCCAACACCTACAGCATCGTCGCCAGCGACGTGGCCACTCTCAGTGGTGCCAACGCGACCACCTTGCTCACGCTCGCACCTGCGGCCGCCTTCAACCTGACCGGGACGTCTGCCTCTCTCGCTGCAACCGCTACTGGAACGCTTGCCAAGGCGGGCACCATTACGGCCACTGGTTCTGCGACTCTGGCCCAAGCCGTCACCATCAATACGGCCGCCAAGGGCGCCCTTACGATCGCCAAGGTCGTCGAGGCCAACATCGGAACCGCCGCTGGTGGACTGATCCAGTCGACCACAGACGCCGCCGGGGTCGTCACCTACGCCAACAGCAAGCTGCTTGCCAAGGTTGCGGCTGTTGAGGTCACGGCCGTCGCCGCTGTCGCCGACGTCGCGTCGCTAGTCGCTGCGGCGCCCGCTGCGGCACTGAAGTACAGCCTCTCTGACACCTCCGCCAACCTGGTCAAGACCACGGCAGCGGCCATCGACGCTGGCGCCACAGCCATCACGGTCAGCACGACCGCACTGGCCAGCGAGGCCGCCACGCTGGCCCCCCTGTCCACCAAGATCACGGCCGGCTTCACCGTCACCGATACGCTGGCCAACGTTAAGCTTGCCGCCACCGCTGACCTGCTCAAGGCCACCACCACGACAGTGTCCGACACCGCCTCAGTGGCCGACTTCTCGGGTCTGAAGGCAGCCCTAGGTACCAAGCTGGCGACCGTGAACATCAAGGACACGGCGGCCAACATCGGCAACTTCCTGATCGTGGCCAGCACCACCGGCGCGGGTACATACGCCCTAA
>RGQD01000686.1 GCA_010030205.1 Betaproteobacteria bacterium
AAATAAAATCTTCTAACCGCTAATTAGCTGTCAAATAGGAGAATGCCTGTAATGGTGCAATTATATTAAATTCATTGAATTTTTAATTTTCTTTTTTTTTATAAAAAAGTGTCAATTTAGGAGCTAAGCTCCTAAATTAATAAAATAAAAACTTTGTTTTTATTTTGTCCCAAAATTCAGTGAATTTGGTGTAATATATTTGTTACACTACTATTGCTATTGGCGTCGTTGTATATGTTGCAGTAGCATCTGCATTTGTTGTAATTGCATTTGCTGAAACTATCTGCAACTGTATAGTTTGTTCTGTTTGTGGAGACATCTGTGGTAAGGACTGTATCATATGTGGTTCATGATGTATAGGCTGTTGCATATGTGATGTATGATGTGGTGTGATTAGTACTGATTAAAATACATGATGCGGTACTGGTTGCATCATATGTGATATATGTTGCAATATAGGTTGCATTATTTGTGACACATGTTGTAGCATTGGCTGTGATGCATGCTGTAGCATTGATTCCGATATATGCTGTGATACTGGCTGTAGCATTGATTCCGATATATGCTGTGATACTGGCTGCAGCATTGATTCCGATATATGCTGTGATACTGGCTGCATTATATGTGAGGTATACTGTGGCATCGACTACTGCATATGCTGTGATACAGATTGTAGTGCTGATTGTTGTACATGCTGTGATACTAGTTGCATCATCTGTTTGATAGTTGTGTAATTATTTGTAATATTTGCTATGGTATATGTTATATTATTTGCTGTACTGGTTGCATCATCATCTGCGACACCTGTTGCTGTATTATGTATGCTGTATCTCTTTATAGCTGCTTAGTATCATTCAAATGCTTAAAGCTACATTCTGCGCCTAATCGGCATCCATGGTCAGTTTGATAATGCCAGCAAATTTTGTGATGTCTTTGATTTGACTCAACATTAAACCCAGATGTTGAATGAGATGCTGCAAGTTAACTAGCTGAAATCAGATGCAGTAGCCTCAGATGTAGTTACAGATGCAGTCGTATATGTGCAGTAGCCTCAGATGTAGTCGCAGATGCAGTCACAGATGTAGTCGCAGATGAGATGATGCAGTAGCTTCAGATGCAGTTACAGATGCAGTCGCAGATGTGCAGTAGCTTCAGATCCAGTTATAGATGCAGTATCAGATGCAGTTACAGATGCAGTTACAGATGTAGCAGTCTCAGATGCAGTCACAAATGCAGCAACCTCAGATGCATCAGTCATCAATATAACACCAGATGCAGTTGTTAAACCAGATGCAATAGTTGAACTAGATGGGTCAGGTGCATTAGCTAAATCAGTTTAATCACTGTACCAAATACAACATCTAAACTGGACAAACCTACTACATCAGCTGATTCAGATTTAATTGCTGAATTGAATACAACACTTGAACTAGATGAAC
>RGQD01000687.1 GCA_010030205.1 Betaproteobacteria bacterium
TTGCATCCGTTCCGTTCGCGCTTCACCTATGTCAATGCCGGGCACAGCGCCAATGCGGTCGCCGTGGGCCGCATCACCGGGCAAGGCTTTCTGGCCACCCTGCGCCAGCGCATCCTCGATCCGCTGGGCATGACGAGCACCTCGGGCGGTGACGCCGCCAGCACCGAGCTGCCGGATCAAGCCGCCTGGCACACCTTCATCGACGGCCGCACTGTGCCCATCGACACCATGGTGACCGAACAACTGATGGGCGCCGGCGGCATGGCGCTGTCGGGCGCAGACGCGGTGCAGTGGCTGCGATTTCAGCTGGGCGGTGGCAGCGTCGACGGACGTGTCATCGTGCCGCGCCAGGCCTTGCAAGAAACCCACACGCCGCATGTCTGTGCCCGCCCCGGGCAGGACATCCACAGCTTGTTCTACCCAGGCGCGCAACAGGCGGCCTACGCGCTGGGCTGGGCGGTGTCTGACTTCGAAGGGCAGCTGATGGTCTGCCATTCCGGCAACCACTTCGGCGTCTCGGCGATGACGCTCTTGCTGCCCAGCCAAGGCATCGGCATCGCGGTCTATGTCAACGCCACGCAGGGCGCCGTGGCCCTGGCCTATGCCCTCGCAGCCGCGCTGCTGGGCCTGCCAGCGCGCGACTGGCAGGCCTACTTCGAGGGCCTTCAGCCTGCGCCGCCCAAGCACGGGCCGGCGGGTGCATGGGCCGAGACCTTGGACCTAGGCGCTTTCGCGGGTGACTTCCACCACCCGTCAGACGGTGTGCTGCGCATCGAACGCGATGGCCACACCCTGGGCGGCCTGCGCCTTGACGGCTATCGCATGGGCTTTCGCCTCGAACCCGCCGCGCTGGAGTACACCTTCATCGTCCGCTTCACCGCGCCGGAATGGCAGGGCGGGCAGGCCAACGACCCGCCGCTGATTCGTTTCAGCCATGACGCTGCGGGCTGCGTGATGCAGGCCGATTGGTTGCAGGCAGGAAGCACAAGAGAACATCGCCGCCATGTTTGACCGCGTCATCCGCCACGGCACCGTCATCGACGCCAGCAATACCCCGCGCCGCCGAGCCGACGTGGCTGCGCAGGTTGACCGCATCGTTGAGGTGGGCGCACATGTAGCGCGCGGCCAGGAAGAGATCGACGCCAGCGGTCACAGCGTGACCACCTGTGTGTTCGGCAACTGCGGTTTGAGCCTCGGCCCGCTTCCGGACGGCAAACTGCCCGAACCGCTGAGTTTGTTCGCGTCCGCCCTCGGGTCACGCTTTACCACCGCGCAGGCCTACCTGCTGGAGGCACTGCGTGGCCAGGCCACGGCCGTCAACAGCGTGCCACTGCTTGGCCATTCCAGCCTGCGCGCCAGCGTGATGGACCGCATCGACCGACCGGCCACTGACCGTGAAGTCGCGGCCATGCGCGGCCTGGCGCACCTGGCCAATGTGG
>RGQD01000688.1 GCA_010030205.1 Betaproteobacteria bacterium
CCAATCTCTTCTAGCATTTACACTAATTTTCAAAAATTTAGTTACTGTAGTTGTTACCACATCAGGAATATTTTTAATAGACTCTAAATATGTAATAGCTTCTTTTCTGTAATGATTATTAATAACTGATTGGAAAGAATGTGCATTGCGTACATTATAAATATATGTAAGTGCTGTATTGCCGTATTTATTTACTATATTTATATCTGCGCCATTTTTAAGCAATAATTTAAAAGCTTCTAAATTTGCCATGCCCTTTTTTTTTGTATTGATCCCAGTTGAATATATTAATGCTGTATTTCCAAATCTATCTATTGCATTTATATTAGCGCCATTGCTAATTAATAGAGAGATAGCATATGTATTGGCATAATTTGCCCATCCAGAAGCAGCCATTAATGCTGTAAGGTTATGCTTTCCAAATACATTTACATCTGCACCATATTCAATTAATAATCGCATAGCTGCTAAATTGATAGTAATTCCATATTCAATTCCAGCGGCAATCATCAATGCTGTAAAATGATCATCTTTTGCATTTACATCTATCCCATTTTCAAGTAAAATACGAATGCTATCTATATTTTCTTGACAAATTAGTATATTATGACATGTTATGTTGTAACTAACCTGCGTATTCATATTTTTTTATTACTAAAATTTGATAATCAAATATAATAAAAAAAATAATACTTAGTAGTGGTTACAACTTAGTAGCAGTTACAACTTCACTTAAACAACTAGATACCTGCATTAACCAATCTCTTCTAGCATTTACACTAATTTTAGCAAATTTTCCTATTTTAGATGTAGGCTGGCACATCTTAGCTGCTGTTGTATATATTAATATATGTTTTCTATTGGACTTATTTACAAATGGCTGAAATATAGATATATTACTCCTATTAGCATATGCATAAGCATACATTAATGCAGTTTTACCCGTATTGTCAGAAATGTAAATATCTGCCCCTTTTTCTAATAAAAATGTAATCATTCGAATATTGCATTTTTCAGTAATATTTGCATATATTAATGCAGTCTTTCCAGAATGATCGCATATATTAATATCGGCACCATATTTTATCAATAATTCAGTTATATTAGAATGTCCATGTTGAGCAGCTAAAATTAGTGGATGTGTAATTAATCCATTGCTAACAAAATTTGGATCAGCTCCATACTCTACTAGTAATTTGAGTAATGGAATATTATTCTGCGTAATAGCATATAATAATGGAGTCATTTGAACAAGATTGGTAATATTTAAAGAGATATCGCCATTTATTAATAATGTCTTAATGTATTCTATACTCTTTCCATATATAATAGCATAAAATATACTACTGATATCGCTATTGCTGGCAATATCTATATCTATATAGAACAACATATTATCTTCATCCATTTGTCAAACTATATAATACTAT
>RGQD01000689.1 GCA_010030205.1 Betaproteobacteria bacterium
GCAGAAGCTGGCTGCGAATGACGCCAGCGGCGATCGCAGCAACCGACACCGGGGGCCTGGTTTGCGGCAAGATCTACCCACTGAGGCCATCCTCGGCCACGCCAACATCCAACCCTCGGAGCCACCATGCGCCTGTCGAACCCCACCACTGCCCTGCAGCATCCGCGCCGTGTCGAACGCCTGGTCGCAGGTCAGGCCACCAGTGACGGCGCGGGCGTCAAGCTCACCCGGGTGCTGACGCAAGACTTGCAGCGCCGTCTCGACCCCTTCCTGATGCTCGACGCCTTCGGCTCTGACCAACCCGGCGATTACATCGCCGGGTTCCCCAGCCATCCGCACCGCGGTTTCGAAACCATCACCTACATGATTGCTGGCCGGATGCGTCACCGAGACTCGGCCGGTAACGAGGGTCTGCTCGACGACGGCGCGGTCCAGTGGATGACCGCCGGCCGCGGCGTGATCCACAGCGAGATGCCCGAGCAGGCAGATGGCGTGATGGAAGGCTTCCAACTCTGGCTCAACCTGGCCGGGGTCGACAAGATGCAAGCCCCTGGCTACCGCGACATCCCGAGCGCACAGATCCCCGAACAGCGCGGCGACGGCGTCACGGTACGGGTGATCGCAGGCAGCAGCCAAGGTGTGGCCGGTGCGGTGCAACGCCCACGCACAGAACCGGTCTACCTCGACCTTCACCTGGCGCCAGGCGCGCGCTTCGAGCAGCCCCTGCCGGCTGGTCACAACGCTTTCGTCTATGTCTACCGCGGCGCGCTAAGCGTGGGCGAGACGTTGGTGCCGACACAGCGCATGGCGATCCTGGCCAACGATGCCAGCAGTGACGGCGTCTCGCTGCAAGCCGGTGCTGCGCCGACGCGCGCGCTGCTGATCGCCGGCGCACCGCTGCGTGAACCCATCGCGCAGCATGGGCCGTTCGTGATGAACACCCGAGAGCAACTGATCCAGGCCGTGGAAGACTTCCAGGCTGGCAGGCTGGCCTGAAACGACTCGGCCCCGGCGCTTTGCAGCGCCGGGGCCGATGGCTTCAGACGGCGGGAACCAACGCCCGCCGACGCAGGGTGGAATTAGCGCTCTTGGCGCACCTGTACCTGCGGCGTGCTGGTGCTGGCTGAATCGCCGAACACAAACACGGTGTACAGAGCCTTGGCAACGAATTTGACGCCGATGGGGCCGCTCGCGTACCAGCCAAACTTGCCGGTCGCGTCAATGTTGAGCGCGGTGGCCGCGTCAGCCGCCACGCTGACATAGCTCGAAGCCTGTCCTTGCGCGATGTTGTTGGCGATCGGGAACAAGTTGGCTTGCAGCGTCAAGGCGGTGCTCGCACCGGTGGTCGCGTTGACCAACCTGACATTCGACCTGGTGGCCACCGAGGGGTAGCGGTTGTCCTCGGGGATCAGCGTGAACTGCGGCTTCG
>RGQD01000690.1 GCA_010030205.1 Betaproteobacteria bacterium
CGCGTTGCTGGAGGCCATCACGCTCAACCTGGCGATGGGCAACTACCTCAACACCCGCGGCAACAAGAAGGCCGACGGAAAGGGCAGCGCGCCCGACGAGAACTACGCCCGCGAAGTGATGCAGCTGTTCACCATCGGGTTGGTGCTGCTGAATTCGGACGGCACACCCAAGCGTGATGCCAGTGGTGCGGCGATCGATTCCTACACCAACGCGGACGTCACCGAAGTGGCCAAGGTCTTCACCGGCTACGACACCGACACCAGCCAGAACAATCCGACCACGGCCAACCCAGTCACGGGCGGTGGCACCGACACCGTGCCGCAGACCACCTTTGCCAGGCTGCCCATGGTGCAGCGTGGCAGCAACCATTCGCCCGAATCCAAGACCTTCTTCCAGAACATACCGGGCGTGCCGCCGGTTTCCATCGCAGCCAACACGCCGGCGGCCGCGGCGCTGAAAGTGACGCTTGATGCGCTGTTCAACCACCCCAACAACGCGCCCTTCATCAGCCGGCAGCTCATACAGCGCCTAGTGACCAGCAACCCCAGCCCCGCCTACGTCCAGCGTGTGTCGGCCGTGTATGGCGACAACGGCCGTGGCGTGCGCGGCGATCTAGGCGCGGTCTACGCCGCCATCCTGCAGGACGACGAGGCCCGCGGGCCTGCTGGCCTCACGGCCACCGAGTTCGGGAAGGTCCGCGAACCCATGTTGCGCCTGGTGCAATGGGCGCGCAGCTTCAACGCACCCACTGACACCACCGACTGGACCAAGCTCAGCGACTACAGCGACGCCGGCAGCCGGCTGGGCCAGAGCCCGCTGCGCTCACCCTCGGTGTTCAACTTCTTCAGGCCGGGCTACGTGCCGCCGGGCACGGCGCTGAGCGCCGGTGCCGTGGCGCCGGAGTTCCAGCTGGTCAGCGAATCCAGCGTCGCCGGCTATCTGAACTTCATGCAGTCGGTGATCGACACGGGCAGTGTCACCGGCCTGCTAGCGGCCTATACGGCAGAGATCGCACTGGCCGAAAGCCCAACGCCCGCCAACCCCGCCAACCTGGTCAATCGCGTCACCCTGCTGCTCAGCGCGGGCCAGCTCGACAGCGCCACCGTGGCCACCATCGCCACGGCAGTGGGCAGCATGGCCGGCACGGTGGCCGGCAATGCGACGACCACGGCCACCAACCTGCGTCGCCGAGTGTGTGCCGCCGTGCTGATGGTGATGGCCTCGGCCGAGTACCTGGTCCAGAAATAGGAGGCGTCATGCATTTGTTCCAACCCGGCTTGACCAGTCGCAGGGCTTTTCTCAAGCGGGCGGGTCAATTGGCCGCTTCAGGGACTGCGCTGCCGATAGCCTTGAACTTGGCCGCACTGAGCGACGCTGCGGCCTTCAACAACCCCGGGGACTACAAGGCCC
>RGQD01000070.1 GCA_010030205.1 Betaproteobacteria bacterium
GGCCGAACAGACGATCCAGGACGATCCAGCCGTACGCGAACTGATGGCACAGTTCCCCACCGCGCGCATCGTGCCGGGATCGATCAAACCCCAACCTGCGGACCCCCGCGAAGCCAGGACAAACTCACCATGATGAAGAACCAACTCGCCGGCCTGATGAAGCAGGCCCAGGCCATGCAGGACAACCTGAAGAAGGCCCAGGACGAACTTGCGACGATCGAGGTCACCGGGGAGTCCGGTGCCGGTCTGGTCAAGGTGCTGATCACCTGCAAGCACGACGTCCGGCGGGTGAACATCGACCCGAGCCTGCTGGCCGAAGACAAGGACATGCTCGAAGACCTGGTGGCCGCCGCCTTCAACGACGCAGTACGCCGGATCGAAGCCACCACGGCAGAGAAGATGGGCAAGCTCAGTGCCGGGATGCCGCAGATCCCTGGTATGAAATTTCCATTCTGATTTCGTCTCAAGCATTGAGGGCTTTGATGCGCTTTCGCGGCCAATTGGCGCGCTGCGCGGTCTGCGCGGTCTCAGCCATCCGCTCCAACGCTACTCAATGCGCGCAGGTCCGCCTTGGCTGAGCACAGTCTCGAAGCGCTGATCGACGCGTTGCGGCGCCTGCCTGGTGTGGGGGTGAAGTCGGCGCAGCGAATGGCTTATCACCTGCTGCAGCATGACCGCGAGGGTGCGCAGCGACTGGCCCAGGCGCTTTCTGCAGCCACGCTGTCGGTACAGCATTGCGAACGCTGCCATACCTTCACCGAGGCCCTGGTCTGCGGCACTTGCAGCGATCCGGCGCGCGATGCGCGGCAACTGCTGGTGGTGGAAAGCCCGGCCGACCAAGCGGCGATGGAGCGCAGCGGCAGCTACCGTGGTCTGTATTTCGTCCTGATGGGGCGTTTGTCGCCGCTCGATGGTGTGGGCTTGGCCGACATCGGTGTACACCCCTTGCTCGAGCGTGCGGTTGACGGTGTGGTGCAGGAAGTGATCCTGGCAACCGGTTTCTCGGCCGAGGGTGAGGCAACAGCCCATGTGCTGTCACAAGCGCTGCGCGCATTGGGTGGCGAGCAGTCTTTGACGGTCACCCGGCTGGCGCGCGGCGTGCCGGTTGGCAGCGAGTTGGAGTATGTCGATCTGTCGACACTGGCCCATGCCTTGAGCGACCGGCGCTGAGGCCAGCCGGCATTCGCAGCGGCTCCTGAGAAACAAAACGTTCCGCATTGTGGAATGACCCAAGTTCGGTCGTTTCTCCGCGAACGCCGGGCGCCGACAGGGGCCTGGGATGCTCTCAAGCAAATGTGGCTTTGCCACTTTGCTTGATCCCCACGGGGGGCGGCCGGCTTCGGCCGGCCTTGGGGTTGCCGGGGTCCGTTACTGGCGGCCACCCTTGCGGCAGGCTGCGCGGGCCGGTTGACGACCATCACGACCACTGCCTGACCAGGCTTGAAATGAGCGCTGGCGCTGGTGTGGTTCCATGAAGCCACCTGCGCCGCCGTGACGCGGTAGCGCTGCGCCACGCTGGCCACGCTGTCGCCTTTCTTGCCGGCCTTGAAGCTGATCTTGCGCATCGGCGGCAGGTCGGGTGCCAGCGCCAGCACCGCATGCTCAGCGACATGCTCGGTCACGTCGGCCAGCGCTCGGGCGTTACGCGGTACCAGCAAGGTCGAGCCGGCCTTGACCAGCATGCCTTTGGGGATGTTGTTGATCTCGCGCAGCTGGACTTCTGCCATGCCGACCTGGCGTGCCAGTTCGGCCGGTTTCAGCGTCTTGGGCGCGACCCAGGCGGTCCAGCTCGCCAAGCTGCCTTTGTGCAGGGCGATCGCCTTGACGAAATGGCTGGCGCTGTCATAGGGCAGCAGCACCTGCGGTGTGCCGGCAGCCAGGATCACAGGCTTGTTCATCTGTGGGTTGAGCTGCCTGAACTCTTCGAGTGGCAGGCCGGCCAACCGAGCCGCCAGGTCGATATCAATGTCGCGGTCGATCGCCACCGACACAAAATACGGGTGGTTCAGCAGGGTTGGTAGCGTCAGCGCAAACGCTTGTGGTCGCAGCACGATGTTTTTCACCGCCTGCAGTTTGGGCAGGTAGTTGCGCGTCTCATCGGGCATACGCAGGCTGTCGTAGTCAATTGCCAGCCCGGCTTTCTGGTTGCGGGCGATGGCTTTCTGCACATTGCCTTGACCCCAGTTGTAAGCCGCCAGCGCCAGCTGCCAGTTGCCGAACATGCCGTGCAGCACCTGCAGATAGTCGAGCGCTGCCCGCGTCGAGGCCAGCACCTCACGCCGGTCATCGCGAAAGACGTTCTGCCTGAGCGAGAAATCACGCCCGGTGGCAGGCACGAACTGCCACATGCCCGAGGCCTTGGCGGTGGACAGGGCTTGCGGGTTGTAAGCGCTCTCGATGAAAGGCAGCAGCGCCAACTCGGTGGGCATCGCGCGTTTGTTGACCTCTTCGACGATGTGGAAGAGGTAGCGCCCGCCGCGTTCGGTCATGCGCTGCACGTATTCGGGCTTGCCCGCGTACCACTGCTCCCATTTGCGCACCAGGTCGTTGTCCAGATCTGGCATCGCCAGTCCGGTGCGCACGCGGGCCCAGAGGTCGGTCTGGGCCGATGCGGCGTCCAGGTCCAGGCGCTCGGTGGGGCGCAGCGGGTCGATTGCGATCACGCCTTTGTCAGCAGTGGTCGCGACCGATGCGCCCGCCGTGGGCTCCGGGCGGCCCGTCGATGGTGCGGCCGCGGCTGACGCTGCCAGATTCTTGGCGGTGCCGGTCTTGGTCTCTGGCAGCGCTGCTGGTGTCGCGGACTGAAGGCTTGGCGCGGTGGTGCAAGCGCTCAACAACAGTGCTGAGGCCAGCAAAGCCCATCGATTGACGCTATAGGCCCGCGGACGGGCTGGATTTTCAGACGTCAAACTCATCAGAAGCTGTACTTGCCTGCGTGCAACAGCCCAGACGCTGCAGCTGCCTCGCAGTTGGCTGCGACGCTTGCCGGGTTGAGCGGGTGTTGCGTCACTAGAATGCCGGCCAGCGCAAGCCCTGGAACATCAAGCGCCGCATCGACGGGATCGACGACGTTGGACGGTTGGCCCTTGTGCCGTTGGCGGATGTTGTTGTCGGGAAATGAAGGCAAGGCAACGATTTTCATGATGCGCAATTCTTCAATTATAGAGTTGGCCCATTGGCTTCAAAGCCCTCCCGGCCGCCTGCTGTTGGCCTGGGAGCAGCGCGAACTCGATCGTGCGGTGACCGATCTTTTCGGTTTTCACGCCTTGCAACTGGGTCTGGTAGAGCTTCAGGCCTTGCGCGCCAACCGCATGCCGCAGCGCTGGGTTGCCAGCGACAGCTTGCGTCTGGAAATGCCACCGCTTGCCGGCCCTGAGCCCTCCGGTCTGCAGGCTGCGCCGTCATACCCGTCACTGCACTGCGACTTCGATGCCCTGCCTTTCCCTGGCCAGAGCCTGGACCTGGTGGTGCTGCCACACACGTTGGAGCTTGCCCGCGATCCGCACGATACCTTGCGTGAAGTCGAGCGGGTGCTGATGCCCGAAGGTCGGGTCGTGATCGCCGGCTTCAACCCGGCCAGCTTGTGGGGATGGCGCCAGAACGCGGGCCGAATTCGGCAACGCCTGGGATTGGGTGGCCGGCCCTACCTGCCGAGCTCGGGTGAGTTGATCGGCGTGGGTCGGGTGCGCGATTGGTTGCATCTGCTTGGCTTTGAAGTCGAGCGTGCGCGCTTTGGCCTGTGGCGACCGCCGCTGCGATCGGAGCTCGGCCTGTCGCGGCTGGCTTGGGCGGAATCGGTCGGCGCACGCGGCTGGCCGAGCCTGGGCGCGGTCTACCTGATCGAAGCGGTCAAGCGGGTGCGTGGCATGCGGCTGGTGGGCCTGGTGCGCCGCAGAAGGCTCAACACCCAGGCTGTGCCGGTGGCCGTGACGCAGCGCCAGGCCTTGCGCCCGACGCCGAGAGAGACTGAAACCCTGGAGCAAGACTGAATGAGCGAACGCGTGGTGATCTACACCGATGGTGCCTGCAAAGGCAATCCTGGCCCTGGCGGCTGGGGTGCTTGGCTGCGCTGGGGCGAGTACGAGAAGGAGTTGTTCGGCGGCGAGCCAGCCACCACCAACAACCGGATGGAGCTCACGGCGGTGATCGAGTCGCTGGCACTGCTCAAGCGCCACACCCCGGTGGCGATCTACACCGACAGCGAATACGTGAAGAACGGCATCACGACCTGGATCCATGGCTGGAAAAAGCGCGGCTGGCGCACCGCTGACAACAAGCCGGTGAAAAACATCGAGCTGTGGCAGCGCCTCGATGTGCTGGCTGCTGGGCATGAGGTGCAATGGCACTGGGTGCGCGGCCACACCGGCGATCCAGGCAACGAGCGCGCCGATATGCTGGCCAACCGCGGTGTCGAGTCCTTGCGCGCAGCGCGCTAGATGGCCTGAGAACCTTCGCGCGCCCGCCGGTCAGGCCTGACAGGGGTCAGACCAGTCCGTCGAAGGCGATCACGTCGACCAGATCGCCCGCCGCCACATCGCCCTGGTCGTGGTGCAGCACCACCATGCCATTGGCCTGGCTCATGCTGCGCAGAATGCCCGAGCCCTGGGATCCGGTGATGCGCACCTGCCAGCGGCCGTCTTCAGCCTGGCTGACGATGCCGCGTTGGTACTCGGTGCGACCCGGCTTTTTGCGCAGAGCTGCCTGGCTGACTGCACGCAGCGGCGCAAGCGGCTGGGGTGTGGCGCCGCTCATCGCCAGCAGCGCATCGCGGACGAAGGCATAGAAGGTCACCATCACCGCCACCGGGTTGCCCGGCAAGCCGAACAGGATCGCCTGGTGGCCGGGCTCGCCGACCCCCTGGGTTGGTTCACTGTTCGCGCAGCCGATGCGGCCGATGGCCATCGGCCGTCCAGGGCGCATCGCAATCTTCCAGAACAGCACTTCGCCGAGCTGGGCCATGATCTGTTTGGTGTGGTCGGCCTCGCCGACGCTGACGCCACCCGAGGTGATCACCGCGTCGGCGCAGGCCGCGGCCTGGATGAAAGCCGCGCGCAAGGCCGCAGGTTCATCGCGCACCACGCCCAGGTCCAGCAATTCAACCCCCAGTCGGGTCAGCATGCCCCAGATCGTGTAGCGGTTGCTGTCGTAGACGCAACCTGCTTCCAGCGGCTCGCCGATCGACCGCAGCTCGTCACCGGTGGAAAAAAAGGCCACTCGAAGCCGGCGATAGACCGCCACCTCGGCCTGCCCAAGCGAGGCCAGCAGCCCGAGGTCGGCCGGGGTCAGGATTCGACCCGCCTTGAGCGCGGCCTCGCCGCGCGCCAGATCCTCGCCGCGCAGCCTGCGGTTGTCGCCAGGCTTGACGCTGCCCTGGGGGATGCGGATGCGGCCATCGGCCTCGGTGCGGGTGAACTCCTGCGGCACCACGGTGTCTAGCCCGTCGGGCATCACCGCGCCGGTCATGATGCGTACGCCCTGACCGATCGGCACCGTGTCGCCGAACGGTGTGCCGGCGTAGGCGGTGCCGGCGACTTTGATCAACGTGTCGGCAGTGCCAAGCAGATCGGTCGAACGCAGCGCGTAGCCATCCATCGCCGAGTTGTCGTGTGAGGGGACATCGATGCCCGAGACCAGGTCGCGCGCCAACACCCGGCCGAGCGCGCTGCGGATGGCCAGGCTCTCGACCGCCTGCACCCGTGGCACCAGCCTGGCGATGAACTCGCTGGCCTTGAGCACAGGCAGTGCGTTGGGGTCGTAGCCAGCGACGCAGGATGCGATCTGTTGAAGACTTTGCATGGGGAGCCCGGGTTTCAACCGCCGATGTAGTGCATTTCCACCCGCTTGGCGCCGGTGGAAGCATCGTTGGGCTGGTCTGCACGAAGCTCGGAGTAGCGGTCGTCTCGCCCGGCCCACACCATCGCCAGTGCGCTGCTGATATCGGCATCCGACGTGCCGTCGCGTAGCAGCGTTCGCAGGTCATGGCCGCGGGTGGCAAACAGGCAGAGAAACAGTTTGCCTTCGGTCGACAGTCGGGCCCGGTTGCAATCCTGGCAAAAGGCCTGCGTGACACTGGAGATCAACCCGACCTCACCGCCGCCGTCGGCGTAGCGCCAGCGCTCGGCGGTTTCGCCCGCTGCCGAGGGCTGCAACGCGACCAAGGGCCACTCGGCCTGCAGCAGGCGCAGCACCTCGGCCGAGGGCAGCACTTCGTCCATGCGCCAGCCGTTGCTCGCGCCCACATCCATGTACTCGATGAAGCGCAGCACGATACGCCCGCCAAACTGCTCACGAAAATGGCGCGCCATCGGCACGATTTCCTGTTCGTTGGTGCCTCGTTTGACGACCATGTTGACCTTGATCGGCCCGAGGCCCGCAGCGTCGGCTGCCGCGATCCCGGCCAGCACATCGGCGACCGGAAAATCGACGTCGTTCATGCGCCGGAAGACAGCATCGTCCAAGCCGTCCAGGCTGACCGTGACCCGCTGCAGCCCGGCGCGCTGCAGCGCCTGCGCTTTGCGCGCCAGCACCGAGCCATTGGTCGTCAGCGTGATGTCTAGCGGCAGACCCTCGGGTGTTCGCAGTTCGGCCAGCATCGCGATCAGCGACTCCAGCCCCTTGCGCAGCAGCGGTTCACCCCCGGTCAAGCGGATTTTTTGCACCCCATGGGCGACGAACAAGCGCGCCGTCCGGGCGATCTCCTCGAAGCTCAGCAGCGAGGTCTGCGGCAAGAACACATAGTCCCGGTCGAAGATCTCTTTGGGCATGCAGTAGCTGCAGCGGAAGTTGCAGCGGTCGGTCACCGAGATGCGCAAGTCGCGCAGCGGCCGGCCCAGGCCGTCGGCGAGCAGTCCCGTGGCGGCAATGGCCAGACGTGGAATGGCTGGCACCGCTGCGGCGTAGCGCAGGTCTGCCAGCGGGATCACAGTTTCGCCCATGGGGCTGATTGTGCCGTGGGCCAAGGCCAGGCCAGCGAGCGATCCGGCCGACCCTGCCAGCCAGGTGCCAACGGCCGCTGTCGATCAACGCTGCGAGGGCAGTAGCGGTGAGGCTGCGCTGAGGTCGGCGCGCCTGGCGCCGGTGTAGCGCCTGGCCCAGTACGACTCGCGCATGTCCTCGATTCTCACTTCGCCCCCAGCGCGAGGCGAGTGGATGAACTTGTCGTCGCCGACATAGATGCCGACATGCGAGAAGGTGCGTTTCATGGTGTTGAAGAACACCAGATCACCGGGTTTGAGTTCTTGCCGTTTGATGTCGAGCAGGCCCGCGCTGGTGGCTTGCTCGTCGGCTCGGTGCGGCAAGACCATGCCGATGCTGTTTTCGAACACATGGCGGGTGAAGCCGCTGCAATCGAAACCAGCGGCCTCGGAGATGCCACCGCGTCGATAAGGCACACCCAGAAAGTTCATCGCCGACATCACCAGATCCGAGGCTCGGTCGCGCATCGTGTTGCGCACCGACTCGACCAGGGCCGCCGGTCCCAAAGGGCTGATCAGGCCGCGTTCTGCCAGCAGGTTCATGATCGGGTCGGCCAAGGAGCCAGCGCCCGACAGCGGACCCGCTGTCGGTTCTGGCGCAGCCATCGCACCCGCTGCCCACAGCAGCAGCAAGGCGAACAGTCGCTTGGCAAGAGACGCTTGGCAAATCATGGGGGGTCGAGGATACCACTCGACAATTTGCGAGCTTCAGACCTGTGCCCGGCGATGAAACCTGGCCGGCCCGACCTGGCCAAGCTCGGCGACCCCGTGCGGTGAGGAAAAATCAGGCGCTGCGGCAAGCCCTGCCAGCGGCTTGCACGCTGGCTTACAGCACCTCGGAGGCGAAGTCCGCCAGCCTTGAGCGCTCGCCGCGCGCCAGCATCACGTGGCCGGAGTGCGGCCAGCCTTTGAAACGGTCGACCGCATAGGTCAAGCCCGAGGAGCCCTCGGTCAGGTAGGGCGTGTCGATCTGTGCCAGATTGCCCAGACAGACGATCTTCGTGCCCGGACCGGCGCGGGTGATCAGCGTCTTCATCTGCTTGGGCGTCAGGTTTTGCGCCTCGTCGATCAGCACGAACTTGTTCAGGAAGGTGCGCCCGCGCATGAAATTCAGGCTCTTGATCTTGATCTTGCTGCGCACCAGGTCCTGCGTTGCGGCGCGTCCCCATTCGCCGGCTGAACCTTCGCCCTTGGCCAGCACCTCGAGGTTGTCGTCGAGCGCGCCCATCCACGGGCCCATCTTCTCTTCCTCGGTGCCGGGCAGGAAGCCGATGTCCTCGCCCACCGGCACCGTCACGCGGGTGACGATGATCTCGGTGTAGCGCCGGTCGTCGAGCACCTGGGACAGGCCTGCGGCCAGTGTCATCAGCGTCTTGCCGGTGCCGGCGGTGCCGGTGAGCGAGACGAAATCGCACTCCGGGTCCATCAGCAGGTTGAGCGCGAAGTTCTGCTCACGGTTGCGCGCGGTCACGCCCCAGACCGAGTTCTTGGCGTGGGCGAAGTCTTTCAGCGTCTTGAGCACCGCAGTCTTGCCGGTGATCTCGGTCACGCGCGCATACAGCGCTGCCGCACCCGGTTGTTCTAGGTAGACGAACTGGTTGACCAACAACTGCGGCACCATCGGCCCGGCGATGCGGTAGAAGGTGTTGCCCGCTTGTTGCCAACTCTCCATGGTCTTGCCGTGCTGCTCCCAGAAGTCGAAAGGCAGTTGCAGCACGCCGGTGTAGAGCAGGTCGCCGTCTTCGAGCACCTTGTCATTGAAATAATCTTCGGCTGCCAGACCCAGCGCCCGCGCCTTGATCCGCATGTTGATGTCTTTGGACACCAGCACCACCTCGCGCCCGGCATTGATCCCCGACTGGATCTCGCGCAAGCTCTTGACCACTCCCAGGATCTGATTGTCGGCCTTGCCCTGCGGCAGACCAGCCGGCAGTTGCACATCCATCAGCATGGTCTGGAAGAACAGCTTGCCGCCAGCGTCCTTGTGACCCGTCTTGGCCAGCGCGACGCCGGCCTGGATGTCCGGGCTTGACTCGTCCTTGGGGAAAGCCGCCAGTGCGTCGAGCTCGCGGCTGACCTGGCGCGCGTTGCGCGCCACTTCGCTCATGCCTTTTTTGTGATCGTCGAGCTCTTCGAGCGTGATCATCGGCAGGAAGACGTCGTGTTCCTCGAAACGGAACAAGCTCATCGGGTCGTGCATCAGCAC
Organism: Betaproteobacteria bacterium; assembly: GCA_010030205.1. GTDB lineage: Bacteria > Pseudomonadota > Gammaproteobacteria > Burkholderiales > Burkholderiaceae_C > Pseudaquabacterium. The sequence continues at coordinate 9,181 of RGQD01000070.1, forward strand.
GTTGGTGTCGAGCACGAAGAGCTTGGCCGGACCGGTGCCGCGAGTCGTTCGGACGCGAGCCTTGGGCGCTGCGGTTGGCGCGCTGGCCAGCGTGGCTTGCTTGGTCGGCATGCCGACGGCGCCGCGTGCGGCCACCGGCGCAGCGCTGCTGATCTTGCGCGGCGGCGCTGCCAGGCTGGTGCCGCCGTCTGACAAGTCCAGCGCCTGCGTTGCCACCGGTTCTTGGCGCGCTTTGCTGGTGCGGCGCTCGCTGCGCGGTGCAGCCTGCGATTCGAAATCGGTGTGTGACAGGATGGCGGCTTTGGAGGCAGGCGGCTTGGGAAGTGGCATGGGTGGGTGAGAGTTTCGACCAATAAAAAAAGCCGCACAGGCGGCTGTACGGCTTCGTCAGTTGCTGCGCTTTGGGCGACTTGCAAGCCTCAAATGATTATGCCCAAGCCCTGGAGCGGCTTCGTGAAGGCTTTGTGACGATCGTCTGACATGGCCTGGACGGTGTCCCTTGGGTCAAGCTCAGGCGCTTGGATTGAAGTCCTTGACCGCCTTGAGCACTTCTTCGACATGCCCGGCGACCTTGATGCCGCGCCACTCAGACCGCAGCACGCCGCTGGCGTCTATGAGGAAAGTGCTGCGCTCGATGCCCTTGACCTTCTTGCCGTACATGATCTTGTTCTTGACCACGCCAAACATGTGGCAGAGCTTTTCCTCGGTGTCGGCAATCAGTTGGAAGGGCAGTTCCAGGTTCTGGCGGAACTTCTCGTGCGAAGCCATGTTGTCGCGCGACACGCCGAAGACGACCGCGCCTGCTTGCAGAAATTCGGGATGCATGTCGCGAAATTGCATGGCCTCCGTGGTGCAGCCGGGGGTATGGTCTTTGGGGTAGAAGTAAAGCACCACCGCGTGGCCGGCAAAGGCCTGTGGCGTGAACTTCACACCGCCAGTGGCAAGGGCTTCAAATTCGGGCAGGTTCTTGTTGAGGACAGGCGTCATGGGCGGGCCGATCTGGCGAACGTTAGGCGGCGGTTGGGACGAGCATCGAGTCTTGAGGCGTAACGCAGGATTATAAAGTTTGTGCGCTCCGTCGCCGATTCAGCACGGTTCGGGCGCCGTCTCAGGCGCTCAGGCTGGCGGTTCGAGCAGCAAGGCGGCCACTGCTGAACGGCCCTCGGCCACCAGCACGTTGTAGGTCCGGCAGGCCGCTGGCGTGTCCATGGTTTCGACGCCAATGCCGCGCTCGATCAGGTCCCGCATCAAGGACTGCGCGACAAATTGATGGCGTGCGCCGCTGCCGAAGATCACCAGTTCGGGTTGCAGTGCGAGCAGTGCCTCGAAGTCGGCCGGCGTCAGGTCAGCCGGACGGGCCGGCGACCAGCGCAGCACTTGCCCAGTCCAGGGCACCAGCAGACTGTGGCCGAAGCGTTGCTTGCCGACCCACAGCGCATCGGCGTCGATTCGGCTGATGACGTTGGTACCTTCTAGTTGGTCAGGCTGAAACTTCACGGTATTGGTGCGGCCAAAGTGGGGTTGCAGGTTGCGGCGAGCCAGCGCGATCGCATGGGTGTCGGTTTTGGGTGTCAGGCTCGGGTATCCAGTTCTCTACAAGCGGGGGCGTGAGCGAGCTGCCGGAGCCAAACCGCCCCAAGGTTAAAATTATAGGTTTTGCGGTTCGGCATCCCGGTTTGCCGAACCTGTGTTCGCCGCGTTGCCAGGAGTCCCTCTTGCTCAAGCCCATCGTCAAGTCTGCCAAGCTCGCCAACGTCTGCTATGACATCCGCGGCCCGGTGCTCGACAAGGCGCGTCAGATGGAGGACGAAGGCCAGAAGATCATCAAGCTCAACATCGGCAACATCGCAGCCTTTGGTCTCGAGCCGCCCGACGAGATTGTTCAGGACATGATCCGCAACCTGCCGCATGCGGCGGGCTACACCGACAGCAAAGGGCTGTTCGCGCCGCGCAAGTCGGTGGTGCACTATTGCCAGGAGAAACAGATTGCCGGCGTGACCGTCGACGACGTCTACCTCGGCAACGGCGCTTCCGAGCTGATCACGATGAGCATGAATGCGTTGCTCAACACCGGCGACGAAATCCTGGTGCCTGCGCCCGACTACCCGTTGTGGACGGCCTCGGTGGCGCTGTCAGGCGGCACGCCGGTGCATTACCTTTGCGACGAACAGGCCGACTGGACGCCCGACCTGGCCGACATCCGCCGCAAGATCACGCCCAACACCCGCGGCATCGTCGTGATCAACCCGAACAACCCGACCGGCGCGCTCTACCCCGACGCGGTGCTGCGCGAGATCGTCGAGATCGCTCGAGCGCACCAGCTGATCGTGTTTGCTGACGAGATCTACGACAAGACGCTGTTCGACGGCAACACCCACACCAGTATGGCCTCGCTCGCCGACGACGTGCTCTTTCTGAGCTTCAACGGCCTGAGCAAGAACTACCGCAGTTGCGGTTACCGGGCCGGCTGGATGGTCGTCTCGGGCGACAAGCGTCACGCCAAGGACTACATCGAAGGCCTGAACATGCTGGCGTCTATGCGCTTGTGCGCCAACACCCCAGGCCAGTTGGCGATCCAGACCGCGCTGGGTGGCTACCAGAGCATCAAGGACCTGGTCGCGCCCAGCGGCCGCTTGTGCCGTCAGCGCGATCTGGCCTACAAGTTGTTGACCCAAATTCCAGGTGTCAGCGTGGTCAAGCCCAAAGCCGCGCTCTACATGTTCCCCAAGCTCGACTCCAAGATGTACCCGATCGCCGACGACCAGCAGTTCGCCTACGAGTTGCTGGCCGAGGAAAAGGTGTTGATCGTCCAGGGCACCGGTTTCAACTGGACCGCCCCTGACCACTTCCGTCTGGTCTTCCTGCCGAATTCGGATGACCTGGCCGAGGCCATAGGACGTATCGAGCGCTTTTTGTCGCATTACCGCAAACGCCATTTCGCTTGAAAGCCTCCATGAAAACACAAAGTGTTTCTGCGCAAACGCCTGCCGCACAGCGACTTGATGTCGAAGCCCAACCCATACAGGTCGGCCTGCTCGGTATCGGCACTGTCGGCAGCGGCACCTTCAAGGTGCTGGCACGCAACCAGCAAGAGATCCGCCGCCGCGCCGGCCGTGGCATCGCGATCACGATGGTTGCCGACCTAGACACCGCGCGTGCCCAGGCCTTGGTCGACGAGGCCGGTATCGAAGGCGTTCAGGTCGTCGGCGATGCCCGCGCCGTGATCGCCAACCCGGCGATAGACATCGTCATCGAGTTGATCGGCGGCTACGGCATCGCCCGGTCGCTGGTGATGGAGGCGATTGCCGCCGGCAAGCATGTGGTCACCGCGAACAAGGCGTTGCTGGCGGTGCACGGCAGCGAGATCTTCGCCGCAGCCAACGCCAAGGGCGTGATGGTCGGCTTCGAAGCAGCGGTGGCCGGTGGCATTCCGATCATCAAGGCGCTGCGCGAGGGGCTGACCGCCAACCGCATCGAGTCGATCGCCGGCATCATCAACGGCACCACCAATTTCATCCTGAGCGAAATGCGCGACAAGGGCTTGGACTTCGGCGTTGTGCTCAAGCAGGCTCAGGCGCTGGGCTATGCCGAGGCCGACCCGACCTTCGACATCGAGGGTGTCGACGCAGCGCACAAGGTCACGATCATGAGCGCGATCGCTTTCGGCACGCCTGTGCAGTTCAACCGCGCTTATGTCGAGGGCATCACCCAGTTGCATGGGGCCGACATCCGCTACGCCGAGCAACTCGGCTACCGCATCAAGCTGCTGGGCATCACCAAGCGGCGCGACGACCTGGGTGGCATCGAGTTGCGCGTCCACCCGACCTTGGTGCCGGCGATACGCCTGATCGCCAACGTCGAAGGCGCGATGAACGCGATCATGGTGCACGGCGATGCGGTCGGCACCACGCTGTACTACGGCAAGGGTGCGGGCGCCGAGCCCACCGCTTCGGCGGTGATTGCCGACCTGGTCGACATCACCAGGCTGCACACCGCCGACCCGGACCACCGCGTCCCGCACCTGGCATTCCAGCCTGGCGCGCAGGCCGACACCAGGATCCTGGACATCGGCGAGGTCGTCACCTCGTTCTACTTGCGCTTGCAGGTGGCCGACCAAACCGGGGTGCTGAGCGAGATCACCACGATCCTGGCCGAGCACGACATCTCGATCGATGCGGTGCTGCAACGACCTGGCAGCGCCGATCATGCTGAAGGCGGCAAACCGACCGACTTGATCATCATGACCCACGACACGGTGGAAGGCCGGATGCGCCAGGCCTTGGCGCGGATGCAGGCGCTGCCCACCGTGCTCGCCCCCATCGTCAACATCCGCAAGGAAGCGCTGAATTGACCCCCCCGAAGCGCCTTCGGCGCCTCCCCCCAGGGGGCGACGCCAGTGGCCCGGCAAAGCCGGTTCCACGGCGTCTGCTGGGTCGGGCCAGCGGCCTGCCTTCCTGGGTGCTCTTGAGTCGATTTCAGAATTGAGCCATTCATGAAGTACATCAGCACCCGCGGCGACACTACCGAACGCGATTTCAGTGAGATCTTGCTCGAAGGCCTGGCGCCCGATGGCGGGCTTTACCTGCCGACGCATTACCCGAAGATCGACGATGCCATGCTGACGCGCTGGCGCGGCATGGGCTATGCCGATCTGGCGTTCGAGATCCTGTCGCTGTTCATCACCGACATCCCGCCGGCCGAGCTCAAGTTGCTGGTCGACCGCACTTACACCAAAGCGACCTACGGCAGCGATGCGATCGTGCCGGTGCGTCGGCTTGCCGGTGGCGTCAGCCCGCTGTACATCGAAGCCCTGTCGAATGGCCCGACGCTGGCCTTCAAGGACATGGCGATGCAGCTGTTGGGCAACCTGTTCGAGTACGAACTGGCGCGGCGTGGCGAGCGCTTGAACATCCTGGGCGCGACCTCGGGCGACACCGGTTCGGCCGCCGAGTACGCGATGCGCGGCAAGCAAGGTGTGCGCGTCTTCATGCTCAGCCCGCAAGGTCGGATGAGTCCGTTCCAGCAGGCGCAGATGTTCAGCCTACAAGACCCCAACATCCACAACATCGCGGTCGAAGGTGTTTTTGACGACTGCCAGGACATCGTCAAGGCGGTCAGCAATGACCTCGAGTTCAAGCGTCGACACAAGATCGGCACCGTCAACTCGATCAATTGGGCCCGTTTGCTGGCGCAGGTGGTGTACTACTTTGCGGGTTATTTTCAGGTCACCAGTTCCAACGCCGAACGGGTCAGCTTTGCCGTGCCATCGGGTAATTTCGGCAATGTCTGCGCTGGCCATGTCGCGCGCTGCATGGGTCTGCCAGTGGCCGAGCTCGTCGTCGCCACCAACGAGAACGACGTGCTCGACGAATTTTTCCGCACTGGCCGCTACCGGGTGCGCGCCAGTGCCGAGACCTTCGAGACCAGCAGCCCGTCGATGGACATCAGCAAGGCCAGCAACTTCGAGCGCTTCGTCTTCGACCTGCTGGGCCGCGACGGCGCCAGGGTGGCCGAACTCTTCGGCGCCGGTCTGGTGCGCGACGGCGGCTTCCAGCTCTCGGCCGAGGAGTTCGACCGCATCCGCGGTTTCGGTTTCGTCTCTGGCAAGAGCAGCCATGCCGACCGGCTCGCGACAATACGCAGCACCTGGGCCGACCACCAAGACATGATCGACACCCACACCGCCGACGGCCTGAAGGTCGGTCGCGAACACCAGCAGCCCGGCGTGACCATGATCGTTCTCGAGACCGCACTGCCGGCCAAGTTCGCGGCCACGATCGAAGAGGCGCTGGGTCGGCCGCCGCTGCGGCCTGCGGCGCTCGATGGCATCGAGGACTTGCCCAAGCGTTTCGTCGTGATGCCTGTCGATGTGGCCCGGGTCAAAGCCTATGTCGAGCAGCATTGCGCATGATGATGGTCGCCGCATGAAGGTCTTGGGTTTCTTTGGCCCGTCCGGCGTCGGCAAGACCACGCTGATCGAGCAATTGATCCCCGAACTCAAGGCCCTTGGCCAGCGTGTGTCGGTGATCAAGCATGCCCACAAGCGCTTCGACATCGACCAGCCCGGCAAGGACAGTTGGCGCCATCGCCAAGCCGGTGCGCTCGAGGTGATGGTGGCCTCGGGCCAGCGTCTGGCCTTGCTGCGCGAGTACGAGGTCGAGGGCCAGCCCACGGTTCATCAGTTGATTGCCGAGATGGCCGACTGCGATTGGCTGCTGGTCGAGGGTTTCAAGCATGCCGACATCCCCAAGGTCGAGGTCTGGCGCGCTGCGCTCGACCAGGCGCCGGGCTACCCGGATGACCCGTATGTGACGCTGATTGCCACCGACACGCCCGACGCGTTGCCGCAGGCCACCGGCCTGCCGGTGTTCGACATGGCCGCGGTGGCGGTACTGGCATCGCATCTGATCGACACTGCGCAGCGCTATGAATACCTCTCCGACCTCCATGGCTGACTTTCATGGCTGACTTTCATGGCTGAAGCGCCGCAGAACCCGCGCCAAATCACCTCGCCAAGCGCCAGGCCCGCGCTGCTGAGCCTGGACGAGGTGCTGGCCCGGATGCTCGCGGTAGCGCGCGACCGTGTGATTCCAGAGATCGAGAAGGTCGACACCTTCGACGCACTGGGCCGGGTGCTGGCGCGCGGCGTGGTCTCTGGCCTGGACGTGCCGCCGGCCGACAACAGTTCGATGGATGGCTATGCGGTTCGCGTCGCCGACTTGTCTGCGCCAGGCGCGCTGCTGGCTGTCAGCCAGCGCATCCCCGCCGGCGTGGTCGGCACCCCGCTGCAGCCCGGCACCGCAGCGCGCATCTTCACCGGGGCGCAGTTGCCTGCAGGGGCTGACGCGGTGGTGATGCAAGAGCAAGCGCAGGCCGAACCTGCTGGCGACAGTGGCCTGGGCGCGGTGCGCATCGCCGCGCCGCCACCTGTTGGCCAGTGGATACGTCGACGTGGCGAGGACGTTCAGCATGGTGCCGAGGTGCTGGCCGCCGGCAGTCGGTTGACGCCGCAGGCCTTGGGTCTGGCCGCATCGGTCGGCGCGTCCCGGCTCGGCGTTCGGCGTCGGCCGCGGGTCGCGTTGTTTTCGACCGGTGATGAATTGGTGATGCCGGGCGAGTCGCTGCGGCCCGGCGCGATCTACAACAGCAACCGATTCACGCTGCGAGGCCTGTTGCTGGCCGCAGGCTGCGAGGTCAATGACCTGGGCATCGTCCCCGACAGGCTGGACGCTACCCGAGACGCGCTGCGCCAGGCTGCGCAGCACAGCGACCTGATCCTGACCTCGGGCGGCGTGTCGGTCGGCGAGGAAGACCACATCAAGCCCGCGCTCAAGGCCGAGGGCTGGCTAGAAGCTTGGCAGGTGGCGATGAAGCCCGGCAAGCCGCTGGTGTTCGGCGCAGTGCGTCGCGCCGAATCGCCGGCCGCAGCGCTCACTGAATCGCTGTTCATCGGCCTGCCCGGCAACCCGGTGTCGAGCTTCGTGACCTTCTTGCTCGCCGTCGCGCCTGTGCTTCGCGCGCTGCAAGGCATGCCGGCGGCACTGCCGCCAGCGATCCGCGTGCGGGCCGATTTCGACTGGCCCAAGCCCGATGTGCGGCGTGAGTTCCTGCGCGCCAGGTTCAACGCCGAAGGCGGGGTCGAGTTGTTCCCGAACCAGAGCTCGGGCGTGCTGACCTCCGCAGTCTGGGCCGACGGACTGGTCGACAACCCCTCGGGCCAGGTGGTGCGGCGCGGCGACAGCGTCAGCTTGCTGCTGCTGTCATCGCTGATCGGCAGCTGAATGGATGCCCGCATGAGCGTCACGGTTCGCTACTTCGCGTCGCTGCGCGAAGCGCTGGGTGCCAGCGAAGTGCTGGACTTGGCCGCTGGCAGCACGCTCGGCCAATTGCGCGATCGCTTGATCCAGCGTGGCGGCGCGCATGCCCAGGTTTTGGCGCGCGGCCGGGCGCTGCGCTGTGCGCTCAACCAGGTGATGGCCGACGAGGCCAGCGCGGTGGCCGATGGCGCCGAAGTAGCTTTTTTCCCACCCGTCACTGGGGGCTGAGGCTGCTCTCTCGCAGGGCTTTCGCCGTGATCCGGGCCTGTTCGGCCTCTGCTCGCAGGCGAGACAGTTCTTCAGGCAGCGCGCGATCGATGTTGGCGTAGTCGAGCTTCCAGTCAAAGGATTCGCTCCAGCGCTGCGGTGACTGCACGGTGGTGCGGGCTGCCGGTGCGCTCTCGAGCAGTCGCAGTGCGAGCGCCAGCGTCTCGGCCTGCGAGCGCGCGTCATGCGGCTTGCCGGCGGCATTGCCGAGGGGGAAGTCACTGAACAGCAAACGCGGCACCCCGACGTGTTCGACGATGTCTTTGGCGCAGCCCATCAGCACCGTGGCGATGCCTTGCGCCTCGAGGTAGCGCGCGACCAAGCTCAG
>RGQD01000691.1 GCA_010030205.1 Betaproteobacteria bacterium
ACGGATCTGCTCACCGGTTACCGCTACCCGATAGAGGCCTTCAACGACAAGCGCAAGCCCGTGTTCGCGAGAAGATGAACGAGGACCACCCATGAAACCGCTCTCCGGCCAGCGAGTCGTCGACCTGACCCAGAACGTCGCCGGCCCCTATTGCACCCAGATCCTGGCCGACCTCGGCGCCGAAGTGATCAAGATCGAACGGCCCGGCTCCGGCGACGACACGCGCCACTGGACGCCACAACTCGCCAGCGGCATCTCGGCCACCTATGCGACGCTCAACCGCGGCAAGCTGAGTGTTGCGCTGGACCTGAACGACCCCCCTGGTCAGGCGGCGTTGCGGCGAATGCTGCTGCCTGACGACATCGTGGTGCACTCACTCAAGCCCGGCAGTGCCGAAGCGCGAGGCCTGGGCTACGAGGACCTCAAGCCCAACTGTCCAGGCCTGATCTACTGCGCCATCAGCGCCTTCGGCAACATCGGGCCGCTGTCGTCCCTGCCCGGCTATGACCCCTTGATCCAAGCCTTCGCTGGCATCATGTCGATCACCGGCCACGATGGCGCTCCACCGGCCCGGGTCGGCGTGTCGCTGGTGGACATGGGCACTGGCCTGTGGTCCGTGGTGGGCATCCTGGCGGCGCTGGCGCAGCGCAAGGACAGCGGAGAAGGCGCACGGGTAGACACCTCGCTGATGGAGACCGGCATGGCCTGGATGACCAACCCGATCGCGAACTACAGCGCCAGCGGCAAGCTGCCCAAGCGCATGGGGTCGGCCACCGCAATGCTGGCGCCCTACGAGGTGTTCGAAACCGCCGACGCTCATGTCTTCATCGGCTGCGGCGCTGACCGCATGTTCCAGAAGATGGCGACGGCCCTCGGCCAGCCCGGCATGGCGCAGGACGAGCGATTTGCCACCAACGCGGCGCGGGTCGCCAACCGCGATGTTTTGCATAGGGATCTGGAGGCGATCACCTGCGCGCAGTCTACCGACGCCATAGTCGACACGCTACGCGCGGCCGGCGTGCCGGTGAGCGCAGTCAATGATCTGTCGAAGCTGATGAGCGAGCCCCAGGTGCTGGCGCTGGGACTGCACCAGGACCTGTCGGTGCAGTCCGACAGCGGCGCCTCGACAACACTGGCCGCGATAGGCACCCCGATCCGCTTCAATGGCGAGCGCTTTTACAACGGACATCTCAGCGCTCGGGTCGGCCAGGACACCGACACCGTCCTGGCCGTGTCCAACCAACCGGAACCAACAGCATGAACTTCGAGTATTCGGACACCACGCGCGAGATCCGCAGCGCCGTCGCCAGCCTGTGCAGCAAGTTCGGGCCTGACTACTGGCAGAAATGCGAAGCCACCGAGAGATACCCCGAGGAATTCGTCGCAGCGATGAGTCAGGCCGGCTGGCTG
>RGQD01000692.1 GCA_010030205.1 Betaproteobacteria bacterium
CATAGCCGGCCACGCTGCGCGGGAAAGGTACCGGCGTGCACAGCCGGTTCTTCACCGCGTCGTCATCGAAGTTCGCCTCGACATAGGCGCAGACGGCGGCGCTGAAGCTGACCAGCGGCGCCCGCACCAGTTGAGGCAGGATCCTGCCAGGCTGGAACATCGGCGCCATCTCGCGCACCTCCACCGCAGACGCCGTGCAGTCGATGTAGAGCGTGTCGGCATCCATGGTCTCGCGGCCCTGGTCTAGCACCAGCGCGCCGGTCTCGATGGCCTGCACGCGGCCCTTGCGGATCACCTGCGTGATCTGCCGCAGCAGCTGCACCTCGCCTTCGGACATGGTGGCGTAATGGAACATCCGCGGCCGCTGCGTGCGGTCGATGCGCAGCATCTGGCCGCTGGCCTCCAGGCGCTCAAACAGATCGACCGGGTCGGAGGCCTCGGCCATGGCCTTCATCTGCTGCACTTGGCCGCCGATGGAATACCTGAAGAACTCCTCGCCAGGCTGGGTGGTGAGCCGGTTCACCAACCACGAGTCGCGCGGCATCACCCAGCGGATGGCGTCTGGCAACACGCCGCAGTTCAGCAGCCAAACCCCCACGTCCATCGCCGTCTTGCCAGCGCCTAGGATGCAGAGCTGGCCGGGGCGCTCCTGCCCGGCCTGCCAGAGCTGGGTCAGCCCGGTGGGGGTGACCCAGCGCACACCCGGTGCCACGCTGAACTTCGGCCGTGTGGTGGCGGGTACGTTGGGGCTGAACCAGCGTGCGTCGACCACCTTGCGGCGCACCCGGATTTGCGACTCGGCACCCGACAGCAGCGACGCGATGCGGCCCGCGCCATCGGCCATGCCCAGGAAGCGGGTCATCGGCAGGTGGTGCACTCGGCCGCTGGGCAGCAACTGCTGCTGCATCACTTTGTGGAAATAGCCGCTCACCTCGGCGCCGCTGGCCAGTTCATACAGGCCAGCGTTGTGGCCCACCGTGTCCTTGCGTCCCGAGCCCAGCGCCAGCGAATTGACACCATAGAAGGCTGACGGCTGGTGCAGCGCCACGAAAGGATAAGCATCGTTCCAGTGTCCGCCGGGTTTGGCATGCAAATCGACCAGGGTGATGTGCGCATCGCCCTGCTGCAGCAACGTGTCGGCGAATGCCAGGCCGGTGGCGCCTGCACCAATGACGAGGTAGTCGGTTTCAAGCAGGTCCACGGCGCGTCCTCAAGGTCAAAAAATGCAACAAGACATGCTACCGGACTCGCTTCGCGCCACCCAGTGAGCCCAGCATGAAATTGGCCACCTGGCCGATGCAGGGGGTTTCGGGTCATTTCAGGCTTTGCGGCAGGCCCGGCCTGAGGCGCAGGACGGCACGCCCAGCACTCAGCGGGCTTTGCCTCCTGCGCCGGCACGCCGTGGTTTGC
>RGQD01000693.1 GCA_010030205.1 Betaproteobacteria bacterium
GCCCGCGGCGCTTGCAGCAGCAGTGCCGGCAGCAGCATCGCCGCCAAGTGCAGCGCGGTGTCGGTGGCTGCCGGCCAGCGCAGCGCGCCGCACCAGTCGGCCATCGCGGACAGGCTAGCCATCATCGGCAGCATCGCGACCGCAGCGGCGGCCAGCGGCCAGTCGGTCGGGCGCTGCCATTGCGTCGGGGACAGCAACACCAGCGAGCAGTCGAACAACCCGGCGCGGCATCCTTGCTGGCCCAGCTTGCGTGCTGGCAGCATTGCGGCCAGCGTCATCGCTGCCAGACCGATCGCTGCGGCGATCGGCGCCGCGCTGTCGCGCACCGCGTCAAGATCGCCGGCCAATGCCCAGGCCAGCAAGGCACCGGCGGCAGCCGGCCAACTCGGCGAGGGCATTGGACCGGTCTGAACCAGCCGCAGGGAGCGCACCGAGAACGACGCCGCCACCAGCAGCGCGGCCCAGGCCAGCGCTGCCAGCAGCAGGCCTGCAGGCTGTTTCATCAACAGCGCGATCGAGGCGATGCCTGCGCTGAACAGCAACGCGATACGTAGCCCCGCGACGCTCCAACGCCAGGTGCAGGTCCATGCCAGCCACAGGCCCAGCGCTGCCAACCACAGCGCCAGCGGCGCCAGGCCGCCGGCGATCTGCGGTAGCTGCTGCCGGCCCAGCGCCCCAAGTACCAGCCAGCCCATCAGCAACAAGGCCCAGGCGGTGGTTCGCGCCAGCCACAGCCGCTGCGGCGCCATGGCGATCGGCTCATCCCGCGGCGTCGTCATGGGTTGGGACTTATCCCGCGCTGTAGCGGTGCAGCTGGTCGCTACCCTGCGCGGCGTGGATGCTGGCGTTGAACGAGACGATCACCCGGTCGAGCTCGCCTTCGTAAGGCAGGGCCTGATGTGCCAACCACGACGGAAACAGCAGCAGCTGTCCTGGCACAGGTTCGAGTTCAACCTGGGGCGGTTGCAGATAGGCATTGCCCAGGTCGACATGGGCGCCGCCGAGCTGCTGAAAATGCGGCCCATAGCAGCGCGTCACGCCGTTGCTTGCGCCGTAGGTCGCGTGGGTCACGCGTCGGGCCGGGCTGTCCACCTGCACGCAGTACACGCCTGACCACGAGCAGTTGCCATGGCTGTGGACCTCGTGAAATGCGCCTCGGTTGCTGGTCTGGAACCACATGCCCTCGATGGCGATCCGCAGGTCTGGGCCCTGGCCCGAAACCCCGGTCGGCCAGGCGCCGCGGTTGGCCTTGCGGCCGGTGATGCGCAGCGTGGCCAGCGGCAACGAGTAGGTGATCACGTAACTGGCGTTGGGGCCGAGGCCGCAGTAGCTGCTGCGGCCGAAGTAGGTGTCGTCGTCGGTGTGGCCGGCGCCGTACTGCTCGCCGCCGTCGTAGGTGAACGACCCGTC
>RGQD01000694.1 GCA_010030205.1 Betaproteobacteria bacterium
GGGAAGGTGCCGCGCTTGCGGCGGCGGCGCTTTTCCGCGGCGCAGGTCTGGTCGTAGATCAAGGCACTGGTGCCGACGACCTCGCGCAACTCGCGCTGCACCTGGTCGATCTGGTCGCGGTGGTGGATGGTCACGCCTGCCGGCCAGACCGTGCCCGGCGGGTATTTTTCGGGTTCATCAGTGACGACCACGATGCACTTCACGCCTTCAGCGCGCACCTGGTGAGCGATGGTCGGCACGTCGAGGTGGCCGTCGTGGCGTTGCCCGCCCGTCATCGCCACCGCATCGTTGAACAAGATTTTGTAGGTGATGTTGGTCTTGGCCGCTATTGCGGCGCGGATCGCCAGCAACCCCGAATGGAAGTAGGTGCCATCGCCGATGTTCTGAAACATGTGCGGGCGGCGAGAGAACGGCGCTTCGCCGACCCAAGACATGCCTTCAGCCCCCATCTGGGTATAGCCGGTGGTCGAGCGGTCCATCGCCTGCGCCATCCAGCTGCAACCAATGCCGGCGTAACCTTTGCTGCCCTCGGGCAGCACGGTCGAAGAGCTGTGGGGGCAACCACTGCAGAAGTAGAAGCTGCGGCTCAGGATGTCAACGACGCCCTTGGGGGCGCGGTAAGCCCGCAGCGCTTCGACCCGCTGGCGCAATGCGGCGTTGTCGTTCAAAGCCAGCAGGCGCTCGCCGATCGCGATCGCCACCTGATTGGAATCGAGCGCCATCTCGGACTGGAACAGTGTCTGCCCCTGTTCGTCGAACTTACCGACGATGGCTGGCATATCACGCCGGCCGTAGAGTTGCTCCTTGAGCTGCGACTCGATCAGGCTACGCTTTTCTTCCACCACCACGATCTTGTCCAGACCGACGGCAAATTCAGCGGCGCCCTCCGGTTCCAGCGGCCAGGTCATGCCGACCTTGTACAAGCGCAAGCCCAAGTCGGCGGCAGACTGCTCCGAAAGATGCAGATCATCGAGCGCCTGCAGCACATCGAGATAGCTCTTGCCGTGACTGATGACCCCCAGCTTGGCCGACGGCCCGTCGATGATGGTCCGATCGATCCGATTGCTGCGCGCAAAAGCCCTCACCGCGCCCAACTTGTAGCGGTGCAGCCTCGCCTCCTGTGCATGCGGGGTGTCAGGCTGGCGAATGTTGACGCCATCGGTCGGCCATGCCACGCCTTCGGGCAAGGTGATCCGAACCCGATCAATGTCGACGTCGATCGACGCTGTGGCCTCCACCGTGTCCTTGACGCACTTCATGCCGACCCAGCAACCGCTGTAGCGCGAGAGCGCCCAGCCCAGCACGCCATAGTCCAGGATTTCCTGCACGCCAGCCGGGCTGAGCACGGGAATCATCGCGTCGACCATCGCGAATTCGCTCTGGTGACAGGTGGTCGACGACTC
>RGQD01000695.1 GCA_010030205.1 Betaproteobacteria bacterium
GTCAAGGTCAGCGACGCCACCTTCGCCCGTGCCCGCGCCGTGCTCGGCAGTGACCAGAAGATGTTCGAACTGGTGGGCGTGATCGCTGCCTACAACATGGTGGCGCGTATCCTGGTCGCGATGCAACTTAAACCCTAACGGGAAGCGTTGAAGCGAATCGGCGTCAACAGGTGAGATCTTGCCGCTGGCGAGGTCAGCGGTCGCGCGAGCCAGCGGCCGGTCTGCGGTCCAGCATGTCGCCACACTGGCGAAGACCGCATCCCTGAACTTACTGCTCTCCTCGCATTTGCTCGAATGAATCACCAAGCTGGCCCTGGCGCCAGCCGCCAATGCCACCTTTGCCGCGCGCCGATCGACCTGATCACCGTGCCTCTACACTGCGCGCAGCGCGGGCGACCGTCACCCATTCATCCGTTATACCGACCTGATTGGTGCCTCGCACCACGACCCTATGCTGAGCTGGCTCTTCAAGAAACGCGGCGACTCTGGTGCGCCGAAAGTGACGCCTGCTGTCGCGCAGGTCATCCACCAGCCTACAGCTGCGGGGCCTTCCAAAGCCGAGCTCAAGGCCCAAAAGATCGAGGCCGACAAAGCCTTGTGGGGCCCCAGACTGGCCTCAGCGCAAGGCGATGATGCCGCACTGCTGGCCGTGGCAGTCGGATCGCCCTTGCTTGAAATCAAGCTCGCCGCGGTCGCACAGCTGGAGAGCGAAGAATCGTTACGCCAGGCCGAGCGCGAGTTCCGCAACCACGACCGACGGGCCCACAGTGAGGCCAAACGCCGGTTCGAAGCAGCGGTGGCGCAGCGTGAGTCGCGAGCAAAAGCCGAGATGTTGATCGAGGCATTGGCGCGGTTGACCGACCCGCAGACCGTCGCGCTGAACCACCTGGCCGGGATCGACCGCGACTGGCTGGCGTTAAACGCCAAACTTCTACAACCCGATCAAACGAGCCGCTTCCACGAACTGCGCCAGCAGCTGGACGACGCCATACGCGAGAGCGCCGACCGGCAGCAGCGGCTGCAGCGCTGGACCGCCGACGCTCACCGCGCCCTGGCCGATTTGCGCGACGCTTGCGCCCAAGCAGCCAGCACCGGCTTGGCAGCAGACACCCGCCAGGCCTGCCAGGCTGTCCAGGCGATGCGGGACCTGGCACCCGAGTCACCATCGGCTGCTTTGCTTGACGAGACCCTGGCAACGGCACTGCACACCGCAGCACTGCTGGCGGATCGGCTGACATGGCTCGCCGCGCTTGACCACCACCCGGTCCAAATTGAGGTCAAGGTTGAAGCCCTGGTTGAGACCAGGATGGAGGCCCACTCACCACCCGATGACAGGTCCGAGCTAAGCGAGGCAACCCATCCGATGCAGCTTGCGAAAGCCGGGGCGGA
>RGQD01000696.1 GCA_010030205.1 Betaproteobacteria bacterium
GGTGCCTGACCGGCGATCAGGATGCGCGCGCGCGCGTCGACCTGCAACACCGGGCGCGGCCCTTGCGGCAGATGCGCTGCGCAGGTCGTGCAGGCGCGGACTTCCTTCAGTAGCAGCGGTAGGCGCTTGACGTCTGAGTTGGCAGTGCTCATCGGCGGGAGATCTCCTTCATTTACGCAATCGGGTGCACGCGGTCGTCTGCTGCGGCCACCACGTCGCCCACAGCGACGAGCTGCGGGTCGTAGAACTGCTGCCGGCTGATCCCCATCCATTGACCCAGCCGCACACCGCTGGTGCCGTCGAACCGCACGCCACTGGCGTGCACCTTGTCCCCGGTGCCTGACCGGCGATCAGGATGCGCGCGCGCGTCAACCAGCAACACCGGGACTAGGTCAGGGTGCTCAGCGCGTCGTTCGATGGGATCACTGCAATGTTTACGAACTCGGGTGGTCTAGCCGTAGCTTTCTCTGCCAGTTGTTGCGGCGAGCGTCGGTAGTGACATTGGATGACCTTCAGGACAGCGCCCGCAACACCCCAGCCGGGTCGCGGTCGATCAGGTTCAGCAGCACCAGCGCGGGGCCTTGCGGGTTGCGGTCACCACGTTCCCAGTGCCTCAGGGTTGCCACCGACACGCCGAACCGCGCCGCGAACTGTGCCTGAGTGAATCCCAAACGTCCCCGCAAGGCGGCCACGTCGACGGCAGCGGGGCGCCACACCTTCACGCCTGCCTGCGTGCCCTTGGCGTGACCGATGGCCTCGGTCAGGCCCTGCTTGATGCTCTCGAATGCCTTGCCCATCACATCACCTTTCAAGCCAGACTTGCACCAGCACATCGACCAAACCGGCCAGCGCATTGCGATCGGCTTTGGTCAGATTCGCAGCGCGTTCTTGGCACACATCGTCAATAGATACAGCGGCATCGCCTCGCTGTGAAAGTAGTAGATCAGCCTCACGCCGCACTTTTTCCTCGGCCATCGCGCGCCCAGCCTAGCTTGCGCACGCCGCCAGTACCCTCGATCAGGTCGCCAGCTGCTGGGTGCGCTGCTACGTGATCAATGATGGCCCGGCGATCGGCGTCGACCATCAATCTTGCGGCAGCGCGAAGGTACTCGGGCAACTCGGCGACGGTCAGCATCACCAATCTTTAGTGTAATCCATTGGATCATTCATCGACTGCTACTGCGACGCCCGGCCTTGCTCGCCGACTAGAGCCTGAGCGATGCCAGCGCTCTTGCCGCGTGCTCGCGCAGCAGGTGCCCTTAGTGTTTCTCGATCATCAACAGGCTGGTACCTGACCGTTGGGCCACGGTCATTGTGTCGAGTTGGTGCACAGCGATCAGGTCGGTGATCGTTGAGTGCCGTAGCGCGTAGGCGGTGGTGGTGGT
>RGQD01000697.1 GCA_010030205.1 Betaproteobacteria bacterium
GTCAGCGAGCGCGGCGCCACCCGGATGGACGATCGAACCTCAGAGGCCTCGATGGAACGCCGCAAAAAGGAAGGGTATTTTTGAACCACCCCCCGGAGCGGCGGCGGTCGCTTGAGGGTGTTGACACCTGCCCCGATGATGCCGCCCGGGCGCCCTGGAGATTTGAAATGAATGCCGTCCTGAAAACCACCGCGCCAGCCGCGGACCACCGCGCACTGCGCTTCCTGACCGCCGGCAGCGTTGACGATGGCAAGAGCACCTTGATTGGCCGCCTGCTGTTCGACAGCCAGGCCATCCTGGCTGACCAACTCGATACCTTGCAAAAACGCGCTGCTGGCGAGCCGATTGACCTGTCGTTGCTGACCGACGGGCTGGAGGCCGAGCGCGAGCAAGGCATCACGATCGACGTGGCCTTCCGCTACTTCGCCACCAGCTGGGCTGGCAAGACGCACCGCCTGCGCTGCTGCCGCAGACCCGCCGCCACGCATTGCTGGCCCATTTGCTGCGTGTGCCCAGCATCGTTTTCGCGGTCAACAAGCTGGATGCGGTGGACCAGCCGAAAGCCGCTTTCGAAGCCACGAGGGATGCATTGCTGGCCTTTGCCGAGGAAGCCGGCATCACCGAGCTGGCCGGCATCATCCCGGTGAGCGCGCTGAGAGGCGACAACGTCACCCAGCCGCTGGTGGCCGACTGGTACGACGGCCCCAGCTTGCTGCAACTGTTGGAGAGCCTGCCCACGACCCAGGAACGCACCGAGGGCGCACTGCTGCAGCCGGTGCAGTATGTGGCGCGCGATGGTGGCGAAACCGGCGAAGGCGCCGGCCACCTGGCACGCGTGTACTGGGGACGTATCGCCCATGGCAGCGTCAAGCCCGGCGATGCGGTACAGGTCTTTCCCAGTGGTGAACTTGCCGTGGTGTCCGAGGTGCGACGCGCCGGCGTCACGGTGGCCTCGGTGCAGGCAGGTGAATCAGCCGGGATCGTGCTGGACCGCCAGCTCGACATCTCGCGCGGCGATTGGATCGCCACGCCGGGCAGCCTGACCGCCACCCAGCGCTTCTCGGCAACCCTGGCTTGGCTGGACACCGAGCCAGCCAGCGTCGGCCGCAGATATTGGCTGCGGCACGGCAACCGGTGGGTACAGGCGCGGCTGGCCGCGATCGATCACCGGCTCGACATCCACAGCCTGCAGACGGTGGATGCCCAGGCACTCGGCGTCAACGAGATCGGTCTGGTTTGGATTGAGCTGCAGCAGCCTCTGCCGCTGGAGCCCTACCTCAGCAACCGCGTCGGCGGCGCGCTGATCGTGGTCGACCCGACCAGCCATCGCACCAGCGGCGCGCTGCTGGTCAAGTCATTGGCTTGAACACCGTGCATCCAGCCA
>RGQD01000698.1 GCA_010030205.1 Betaproteobacteria bacterium
GGACGACCGCATGGACGACCGCATGGACGACCGCATGGACGAGAAGACCGCGGTGGCGGCGCTGGGCGCGTTGGCCCAGGGCATGCGCTTGCGCATTTTTCGCGCGCTGGTCGGCGCCGGTCCGGATGGCATGACGCCCGGCGCGCTGTCGGTCACTTTGGATGTTCAGGCCTCGACCTTGTCGTTTCACCTGAAGGAATTGACGCACGCGGGCCTGGTGACCCAGGAGCGCGAGGGTCGTCGCCTGATCTACCGGCCGGCCATCGGGCAGATGAACACGCTGTTGGGTTACCTGACGGACCATTGCTGCCATGGGATGGCCGGGACTTGCACCCCCGTCGCGCGCAGCGTCAACTGCCGCTGAGTCGTCGCCGTCGCCGCGCTGGCGGATGGCCGTCACAGTTTTGCCACATGGCTGTCATCAGCGATGGATACCGTCTCGCTCGTTCACAAGAATAGCTTTGTGATCTGGCCAAAAGTGGCGTTCGCCACGGCCTTCATCCATCCTGCCTTGAGGGCTCAAAAAATGAACGAACGATCCATCCGCCGCGTGGTTGCGGCCTGCGGCCTGGCCGCCCTGCTGAGCGCCTGTGGCGGCGGCTCCGATGCGCCACCGTCCACCGATGTGGCCAGCAATGTCGACAAGCAAAACACCTTCATCGCCGACTACACCAAGGGGCTGATGGTCATCAATACCTACGTCGGCTTGACCAGCGCCAGCTTCCTCGATCTGTTCGATGTGAGCTTTCTGGACGGCGGCAACACCAAGCCGCTGCTCGGCGCCAGCTTCGCGCAAGAAGCCATGGCGATGGCGGCGTCGCCCGATTTGCCGTCATTCCCGATGGCCGCGCTGTCGACCGCCAGCATCAGCGCTTGCGACAGCAGCAATGTCTGCACGCTCACCGGCACGCTGAGCAACAACGACGTTGACACCAGCGCGGACAACACCACCGCGATCACCTTCACCACCCGGGTGAAGTACAGCGACGGCAAGTTCCGTCTGCTCGGCGACGGCACCGCCAGCTGATCGGCATACACAAGGAAATCGTCATGAACAACACTCTGCGACTGCGTCAAACCGCCCTGGCTGTGGCCAGCCTGGCTGCCCTCCTGTCCGCCGCTGCGCCTGAATTGGCGCTGGCAGCTGACAAAGCCAAAACCAAAGCTGCCGGTACCTATGTCACCGGTGACTTCCACAACCACTCCACTTGCTCGGACGGCACGCTGTCGCTCCAGAAGCTGGTCGACAAGTCGGTCGGTTCATCGCCCGGCGCTGGCAACCTCGACTGGTTCGTACAGACCGACCACGGTGGCGGCAGCGCCCGCAACTGCACACTCTCCGAAGATCCGTTCACGCCGGTCGCCCCGGCGCTGGGCCTGACCA
>RGQD01000699.1 GCA_010030205.1 Betaproteobacteria bacterium
CTGGTGGTCCAGCGATCAGCGGCCGCCCAACAGCGATCCCGCTGCGTCCAGGCTGGCTACGCCCTACGCAGGACCGCGCGAGCCCATCGCACGCCTCGCGAATTGGCCCTCACAGGCCGACACCGAGCAAGCTGACAGCGTGAAATCTCTGGCCTTCAACAGCGTCCGCAGATAGCCGCCTAATCCGTAACGCGGCAGGCGCTGGCCAAGGTCAAATTGCGCAATCAACCGCTTGGGCTTGCAGCAAGTCGAGCAGTACCGCCGGCGCAATTCCTAGCAGGTAACCGCGGCGGCCACCGTTGATGAGCAGCTGAGGCAACGCCAACACCGATGCCTCAACATACAACGGCATCGGTTTGCGAACACCGAACGGCGAGGTCCCGCCGACCTGGTAACCGCTGTGGCGTTGCGCCACCTCGGGTTTGCAGGGTTCGACACTTTTGGCGCCGATCGAGCGGGCCAAATTCTTGGTGCTGACCTGTTTGTCGCCGTGCATCAGCACAATCAACGGCTCAGCACGCTCGTTTTGCATCACCAAGGTCTTGATCACCGCGTGTTCGGGCCAATCCAGCGCGCGCGCCGACTCCGCGGTGCCGCCATGCTCGACATAGTCGTAGACATGCTCGGTGAAGCTAACCCCCGCAGCGCGCAGGCGTTGCGTCGCTGGGGTTTCACTGACGTGTTTTTCCTTCTTGGCCATCTCACTGCGCCGGGTCGCGGATCTCCCAGCGAATGCGGTCGATCGCGGCCAGCAATTCAGGTGCGAGCGTCGTGCCCCAGGCGTCGATGTCGTCATCGAGCTGTGCCCGGGTGGTCACACCGATGATGGTGCTCGCCACGCGCCAGCTGGTGTAGCAAAAGGCCAGTGCCAGTCGGGTAGGCGTCAGGCCGTGCTCTCGCGCCAACGCGTTGTAACGCCGCGCCGCGACCAAAGTGTCCGACTGTCCCCAACGCTGCTTGCGCATGCTGTCAAAGCGAGAAAGCCGGCCCAAAGCAGGCTGCGCCGGATCGAAACCCGGTGCATCGTACTTGCCCGTCAGCGCGCCGAAAGCCAGCGGGCTGTAGGCCAGCAGCGAGACCCCCGCGCGCAGCAAGCTCTCGTCCAGCCCGTTGTCGACCACTCGGTTGACCAGCGCATAAGGGTTTTGCACCGACACCACCTTCGGCAGACCATGCAATTCGGCCTGATGCAAGAACTCGCTCAGACCCCAAGGCGTCTCGTTCGACAGGCCGATGTGGCGCACTTTGCCGGCTTTGACCAAGGTGGACAGCGCCTCGAGTTGGGCTCTGATCGACGTGAACTCGCGGTCCTTGGCGGGGTCGAGGTAGACCACGCCGAAAGCCGGCGCATTGCGGTTCGGCCAGTGGATCTGGTAGAGGTC
>RGQD01000700.1 GCA_010030205.1 Betaproteobacteria bacterium
GCTGCGTGAAGAGGAAGAAATCTGGGCCCGCCAAGAGGCGCCAAGATTGGTGCTGATCGCGGCGTAAAACACGTCAGCGGGTATGCCTCAGAGCCTGTCTGGCGTGCGCACGGACACCAACACCACCTCGCCATCGCGGTCGCGTCGACGCAGCCACCAAACCGCGCCCTTGCGCACCGACCAGGGCGGAGAGTCCAGCGTGGTGGGGCCGGCCATCAGGTAGGCGGCCAACTGGCCGAGCATGGGCTGGTGACCGACCAGCAGCACGGGTTCACGGCTGTCGGGCCAACGCGCTGCTGACAGCGCTTGGGTGTGCGAGGCGCCCGGCACCAGCGCGTCGACGATGCGAACCTTGCGTCCCAGCGCCTCCGCGGTCTGGCGCGCCCGCAACGCTGGGCTGACCAGGATGCGGCTGCTGTCGGGCAAAAACCGATTGAGCCACTCGGCCATCCGCTTGGCCTGTTTATGGCCGCGCGGGCTGAGCGGGCGCTGCAGGTCATCGACGCCATCGCCATCGACAGCTTCACCGGCGTCGGCATGACGCCAGAGAATCAGGTCCATCGAATTGCGCTGCCCGGAATCGGCGCTCAAGCGCCAGCCATGTAACGCGCCGCAAGCGCGCCCTGGGCGCTGGCACCAGTCTCAGCCAGCCGCTGATAGCTACCGTCTGCAGCCAAGACCCAGCTGTCCACCTGGTCATTCAAATAGGGCACCAAGCATTCGTCGATCACGCGCTGGCGCAAGACTGGGTCGCGCACCGGCCACGCGATCTCGATGCGGCGGAACATGTTTCGGCCCATCCAGTCTGCCGACGACAGGTACAGCGCCTCGTCAACCTCTCCCTCGCCCCAGCGAAAGTACAGGACCCGGGTGTGCTCCAAAAAGCGCCCGACCACCGAGCGCACACGGATGCGGTCGGTCAGGCCCGCGATGGCCGGTGGCAACATGCAAGCCCCGCGGACGATCAGGTCGATATCGGCACCGGCCTGACCCGCCAACACCAAGGCCTTGATCATTGCTGGTTCGGTCAGGCCATTGATCTTGACGACGATACGCGCCGGCAGCCCGGCACGCGCAGCCTCGGCCACCTGACCGACATGGGCTATCAGCCTTCGGTGAAGCGCAAAGGGCGCGGTCAGCAGATGCCGCGGCGTTCGCACCTTGGTCAGGCTGGCGAGTTGATGGAAAACTGCATCGGCATCGGCCGTGAGCAACTCGTCCGCAGTCAACATGCCAACATCAGAATACAAGCGCGCGGTTCCAGGGTTGTAGTTGCCGGTCGACAGGTGGGCATAGCGGCGCAGCACCAACTTGCCTCGCTTGTTGGTCTCGCGACGGGTCACCAGCAACAGCTTGGCGTGGGTCTTGAAGCCGACGATGCC
>RGQD01000008.1 GCA_010030205.1 Betaproteobacteria bacterium
TCTTTCGACACCTGGCACTCGCCTTCTCACGCCCACGCTTATCGGCTGTTAGTTGTTAAAGAGCTGGGTCTTTCGACGCCCGCCGCTCGTGAGCAGCAAAGAGATGGGATTCTGACCTGCTTTCCCGACCCTGTCAAGCACTAGTTTTTCCTTGCGCTCCCCGTGGCCTAGACCTTGGTTATGCTGAGGATCACTTGCTGTCGGAGCGGCGCGCTCGACACTTTTCGCCACTCGACCTTCTCTTGGGACCAAAGCTGCTTTGCGCATCCAAAGCTCCTAGCGAAGCCCACGACTATAGCATTAAATTCTGGCGGCTGGCCATTTCTGCGAAGGGTTGGCTTGTAGAGGCCGCCCCGACTGCTTCAGGATGGCTGACGAAGCCTGCCTTTCGCGGTCACAGCACGCCTGGCGGGGGGGGGTCAACGGCTTGCTGCCCTGGTGCCAGTTTTGTCGTTGGCACTCAGCCACGCTCGCTCGGGGTCTTCACTAGCAATGGCGCGGCGTGCCGACTTCGCGAGCTTGACGCTGTCTGAGCGCAGGATCCTTTGTTTGACTGCCGAGATCTGACTCGGGTGCATCGACAAGCTTCTAAGCCCCAAACCCAGCAGCAACTGCGTGAACGCTGTGTCGCCGGCCATCTCGCCGCAAACGCTGACCGGTTTGCCGGCTGCGTTGGCAGCCTCGATCACATTGGCGATCAGGCCAAGAACGGCCGGGTGCCACGGGTCGTAGAGGTGGGCTACGGCCTCATCGGCCCGGTCAATCGCCAAGGTGTACTGGATCAGGTCATTGGTGCCGATTGAAACGAAGTCAAAGTGCCTCAGCAACAAGGGCATGGTCATTGCTGCGGCGGGCACCTCGATCATGGCGCCCACTTCGATGTGGTTGAAGGCTTGTCCGACGACCTTTAGCTGTTGCCTTGCCCCCGCCAGTGCTTCCATGATGGCGAGTATCTCGCCGCGCTGCGCGACCATGGGGATCAGAACGCGCACTTTGCCGTACGCGCTGGCGCGCAGAATCGCTCGAAGCTGCTGTCGGAACATCGCGGGCTCCGACAGACTCCAGCGTATTGCCCGCAATCCAAGAGCCGGGTTGAGAGCATGCTCATGGCGCAATTCATGCAAGGCCATCCGATCGAGCGGCTTGTCAGCGCCGATGTCGACCGTGCGGATGGTCACAGGCAATCCATTCATCGATTGCACAGCCGCGCGATAGGCTTCGAACTGCTCGTCTTCGTCTGGCAGGTCGCCATTGCGATTCATAAACATGAATTCACTGCGAAACAGACCCACGCCAACCGCGCCGGCCTCCAAAGCGTTGGCGGCATCTGCGGGGAGTTCGATGTTGGCCAAGAGTTCTATCGCTTGGCCATCGAGCGTGACCGACGGCATGTGGCGCAGTCGGTGCAGCTTGGCACGCTCCAGTTCACTTTGGCGCTGGCGGAACCTGTACTCCTCCAACACGATCGGCGTGGGATTGACCACCACCACACCGGTGTCGCCGTCGATGATCAACCAGTCGTCCTGGCGGATCAGACGACTGGCTTCGCGGGCCCCGACCACAGCTGGGATGCCCATGCTTCGGGCAACAATCGCCGTGTGCGAAGTACGCCCACCGACGTCCGTGACGAAGCCGATGAACACACTGCCTTTGAACTGCAGCATGTCTGCTGGCGCGATGTCGTTGGCCACGAGTACCAGCTGATCTTTGCCTCCGAAGGCTTTGGCGTGAACCACTTGCGGCAACAAAGACTCTTCCTTGGCCAATACCCGCAGCACTCGCTCGGCCACCTGCTCGATGTCAGCCTTGCGTTCGCGCAGATAGTCGTCTTCCATTTCATCGAACTGCCGCGCCAAAACTTCAGTTTGTGCCGTCACAGCCCACTCGGCGTTGTAGTGCCTCGCCTCGATCCAATGCTTGGTGGCCTCGATCAGCATCGGGTCACGCAACAACATCAAATGGACTTCAAGCAAGGCCGCAAGTTCGGGAGGCGCCTCGCTGGTCAGATCGTTCTTGAGTGTTGTGAGTTCGCTTGAAACTGTATCGCGCGCGTGACGCAAGCGAGTGACTTCGGCCGCAGCATTGCCGGGCTCAATGAAGTAGTGCGCGACGTCCACCCTGCTGGAAGCCACCAACACAGCGCGCCCGATAGCCACACCTCCCGAGACCGGCAGGCCAAACATCTGGATGCTCATGCTGCACTGTAGCAGCGCGAATCATTGGCAACCTGGCTCAAACAGCGGGATTCGCCCGCAGCCGGGGTTGGCTGACCACGATTGAATGCCTTCGAGCCACCGTCCTTGCTGCACCCTGAATCATGGCCGGTATGTGCGGTTGGCGCCAACACCGCAGCGCCAGCAGCTGGCATCAGGGCGAATCGGCTACTGACCCTCGCCAAACTTGTCGTTGATCAGCGCCAATAGCGCGACCGTGGCGGCCTGCTCGTCGACACCGTCGGCCTCCAGGACCACATCGCTGCCCAAGCCGGCAGCCAGCATCATCACGCCCATGATGCTCTTGGCGTTGATGCGGCGGCCATTGCGCGACAAGTGAACTTCGCTTTGGAAGCTGCCGGCCAGCTTGGTGAGCTTGGCAGAGGCCCGGGCATGCAAACCGAGCTTATTGCTGATGGTGACGGTTGATTGAATCATCGGTGCTGGGCTTGATCGCCTGGTTCTGAGGACGTGACACAGCCACCTGCATGACGCCCTGGCTGGCACCGGCAAGCGCCAGCACCACCATGTCATCCAGCGACTTGCTCCGGTAGTTGACTGCTCGCCACAACATCGGCACGTTCACACCCGCCACCACCCGAACGCCAGGGCTATCGGCCAGACGCCTGGCGATATTGCAAGGCGTGGCGCCGAAAACGTCGGTCAGGATCAGCGTTTCAGCCGTGCCTAACCGGGCCAGCAATTGCGCCGCCTCGGCTTCGTAGGCCTGCGTGTCTGCCCCGGCGGGGACGTCATAGGCCTCAACGGAAGCCGAAGCGTCTGGAAAAGCGTGCATTGCCGTGGCCCGAAGGGCACTGGCCAATGGCGCGTGGGCAATGATGAGCAGGCCGGTCATTGAGCGATTGAGGAAGCCAGCGTCGATTATCCGCCCGCCGGTGCCTCGCTTGGAAACCGGCGTTGCAGCCAGCCGACCACGTTGAGCCACAGGAATGACAGGGTGCAAACCGCCATGAAGAGCCCGAACACGAGTCGGTAAGCCTGGACCACCGGCCAGCCCATGGCGAGCAAGGCATCGAGACCCAGACCGATCGTCCACTGCAGCGTAAACACCCCTGAGAAGATCAGCAGATTGAACGCCGACAAAGCCCGCCCCGCCAAGGCCGCCGGAAAGGCCTGACCCAGCGCCGGCTGGCCGAGCGTGACAACGCTGGCGCAGACACACCACAGTGTCCAGAGCGAGGGTCCAGCCTCGGGGCCCTGCCAGACAATGGCGGCCAAGCACAACACATTGGCCGGCCAAGCCAGCGCGATCAGCCGCTCACCAGCCCAACCGGCGCGGATCAGTCGAGGCATCAACAAGCCCCAGCTGAGAAAAGCCACCAGCATCGCTAGATTGACCAGAAACAAGCCTTGCGCCGCACCGACTGCGCTGCGGCCCGTCACCTGGGTCAGCCAAGGGCCGATCCACAGCGACTGCATCGCCACCATGCCCCCGTAAACAAAAAACCCCATCGGCGCCATGCGAACAAAGACCGGGTGCGCAAACACCTGGCGGTAGCCACCAACCGACGCTTGAGGCTGCGAGCTGACCCGCGCGTCTGGCGGCACCAGCCACGCGATCAAGCCGCCGGCCAATGCAAACAGCAGCGCCACCGCCATGAACAAGCCGCGCCAGCCCAGCACAGGCAGCAGCCACTGCACAGGCAACGTGGATGCCAACATGCCCACCGAGCCGCTCATCAACATCCACGCATTGGCGCGCAGTTGCAGGGCACTGGAGAACAAGCGCCGGAAACAGGTCAGCGGCGCCATCAGGCAAGCAGAAACGCCCGCGCCGATCAAGAACCGCGCCAGCAGCAACTGCCGCAGGCTCCCCGACAGCGCAAACGCCAGACAGCCCAAGACCGCCAGCGCCAGAAAAGACAAGAGCACACGCTTGGCGCCCCAACGGTCCAAAGCGCTGCCCAGCGGCAACTGCATCAACGCGAAGCCAAGAAAATAAGCACCGCCCAGCAAACCCAGTTGCCCTGCATCCAGCCCGAGTTCGGCGCTGAAGATCGGCGCTAACGTGGCGGTCACCGCGCGCACCAAGGCCGAGAAGAAATAGGCAAATGCAAAAGCCAGGAACACCCACACCGCCTGCTGGCGGGTGAGGATCACCGCATCAGGCGCAGCGCTCATCGGGCCAGTTCGATCGAATCGAAGAACGGCTTGGCCCTAGCCTCATCTGCGGCCGGCCCAACCAGACTGGCCTGGAACACCCGCAGGCCATGGGCGAACACCAACACTTGTTCGCGAACCTGCGTACCGTCGGGCAGCTTGCCTCGGAGAACCCATTGCCTCGCCGCTGACTGCGGCGTCATGCCGGGGACAGTGGCGGCACGTTCAGCCTCTACAACACCTTGCACATTGACACGTGCGGCATCACCCAAGGCCAGCAGCGCTGGACCGACCCGCGCCGGATCGGCCATGTCGGCCGAGGCCACTGCGAAGGTATGCGCATCGGCGTGGCAGGCCAGCAAATGGAGTTCGACCGCCGACCCCGCCAGCGGCACCTGCCGGACCTGGTTGCTCGGTCGACACGGCATGGCCAGATCAAGCCCCCAGCCTTCCGGCCGAACCTGGCGCCAATCAAGCGTCGGCGAACAAGCACAGAGCAAGAAGCCGCAGGCGATCCCCGACAGCCAGTGGCGAGTCGAGAATCGTCCTCTGGCACTGGTTTCGCTAGCTTGGATCATCGGACCTTATTATCCCGGCGCATCGGGCGGCATCTCGGCCGGTGCCACGGCAGGTCAACCGCCAAACACTTTGCGCAGGATTGCGCTGCCTGTGGCCAGTGGATCGCGACGGATCTTGCGTTCCTCCTCGGCGATCATCAGGTACAGCCCATCCAAGGCCTTGGTTGTGACATAGCGCTCGACCTTGGCATCGTCACCTTTGAGCACGCCCAGCTTGACCGCCTGGCCCGCCACCGCGTTGAACTTCGCCGCCAACGCCACCTTCTCGGTGGTCTCGGTGACGATCGGCAGGAACTGCTCGGTCAACGGCGCCCGCGTCTTGCGGACAAAGAAGTCGGTGGCGGCGCGGTCGCCGCCGCGAACGATTTGAATCGCGTCGCTGATCGAGATCGATTTGACCGTGTTCACCAACATTGCACGTGCCAGCGGCATCGCCGCCTCGGCAGCACGGTTCATCGCCGTCACCAACTCGTCGACACGTTTTTGTTGACCCGTGGCTTTGAGCAGCTTCGCCGCGTCTTCGAGCAAAGGCGGCAAAGGAATTCGCACCTTGGGGTTGCCGAGGAAGCCATCGCTATGGCCCAGCCCCTCGACCGCTGCGACCGCGGCACGCTCGAGCATGCCGCGCACGCCCGATCCAGCCTCGGCCTCACCAAGCTCGGCGGCACGTACCGCCGAGCAAGCCAAGCCTGAGGCGACCAGCAAGCCGGCCGTAAACTGTCTTCTGCGCATTGAAATCTCCATGATGAACCTGTCCCGACGCCATCTTGCCACCGCCGCACTGACCGCCTTTGCTGCTGGCGCTTGGTGGCTGCTCGGCGAACGCCGAACGCCCGCACCGCAGGTAAGCTTCAGCTTGCTAGACGGCAGCACGCTGACGACCCGCCAACTCATGGGGCAGGTGGTGCTGGTCAATTTCTGGGCCACCAGTTGCAGCAGTTGCGTCGCAGAGATGCCTGACATCACCGCGATGAACGACAAGTTCCAGGGCCGGGCTTACCAGACGCTGGCCGTCGCGATGCGCTACGACCCGCCAGCACTTGTGGCCGACTTCGCCGAAAGCCGCAAGCTCGGGTTCAAGGTCGCGATCGACAATACCGGAGAGATCGCCCGCAGCTTCGGCCAGGTGGAACTCACGCCGACCTCGTTCCTGATCGACAAACATGGCGCCATCGCCAAGCGTTGGATCGGTGCACCGGACTTCGCCGCACTGCACCGGGAGATCGAGCAACTGCTGACGGAGGCCTGAAGCGAGCCTGCCGCGGCCAGAATCAGACGGTGTGGCTCACACCTGCGCCTGCAGCCTGCCGGTCGGCGTGGTAACTGCTTCGCACCATCGCCCCCACGGTCGCTTGGGCAAAGCCCATCCCGATGGCCTCAGCCTCGAACATCTTGAAAGTATCAGGGTGGACATAGCGCCGCACCGGCAGGTGATGGCCTGAGGGCGCCAAGTACTGGCCGATGGTCAGCATATCGATGTCGTGCAAGCGCATGTCGCGCATCACCGCCAAGATCTCTTCATCGGTCTCGCCCAGGCCGACCATCAGCCCGCTCTTGGTCGGCACATCCGGGTGCAAGGCCTTGAACTTCTTCAGCAGATTCAGGCTGAAAGCGTAGTCGCTGCCCGGGCGCGCCTCCTTGTAGAGGCGCGGCGCGGTCTCGAGGTTGTGGTTCATCACATCGGGCGGCGCGGCTTTCAGAATCTCAAGCGCGCGGTCGTCGCGACCCCGAAAGTCGGGCACCAGGATCTCGATCCGAGTCGCTGGCGACTGCTCGCGAACTTGGCGGATGCAGTCGACGAAATGGCCGGCACCGCCATCCCGCAGATCATCGCGATCGACACTGGTGATCACGACATATTTCAGCTTGAGCGCAGCGATGGTGCGCGCCAGATTGACGGGCTCGCTGACATCGAGCGGGTCGGGACGTCCATGGCCGACGTCGCAGAACGGGCAGCGCCGGGTGCATTTGTCGCCCATGATCATGAAGGTAGCAGTTCCACGGCCAAAGCATTCGCCGATGTTGGGGCAGGATGCCTCTTCACAGACCGTGTGTAGCTTGTGCTCGCGCAGGATCTGCTTGATCTCGTAGAAACGGGTGGTCGGCGAGCCAGCTCTGACGCGAATCCAGTCAGGCTTTTTCAAAACCTCGGCCGGCACCACCTTGATCGGGATTCGGGCTGTCTTGGCCTGCGCTTTTTGCTTGGCGCTGGCATCGTAGCTGTCGCTGGGCTGCGATTGATGGACGACATTTTCGGTGGCCATAAGGGGTATTTGCCGGCTATTCGTCGAAGAGGTGTGGACAAGCGAGACCACCGCACGAGCGTCGATGCGGCTCAGGGCGTGAACTGGGACGCCAAGCGATCACCGAGTTGATGCGCCACGGTGCACCAATCGGTGTAAACCCCCAGTGTAGCGAGGTCAACTGTACGCAGGCCGGCATAACCACAGGGGTTGATGCCGGCAAACGGACCCAGGTCCATCGCCACATTGAGCGCAACGCCGTGGTAGCTGCAGTGCCGGCTGACCTTGATGCCCAGCGCGGCGATCTTGCCCAGCCCTCGGAACCTGTCCACACCCGGCGCAGGACCCGTCAGCGCCGCATGGCTGTGTGGGTCGGCCAAGCGGACGAAAATTCCCGGCGCGCCAGCCACACGGTGACCGGTGATCTGTTGAGTCTCCAAAACCTTGAGCACAGCGTGCTCAAGGCGATAGACATATTCCTTGACGTAGATTCCCAGGCGCCTGAGGTCGATCAACGGGTAGGCCACCACTTGCCCAGGACCGTGGTAAGTGATCTGGCCGCCGCGATTGCTGGCCAGCACCGGGACACCGCCAGCGTCCAACAAGTGCTCGGCCCGACCGGCCAGCCCCTGGGTATAAACCGGATCATGCTCGACCAGCCAGATCTCGTCAGGCGTGTCTGCAACACGGCCTTCGGTGAAAATGCGCATGGCCTCGGCCGTCTGGGCACAGGGCCGGCGACCCAGGTTGACGATCTTCATGTCGAGAGACTCTTCATGCCGAAGCCGATCACGCGGTCAACTACAGCACCACCTTGACCATCGGGTGCCCGGACAGCGCGCGGTACAAATCGTCGAGTTGCGCGCGACTGGTCGCTGTGACGGTCAGCGTCAGACCCAGGTAGCGGCCACCACTGCTGGACCGGCGCACCAAACTTTGATCATCAAAACCGGGGTCAAACTGCCGCGCCACAGCCAGCACCGCCTCGACGAAGCCTTCGACCTGCGCGCCCATCACCTTGATCGGAAACGCGCAGGGATATTCGATCAACGAGGGTTCAGTCGTGGCCGCAAGGCTTGGGTCGGCCGGCATGGTCAGATCGATTGCTCGGCCTTGGCCCGCTGATAGGCTTCGTAGATACGGCCATAGACCGGTCCGGGCTTGCCACGCAAAGCACCATGACCCACCGATTGGCCGTCGAGCCGAGTGATGGGCAGGATTTCCTTGGTCGCTGAGCTGAGCATCAACTCGTCGGCAGCGAAGACATCGGCCTCGGCGATAGGCCGCAAGTTGTAGGCAATGCCCACGTCCTCGCACAACTCCGCAAACAGCTCGTAACGTATGCCTTCGAGCACATGGTCGCCCTTGGGCGGACCCAGCAGCGCGCCCTCGTGCACCACCCAGACGTTGCAGCCTGAACCTTCGGTCAGCCAGCCGTCGCGGAACATCACCGTCTCAGCCGCACCGTGGTCGGCCGAGATTTGCCGGGCCAGCACATTGCCCAGCAGGGAAATGCTCTTGATATCACCGCGCTCCCAGCGAAAGTCGCGCGCCGTGACGCAGGCCACGCCTTGGTGCCTCATCTCGGCTGACGGCGGCTTCAACTCGCTCGTCATCGCGAACACGGTGGGCGAGATGCCTTCGGGCATCACATGGTCGCGCAGTGCCACGCCGCGCGTGACCTCGATGTAGACCAGTTGATCGTGCGCGGGCTGCGCGCCCACGAGTTCGCGCACCAGCGCCAGCCAGCCCTCGCGGGTGTGCGGATTGGCGATGCGCAGCTTGGTCAGGCTGCGCTGCAGGCGTGCCATGTGCTCATCGAAGCGAAACAAACGGCGACCATAAACCGGGATCACTTCGTACACACCATCGCCGAAGATGAATCCTCGATCGAGCACCGACACCTTCGCGTCGCAAAGCGGCAAGGTCTGGCCGTTCAAATGGCAGAGGGTGTCAGGAAGCGTCAGCATGTCAGACCTCAGTAGAAACCAGCGCAGCTTAGCCGATAGCAGACCACCCGGCTTGATCCAGCATCAAGTGGGCGCGACAAGCTCACTTGATCCAAAGCCGGATCGAATCCCAGGCCCGGCCGAGCAGACCGGCCTGCGGCACCGCCTTGAGCACCACCAGCGGCAGGCTAGCAATCTTGACGCCAGCCAACGTGCTGACCTCCAAGGTACCGATGCGCTGGCCCTCGGCCAGCGGCGCGACCAATGGATCGCTGCGCGAGATCACGGTCTTGAGCTTGTCGCCTTCGCCCTTGGGCACCGAAACGACCACGGCCTGCACGGAGCCCAGTGCGGCGGTCGCCTGCTGACCCTTCCAAACAGGCACCTGCGCAGCGGGCTTGCCTGCCTCGAACAAGCGCACGGCGTCCCACGCGGTGTAGCCCCAGTTCAAGATCTTCTGGCTTTCGCTGGCTCGGGCTTCACGCGAGGCAGCGCCCATCACGACGCTGAGCAGGCGGCGCTTGCCGTTGGGCAGTTCACGCTGGGCGCTGGCGACCAAACAGTAGCCAGCGGCATCGGTATAACCAGTCTTCATGCCGTCGATGGCCGGGTCTCGCCCCAGCAACATGTTGCGGTTGTCCTGACGGATGTTGTTGAAGCTGTAGCTGCGAAGCGCGTAATAGGCCGCGTAGTACTCTGGAAAGTCCCGCACCAGATGGGCGGCAATGACGCCCAGGTCGCGGGCGCTGCTGTAGTGGCCCGGGGCGGTCAAGCCTGTGACATTCTTGAACTGGGTGTTCTTCAAGCCCCAGGCCTGCGCCTGCCGGTTCATCGTCGCCACAAACCCGTCGAGCGAGCCCGCCACGCCCTCGGCCAAAGCCACCGCTGCGTCGTTGCCCGAGACCGCGATCATGCCGCGCAACAAATCGTCGACCTTGGGCGCCATCTTGGGGTCGATGAACATCAGCGACCCGCCGCCCTTTCGCTCACTCCAGGCGCGCAGCGATACCGGCAGCTTCTGCTCGAATGTGAGCTTTTTGGCCTTGATCGCATCAAACACCAGCCACGCCGTCATCAATTTGGTCAGTGAGGCCGGATCGGTCTGCAGGTCGGCGCCCCGCTCGGCCAAGACTTGGTCGCTGCTCACATCGAGCAGCAGATAGCTCTTGACCGCCATCTCAGGCGGCTGAGGGGCTTGCGCCAACACGCTCATGCTGACACAAGCCAGCAGCACAGCCATCAGTTGTCTCATCCGGATCAGCTTGAACATCGGAACAACCCAGCAGGGCATGGCAGCAACGGTCGGCTGAGGTTCAGACATGCCAAGCCTGGACCAACTGCTGCTTGAGCAGCGTGAGCTGGCCGTGAAAGAAATGACCAACGCCCGGTAGCACGATCACCGGCAGCGTCTGCGGTCGAGCCCAGTCCAAGGTGGCCGCAAGTGGCACCACCTCGTCGACCTCACCGTGGATCACCAGCGTGTCAGGTGCCACGGCGGCAGGCATCTCGAATCGGCTGATCGCTGGGCCGACCAGCACCAAGCGTTCGACCGGCGCCAGTGCTGCCAGACGCGAGGCAGCCATCGCCGCAATGTAGCCTCCGAAAGAAAACCCGGCCAAAGCCAGCGGCAGATCTGGCGCCGCGGCGCGTTGCCAAGCGATCACGGCCAGCGCGTCGTCAATCTCGCCTCGGCCATCATCCCAGACGCCGGCCGAGCCACCGACGCCGCGGAAGTTGAACCTCACCGCGCGGTAACCCAACTCCACGAAAGCCCGCGCCAAAGTTTGCACCACCTTGTTGTCCATCGTCCCGCCGTGCTGCGGGTGAGGATGGCACAGCACGGCCAAGCCGCGCGGCGCCGTTTTGGGTTCATCGAC
This sequence comes from Betaproteobacteria bacterium, assembly GCA_010030205.1. Classification (GTDB taxonomy): domain Bacteria; phylum Pseudomonadota; class Gammaproteobacteria; order Burkholderiales; family Burkholderiaceae_C; genus Pseudaquabacterium. The sequence goes on from RGQD01000008.1 coordinate 10,982, forward strand.
CGCGCAATCGATCGGTCCTGCCGGCCCGGCGACAGTCGTCAAGCGGGTGTCTGACTTCATCGCCGCGATGCGCAATTCGATGCGAGTTGCATCAGCGGCCCAGTTCCGGCGCCACAAGAAGGCGCTCGACGACGCGGCCGTTCTTGAGGTGCGATTCGACGATTTCATCGACATCGGCATTGTCGACAAAGGTGTACCACACGGCTTGCGGATAGACCACCGCCACCGGCCCGCCCGCGCAGCGATCCAGGCAACCCGCCTTGTTCACCCGCACACCGCCAGGACCCGAAAGCCCCTGGGCCTTGACCTGCTGCTTGCAGTGATCGAAGGCTGCCTGGGCACCCTGGCCTGCGCAACAGGATTCCCCGTTGTTGCGCTGATTGAGGCAGAAAAAGATGTGGTGACGGTAATAGCTCATAGCCCGAGGATTGTAGAGAGCCCGACCCGCGCGATGGCCGGGTTCAGCGCGAGCCCATCCGACCCAACAGCCAGGCCAGCGCAGCGTAGGGCCACAGCCAACCCACCCACTGGGCCAGGCCGTGGAAACGCACAAAACGCCCCTGCTCCCAGCCGAGCAGGCTTTGCGCGAAGTACGGATCGGTCGGCGCCTGGTGCACCAGCATCACCAGGCCGGTCAGCGACACCAGTGCCAACGCGCCGGCCAGGCGCGGTTTGAGCCACAGACTGGCCAGCGCCAGCGCCAACGCCAGCGCCATCGCGGTGGCAGTGCTGCGGGTGCACCAGGCCAGCGCATGGTCGGGGCCAAAATTGAGCAGCGTCGACAGCGTGGACGCCGCCACGGCAGCCCCGCCCAGGCCCAGCGCCAGCGCTATCCGCCGGCCACCCGGCGGCGATGCGGCATAGGCCAAATAGCATGGTGACAACAGGCCGAAGCCTACCGCCAATGCCTCGGCCAAGGGCGACATGACATGCGGCGACACAGCGCGGGCATCCAGCCAGGCCGACATCGGCTCGACCCAAGGCACACCAGCCAACTCTTGCGCCAGCGTGGAGCGCAAGACTTCCCCAACCTGACCAAGCCCCAGCGGCACCGGCGTTGGAAACAACAGCGCCACCGGCCACAGCACCAGCAAGGCCAGCGCACCGCCATGACCCCGCTCAAGCCAGCGTTCGCGCCAAACTTGCCAGCGGCTGAGCAGCCCCAGCCAATGCAGTGACAACGCCAGCAGGGCGCCCAGACCGGCGCCGGCGGTGTTGAGCACCCAATCGAGCCCAGAAGGAACGCGCTGCGGCAACAGATGCTGGATCATCTCCATTGCATAAGAAAGCCCCGCACCTGTGGCGATCGCGCCGAGCAAGGCCTGTGACATCGGCGCACCGTGGCGCAATCGTGCCACACCGACCAGCAAACCCAAAGGCGCGTAGCCCAACAGGTTGCTGCTGATGTCGAACCAGATGAAATAGCGTGGCCAAGGCAGGTGCAGCAATGCCCACACCGTCTGCCCAGGTGGCCAGCGCCAGTTGCCAAATGGAAACAAGCTGGCATAGAGGATCAAGGCCGACCAAGCCAGGGCCAGTGGCACGGCCGAGCTGCGATCGACGACTTCGTTGCCCCGCATCCTGGCTGCCTTGAGCTCGCCGCGACGGGCTCAGAAGGGCTTGACCACTGTCAGCACCACGATGGCGGCAAACAGCAGCACCGAGACCTCGTTGAAGACGCGAAACCAGCGGTGGCTGCGACGGTTCGCGTGCTGCTCAAACCGGCGCAGGTGGCCACGGCACATGTGTAGGTAGCCGATCACCGCAACCACCCCCAGCAACTTGGCATGCAGCCAATAGCTGCCGGCAAAACGTGCCGCGCCAAAGCCCAGCCACAGCCAGAAACCCAGCGCCAGTGCGACGACCATCAGCAAGTTGGTAAATCGGTAGAGCTTGCGCGACATCAACAGCAAGCGTTCGCGCTCGGCGTGGCTGTCGTCGGGCACCATCGCCAGATTCACCAGCAGGCGCGGCAGGTAGAACAGGCCAGCGAACCAACTCGCGATAAAGACGATGTGGAAGGCCTTGATCCAGAGATAGTTCATCGGCCGAATTATCGCGGCGAGACGGCAAGCGTGCGCGATCGAGCTGCCTAAAAAAGAACCCCAGTCACAGGGACTGGGGCAGCAAGCTTTGACGTTGTTGAAACCCCAAAGCACCTGCTCAGGGAGGAAAAGCAGGGGACAACCACCTCACAGCAGCTGTCCAATTTCAATATTAGCAGATTGACACGCCGAGTACCGAGCGAAGCGGCGACAGATTTTCTTGGCGCAAAGTCCGGCATGCCACGACCGTGCAAAATCGGATAACTGTCGACGAGGAAATTACACACCATGGCCATGCCCCCCTTGCCCGCTTATCCCGCCAGCCGCCCGCGCAGATTGCGCCGCGACGCGTTCACCCGCGACATGGTGCGCGAGCATCGGCTGCACGCCAGCGATCTGATTTTTCCGGTCTTCGTGCTCGACGGCCAGGGGCATTCGCAAGATGTGGCGAGCATGCCCGGCGTGCAACGCCTGTCGATCGACCGCTTGCTGCCGCTGGCAGAGGCCTGCGTGAACCTGGGCGTGCCGGTGATGGCCTTGTTCCCGGTGATAGACCCCGCACTCAAGACTCCCGACGGCCGCGAGGCGACCAACCCCGACGGCCTGGTGCCGCGCGTCGCGCGCGCGATCAAAGACCGTTTTCCGCAACTCGGGTTGCTCACCGACGTCGCGCTCGACCCCTTCACCTCGCACGGTCAGGACGGACTGCTGGACGACACCGGCTACATCCTCAACGACGAGACGGTGGCCGTGCTGCGCGCTCAGGCCTTGGTGCAGGCCGAGGCCGGCGTCGACATCGTCGCGCCCAGCGACATGATGGATGGCCGCATCGGCGCGATCCGCCAGGCGCTCGAAGCCAAGGGCTTGATCCACACCCGGATCATGGCTTACAGCGCCAAGTACGCCAGCGCCTTCTATGGTCCGTTCCGCGACGCGGTGGGGTCGGCCACCAACCTGGGCAAGAGCGACAAGAAGGCCTACCAGATGGACCCGGGCAACAGCGACGAGGCCTTGCGCGAAGTCGGGCTAGACATCGCCGAAGGCGCCGACATGGTGATGGTCAAGCCCGGCATGCCTTACCTCGACATCGTGCGGCGGGTCAAGGACGAATTCCGCGTGCCCACCTTCGCCTACCAGGTCAGCGGCGAATATGCGATGCTCAAGGCCGCCGCCGCCAATGGCTGGCTCGACCATGACGCGGTGATGATGGAGTCGCTGCTGGCTTTCAAGCGGGCTGGCGCCGACGGTGTGCTGACCTACTTCGCGCTCGACGCGGCACGCAAGCTGCGCCAGGGTTGACGCCGATCACTGGAATTTTCAGCGCCGATACGGGTCGGCAATGCCCAGGCTGAGCAAGATCGCGGTCTCCCGCGACTCCATCGCCGCAGCCTCCTCATCGACCTCGTGGTCATAGCCCTGGGCGTGCAGTGCGCCGTGCACCAGCAAGTGAGCGTAGTGGTCGACGACAGCGATTCCAAGATCGATCGCTTCGCGCTCAAGCACACCGGCTGCGAGCACCAGATCGGCCTGCACGACCGGCTCATGCTCGTAATCGAAAGTCAGCACGTTGGTGGCGTAGTCCTTGCCACGGAAATCACGGTTCAGTGCCTGTCCCTCGTCATCACCGACGATGCGAACGGTGATCTCGGCGGGACACTCGAGCGCGGCGCGCAGCCAGCGCGCCACCTTGTGACGCTTCAGCAGCGCCCGGTGGCGCGCGTCGGCGAACTGCAGCGACAGCGTCAACTCGGGCTTGGCGATGCGGCTCACGGTGTCGGATCCGCGGCACGCTTGGCTGCGTCATAGGCGTCGACGATTCGCGCGACCAGCGGGTGCCGAACCACATCGGCCGAGCTGAAACGCGTGAAAGCGATGCCGGCAACGCCGGCGAGCACGCTTGCGGCATCGACCAGGCCACTGGCCGCGCCACGTGGCAAGTCGACCTGGCTGACGTCACCGGTGACCACCGCGCGCGAGCCGAAGCCGATGCGCGTCAGGAACATCTTCATCTGCTCGGGCGTTGTGTTTTGCGCTTCATCCAGGATCACGAACGAATGGTTGAGCGTTCGTCCGCGCATGAAGGCCAGCGGCGCGACCTCGAGCAAGCCTTTCTCGAACGCCACCGTGACACGCTCGAAACCCATCAGGTCGTAGAGCGCGTCGTAGAGCGGACGCAAATAGGGGTCAACCTTCTGCGTCAGGTCGCCCGGCAGAAAGCCCAGACGCTCGCCAGCCTCGACCGCTGGTCGGGTCAACACGATGCGTTGCACGCTACCGCGCTCGAGCGCATCGACCGCGCAGGCCACCGCCAGAAAGGTCTTGCCGGTGCCCGCGGGCCCTATGCCCAGCGTGATGTCATGACTGAGAATGTTGTGCAGGTACTGCACCTGGCTGGGCGTGCGGCCGCGCAAGTCACTGCGCCGGGTGTGCAGGCTGATGGCCTCGGCGCCAGGCGGCAAGGCCGGTCTGGCGCCGTCGGGCGCAGCGCGCGCTTCCACCAAAGCGAGTTGCAAGGCGTCGCCCGGGATCGGCCGGGCTGCGCGCTCGTACAAGGACTGCAGCAGCGCCAGCGCACGCGCCGCATCGAAGCGGGCGCCTTCGACCCCAAAAGCACCGCCGCGGCGGCTGATGCGCACTGACAGCGCCGCCTCGATGGCTCTCAGGTGTTCATCAAATGCGCCACTCAGATGGGCAAGACGGGTGTTGTCGGTAGGCTCGAAGACGTGGCGAAGGATCACAAAAGGGCAGCGCCAAGGCGCGCAACAAGATGGCACAAGCTGTGGATTTTGCGACGAACGCCAGCGGCATGCACATCTGACAATTCGCAGTGATGCCCAAACCCCGTCCGCTCAGCGGTGCCGCTCAGCCACGGCATGACCTGAAGTCCAGAACACCGCGGTCGACTCACTGGTGGCGCTGGGCTTGTTGCTGGGCTTGTTGGGGTCTGCTGGCACTGCCGGCACAGGCACAGGTGCAGTGGCTGACCGATGCGCTCGTCGTCACCGAGGCCAGGGGCGCATCACCGGTTTGGCGGGACGCCAGACCGGTCACACTGCCAGACGACTGGGCCGTCAACCATCCCGGCCAGAGCGGCGTGCTGTGGTACAGGATAGCGCTGAGACCGCCTAAGCTCAGCCCGTCGGCCGACAGGCTCTACGGCTTGTACGTGGAGCGCGCCTGCAGCGCCCTTCAACTGCGCTTGAACGGGCAACTGATCCACGATAGCGGCAGCTTCGAGGAGCCAGGATCGCACCACTGCCACCGGCCACAGCTGGTGCCTGTGCCCGCTGCGCTGCTGCGCGCCGGCAGCAACACCATGGATCTGCGGGTCAGAGGTTATGCGCTTGAAGAGCTGAGCTCGCGCCAGCGCACGGGCGGCCTGTCGGCGGTGGAGTTCGGCCCTTACGAGCTGATGGCAGCCCACCACGCACGCCACTTGCTGTTTGCGATCCGCATGCCGGAAGTGATGAGCGGCGCCCTGGTGCTGATGGGCAGCTTCATGTTCGTGATGGGCTGGTTCAACCGGGCACAAAGCTATCTGGCCTATTTCGGGGCGCTGATGATGGGCTGGTCATTGCAGCTGGCACGGCTGTGGGCCACGGACCTGCCGTTCGACGACCGCGACATCGAACTCGCACTGGCTTCATTGACAGGCTTGCTCACACTGGCGGCGGTGCAATTCCTGATGCGCTATGCCGACCGCCGGCTGCACTGGCTCAACCTCGCGCTACCCGCCCAATGCCTGCTGATGCCCTTGTCGCTGCTGGCAGCCGGGACCGCCCGGCTGTATGCGATGACCGAGCTGTGGTCGGCGCTGCTGGGCGCCGAGCTCGCCATCGCCGCCGGGTATTACCTGGTCCAGGCCTGGCGCCAGCGAAGCCGCCAGTTCTGGCCGATGGCCGGCTTGTTGTGCTTGTTGGGGCTGTCGCTGGGGCTGGGCTATGGGGCGCAGGCCTTCTCGCTCGATGCGCGCATCGGCTATGTCGCCGAACTGGTGCCTGCGCTTGGCTTTCTGGCCTTGGGCTTGAGACTGGTGCAGCAATATGGGCGAGCTTTCCAGAGCGTCGAGCAAAACCGCGCCGAACTCGCGCTGCGGGTTCGCGAAGCCACCGCGCAGATCGAACTCAACTTCATCCAGCTGTCCGAACTCAAGGTCGAACAGGTCACCGACCGCGAGCGCAAGCGCATCGCGGCTGACCTGCACGACGATCTGGGTGCCAAGCTGCTGACCATCGTCCACACCAGTGACAACGAGCGCATCAGCACGCTGGCGCGCGAGGCCTTGGAGGAGATGAGGCTGTCTGTGCGCGGCATCACCGGCAAACCGGTCAAGCTGGTCGACGCAATGGGAGACTGGCGTGCCGAGGTTGCCGCTGCAAGCCCACACCTCAGCGTGAGGAACCGCTGCTAGCATGAAAAAGCGCCACTTCGGCGCGGCAATGAACGGCCTTACTAGATGAAAAACATCCTGCTGCTTGAAGATCTGCCAGAGATTCGAATTTGGCTCAAGAGCTTGGTGTTGCAGGTATTCCCCAAGGCGACGATCACCGAATGCTCGAGGATTCACGACGCGCTGCACCAAGTGCAAGCCCAGTGCTTCGACCTCGCACTGTGCGACTTGGGTCTGCCCGACGGCAACGGCACTGATGTGGTGGCCAGGCTGCATGAGTTGCAGCCCGAAGTGCTGTCGGTGGTGGTCACGATCCACGACGATGACGAGCATTTGTTCCCGGCGCTGCAAGCCGGCGCATATGGCTACATCCTCAAAGAGCAGCCGCGCGAGCTGATCATCGAGCAGTTGCAACGCATCGCACAGGGCGAGCCGCCGCTGTCACCGTCGATCGCACGCAAGGTGATCAAGTACTTCGCCAGCATGCCCAAACCAGTGACAGACAACCTGCCCGAGGTCTCGCTCACCGAGCGCGAGAGCGAGGTGCTGCTGCGGGTCGCGAAGGGTTACACCTTGCCCGAGATTGGGGTCCAGCTCGGCTTGTCCCGGCACACCATTGCCGACTATGTCAAGCAGATTTACCGCAAGCTCAATGTCAGCTCGCGCGCTGAGGCCGCGCTCGAAGCGCAGCGGCTGGGTTTGTTCAGACGCTGAAGCAGCGCGAGGCGTTTGAGACGCGGCGCCTGCCGCGATAATCGCCAACCATGATCGGACGACTAACAGGCATCCTGGCGGAAAAATCGCCCCCTCAAGTGCTCATCGACGTCAATGGGGTCGGCTACGAAGTCGACGTGCCGATGAGCAGCTACTTCAACCTGCCGGCATCGGCAAGAAGACCGCCGAGCGCTTGCTGCTAGAACTCAAGGGCAAGCTCGGGCCCGACCTCGGCTTGCCCGGCGCGGCAGTGGCGAGTGAAGCCCAGACCGACATCGTCCAAGCGCTGGTCGCACTGGGCTACAGCGAGCGCGAAGCTGCTGCAGTCTTGAAGACCTTGCCGGCCGATGTGGGCGTCAGTGACGGCATCAAGCTGGCGCTCAAATCCTTGTCTCGATAGAACAGTGCGCGGCCATCGTGCGCCCACAGGTGGACAATAGACTGTATGGGTATACAGACCGACGACTTTGCAGCCGCCAACACAGCGCCGCGCGTGGTGAGTGCAGCAAGAGCTTCGCCACAGGAAGAGGCGATCGAGCGCGCGCTTAGGCCCAAGCTGCTGGCCGACTACATCGGCCAGGCCAAGGCCCGTGAGCAACTGGAGATCTTCATCGGCGCGGCCAGGAAGCGCGACGAGGCCCTGGACCATGTGCTGCTGTTCGGCCCACCCGGCTTGGGCAAGACCACGCTGAGCCACATCATCGCTGCGGAACTCGGTGTGAACCTGCGCCAGACCAGCGGGCCTGTGCTTGAGAAGCCAAAAGACCTGGCGGCGATACTGACCAATCTCGAGAAAAACGATGTGCTGTTCATCGACGAGATCCACCGCCTCAGCCCGGTGGTCGAGGAAATCCTCTATCCCGCACTGGAGGACTACCAGATCGACATCATGATCGGCGAAGGCCCTTCGGCGCGATCGATCAAGCTCGACCTGCAGCCCTTCACCTTGGTCGGCGCCACCACCCGTGCCGGCATGCTGACCAACCCGCTGCGCGACCGCTTTGGCATCGTCACCCGGCTCGAGTTCTACAGTGCTGCCGAACTCGGTACCATCGTTCACCGCTCAGCCGGCCTGCTCAAGGTGCCGATACAGGCCGAAGGCGCCTTCGAGATCGCACGCCGCTCGCGCGGCACGCCGCGCATCGCCAACCGATTGCTGCGCCGCGTGCGCGACTACGCCGAAGTCAAGAGCGACGGCACGATCACGCGCCAGATCGCCGACAAGGCGCTGGTGATGCTCGATGTCGACCCCGAAGGCTTCGACCTGATGGACCGCAAGCTGCTCGAAGCGGTGATCCACCGTTTCGACGGCGGCCCGGTCGGGCTGGACAACGTCGCTGCGGCCATCGGCGAGGAGCCGGGCACGATCGAGGACGTGATCGAACCATTTCTGATCATGCAAGGCTTCCTGCAGCGTACACCGCGCGGCCGCATCGCGACGCTTGCAGCGTATCGCCACCTGGGCGTGGCACCGCCACAGGCAGCGGGCGGCTTGTTCGGCGATTGAACTGCGGCGGGCAACAACCGGCGATGCAGGCCTGTTGCTGCGAATCAATCACTCCGCCGGCTTGCCCCGCCGCTGCTGCCAGGCAATCAACTCGCCGACGAATCCCTTGCGGAAAGCCAGCACGCAGACCACGAAAATCGCGCCGATGATCACCGTGACCCAAGACCCTACCCGGTCGGCCAGATAGTCCTGCAGGCCGATGATCGTGAACGCGCCGATCACTGGGCCAGCGAAGGTGCCCATGCCACCGAGCAGCGTCATCAACACCACCTCGCCCGAGAGCGACCAATGTGCGTCGCTCAGTGTCGCGAATCCCAGTACCAGGGTCTTCAGCGAGCCGGCCAAGCCTGCGATCGCGGTCGACAGCACGAAAGCCAGCAGCTTGTACTTGTCGACGTCGTAGCCCAGCGAGATCGCGCGCGGCTCGTTCTCGCGGATCGCCTTGAGCACCTGTCCGTAGGGCGAATGCACGATGCGGATGATGGCCAAGAACACCGCAACGAACACCGCCAGCACCACGTAGTACAGCGCCACGTCACTCTTGAGCGGGATCAGCCCACCGAACAGCGCACCGCGCGGCACACCCTGCAAACCGTCCTCGCCACCGGTGAACGGCGCCTGCAGGCAGACAAAGTAGATCATCTGCGCCATCGCCAGCGTGATCATCGCGAAGTAGATGCCCTGACGCCTGATCGCGATCATGCCCACCACCAAGCCCAGCACCGCCCCGATGCCCATGCCCGCGAGCACGCCCATTTCGGTCGACCAACCAGCCGAGCGTATCAGCCAACCCGTGCCGTAAGCGGCCGCGCCCAGGTAAGCCGCATGGCCGAAAGACAGCAGACCGGTGTAGCCCAGCAGCAGGTTGAACGCGCAGGCGAAGATCGCATAGCACATGGCCTTCATCATGAAGACCGGGTACAGGCCTATGAAAGGCGCAGCCAGCAGCAGCGCCAGCGCGGCGCCCCAGGCCCAGCGGCCGCGGGCCGTCATCTTGTGGCTCAGGTCGCCGCCCATCACATCTCCTTGCCGAACAAGCCGGCGGGTCGGATCATCAGCACGATGGCCATGATCACGAACACCACGATGCTCGAGGCCTCGGGGTAGAACACTTTGGTCAAACCCTCGATCAGACCCAGTGCCAAGCCGGTCAGGATCGAGCCCAGGATCGAGCCCATGCCACCGATCACGACCACCGCGAAGACGACGATGATCAGGTTGCTACCCATCAGCGGCGTGATCTGTATCACCGGCGCGGCCAGCACGCCGGCCAATGCGGCGAGGCCAGCGCCGGCGCCGTAGGTCAGCATCACCATCACCGGCACATTGATGCCGAAAGCCTGCACCAGCTTGGGGTTCTCGGTGCCGGCACGCAGGTAGGCACCCAGGCGCGTGCGCTCGATGAGGTACCAGGTTGACAGGCAGACCAGCAGCGAGGCGCCGATCACGAACCCGCGGTAGTTGGGCAGCACCATGAAACCCAGGTTGGTCGCGCCTTGCAGCAAATCAGGCACCGGGTACTGCTGGCCCGAGACGCCGAACTGGTCGCGGAAGATGCCCTCAGCGATCAGCGCCAGGCCGAAGGTCAGCAACAGGCCGTAGATCGGATCGATGTCGTAGAGCCGCTTGAGCATGCTGCGTTCGACCGCCACCCCGAGCGCGCCGACGACCAGCGGCGCAATCACCAGCGCGACCCAGAAGTTCAGCCCGAACACCTCCAGACAAAACCAGGCCGCATAAGCGCCCATCATGTAGAGCGCGCCGTGGGCGAAGTTGACGATGCCCAGCAGGCCGAAGATCACCGCCAGACCGAGGCTGAGCATGGCATAGAACGAGCCGTTGACCAGGCCCAGCATCAGCTGGCCCAAGAAGGCCTGCAACGGGATACCGAAAATTTCCATGCGCTATTAACCTATCGCGTCGCGTTTCTGCCACCCATCAGACGCCGCGGATCCGGCTTGGCCGGGCCGCTGGCGTCCGCCCCCTTGAGGGGGAGCGGCGAAGCCGCTACGGGGGTGGGTCAAGCCATTATTTCCAGAGCGCGCACTTGCTCTCGGCCTTGGTGGTCCAGGCGGCTTCGCCCTTGATGACCTCCGCCACGTTGTAGTAGTCCCAGGGCTCGACCGACTTGTCGGGCGATTTCACCTGCATCAGGTACATGTCGTGGACCATGGTGCCGTCATCGCGGATGTAGCCGCCCTTGGCGAACATGTCGTTGACCTTGGTCTTCTTCATATGCGCCAGCACCTTGTCGGAGTCATCGCTGCCGATGGCCTTGACCGCGTTGAGGTATTGCAGCGTGGCCGAGTAGTCGGCGGCCTGGATCGAGGTCGGCATGCGCTTGATCTTCTCGAAGAACTTGCGGCCCCAGGCCCGGGCTTCGGCATCCTTGTTCCAGTACCAGCTGTCGGTCAGGTACATACCTTGCGTGGTCTTCAGGCCCAGCGAATGGATGTCGGTGATGAACACCAGCAGTCCCGCGAGCTTCATCGTCTTGGTGATGCCGAACTCATTGGCCGCCTTGATCGCATTGATGGTGTCGCCACCAGCGTTGGCCAGACCCAGGATCTGCGCCTTGCTGGCCTGCGCCTGCAGCAGGAAAGACGAAAAATCGCTGGCCGACAACGGGTGCTTGACAGCACCGACGACCGTGCCGCCTGCGGCCTTGACGACCGTGCTGGTGTCGCTCTGCAGCGCCGCGCCAAATGCGTAGTCGGCCGTCAGAAAGTACCAGCTCTTGCCGCCGCTCTTGACGACCGCGTTGCCAGTGCCCTTGGCCAGCGCCACGGTGTCGTAGGCCCAGTGCACGGTGTAGGGGCTGCACTGCTCGTTGGTCAAGGCCGAGGTGGCACCGCCGACCGAGATGAACAGCTTCTTCTTCTCCAGCGCGACCTTGGCCATTGCCAGGTTGGCACCAGAGTTGCTGCCGCCGATCAGCATGTCGACACCCTGGGTGTCGAACCATTCGCGGGCCTTGCCGGCGGCCACGTCGGCCTTGTTCAGGTGGTCAGCCGACAGCACTTCGATCTTCTTGCCGTTGATCGCACCGCCGAATTCGGCCACCGCCATCTTGATGGCCTCGACGCCTGCAGGTCCGTCGATGTCGGCATACAGGCCCGACATGTCGGTGATCAGGCCGATCTTGATCGTGTCACCCGAGATCTGGGCCTGGGCCGATGCGGCCAGCATCGTGGCGACGGCCACGATGCAAGACGCTGCGATTTGCTTGAGTTTGAACATACGGGACTCCTGTGGGAAACGGGGACAACAGCGTCGCTCAGACGCCAAGGTATTCGTGCAAGCGCTCCAGTCGCGAAGGCAGTTCGGCCTGGGTGAACTCCTGAATCACCTCGCCATGCTCCATCACCAAAAAGCGGTCGGCCAGCGGCGCAGCGAAACGGAAGTTCTGTTCCACCATCACGATGGTGTAGCCCTGGCGACGCAGCGTCGTGACCATCTCGGCGAGCTTTTGAACGATCACCGGCGCCAGACCTTCGGAGATCTCGTCGAGCAGCAGCAACCTCGCGCCGGTGCGCAGGATGCGCGCCACCGCCAGCATCTGCTGCTCGCCGCCCGACAGCCTTGTGCCCTGGCTGCCAGCGCGTTCGCGCAGGTTCGGGAACATCTCGTAAATCTGCTCGACACTCATGCCGCCTTTGGCCAGTTCGGGTGGCAGCATCAGGTTCTCCTCGGCCGACAGGCTGGAGAAGATGCCGCGCTCTTCGGGGCAATAGCCCAAGCCCAGCCGCGCGATGCGGTGCGTGGCCATCGCGACGGTCTCGGCGCCACGGATCTGGATCGAGCCCGTGCGGCGCCCGATCAAGCCCATGATCGCGCGCAACGTGCTGGTGCGACCGGCGCCGTTGCGGCCTAGCAGCGTGACGACCTCGCCCTCATCGACATGGAGGTTCACGCCATGCAGCACATGCGACTCGCCGTACCAACCGTGCAGGTTCTTGATCTCGAGAAATCGGTTGGCCATCTCAGATTTCCCTGGTGGCTGCCGCCACGGTCGGCGAATGAATCGGACTGAACCGAGCGGACGCCGCGGAACCGGCTTCGCCGGGCCGCTGGCGTTGCCCCTTGGGGGGGAGGCGTCGAAGGCGCTCCGGGGGGGAGGTCATCTAATGCGCTCCCACCAGTTCGGTCTGCGCAGTGCCCATATAGGCCTCGATCACCGCCGGGTCTTTCGACACCTGCTCGTAAGGACCCTCGGCCAGCGTCGCGCCTCGCTGCAGCACGGTGATGGTGTCGGCGATGCTGGCCACCACGCTCATGTTGTGCTCGACCATCAGCACCGTGCGGTCGGCGGCCACTTTCTTGATCAACTGGCGAATGCGGTCGACATCTTCCAGCCCCATGCCCTGGGTCGGCTCGTCGAGCAGCATCAGCTTGGGTTCCATCGCCAGCGTGGTGGCGATCTCTAGCGCGCGCTTGCGGCCGTAGCTCAGCTCTACCGCGGTGAGCTGGGCGTACTTTTCCAGATCCACCTGACCCAGCAACTGCAAAGCACGGTCGTTGAGCGCATCAAGCGATCGGTCGGAACGCCAGAACTGAAAACTGCTGCCGAGCTTGCGCTGCAGCGCCACCCGCACGTTCTCCAGCACCGTGAGGTGGGGAAAGACGGCCGATATCTGGAACGACCGGATCACGCCGCGGCGGGCGATGTGGGCCGGCGCCTCTGCGGTGATGTCCTGGCCCTCGAAAAGGATCTGGCCTGCGGTGGGCGTCAGGAACTTGGTCAGCAGGTTGAAGCAAGTGGTCTTGCCAGCACCGTTGGGCCCGATCAGCGCGTGGATGCTACCGCGCTGAACCTTCAGGTTGACCTTGGCGACGGCGACGAAACCCTTGAATTCCTTGGTCAGCTCACGGGTTTCAAGAATGATGTCGCTGGGGCTCATGCCGACGCTGCCGGTTGGGATTAGAAGTGGCGCCGATGCCAACGCCTGTGTGTGCTTTAGCAATACCTATCACCAACCCTTGATTTTAGTCGCAGCAGGCTCACCGCAGGCGCTGCGCTTGTTCTGGCGCCGCAATCGGACACAAAGCAAGCCCTCAAGCGGCTCTTGTGGCTGTCGATATACGAGCACAGCCTGCTGATGGCCCCCATCCGCAGGCGGCAAGTCGCCTGTGAGCCTCAACAAACGACACCATGGTGCGCTGCACAAGACTCGGCTTCACATTCATCGAATTGCTGGTGGCTCTGTCCATCGTCGGCATCCTCACCGGCGTGGCCCTGCCCTCCTACATCGACTATGTGCAGCGGTCACGGGTTCCGGTGGCCTTGGATGCGCTGTCATCCTATGCCACCCGGATGGAGCAGCGCTTTCAAGACACTGGCAGCTATGCCAGCGATGGCAGCTGCGCCGCATCCCTGCCGACTGCCGCCAACTTTGCACTGAGTTGCAGCATCACCAACAGCGGCCAGGGATTCAGCGCTGTCGCCACCGGATCGGGCAACATGGCGGCTTACAGCTACAGCATCGACCAGATGAGCAACCGGCTCACGCTGTCTCACCCCAAGGGTGTGCCAGCGGTGCATTGCTGGAGCATGCGGGGCCTGACATGCGATACCTGATCGCCCCGAGGCCGGCCGGAGCCGGCCGCCCCCGAAGGGTGTCAAGCAAAGCGGCAAAGCCACATTTGCTCGAGAGCGCCCCGAGGTCGGCCGAAGCCGCCCGCCCCCCATGGGGGTTACGGCTAGGTCTGACACTGGTCGAGCTGATGGTCGGGCTGACCATCGCCGGCCTGCTGGCCATCACCGCGATGCCGCATTTCGCCGACTACAGCCAAAACGTCCGGCTGCGCGAAGGCGGTCATCTGTTGCTGGCCGAAGCGATGGCCGCCCAGAGCGAGGCCATCAAGCGCAACAGCCGTATCCGCCTGTCCGCCAGCAGCAGCACGGTGCAGTTGCTAGACCTGGCCGACTTGACCCAGCCAGTCCTGGTGCGAGAAAACAGCTTGTCAAACGGCTTGACCGCCGCAACCGCCAGCATTGACTTCGGCAGCGATGGCCGTACGCTGCCGTTTGGCACCGTCGGGGCGATCGACCTGTCAATCACCGGCATGACTTGCTCAAGCGAGCTGCGCTGTCCGGGCCTGCGCGTCGACGCGGGCGGGACCGCCAGGCTTTGCATCGACCGCCGGGTCGGCTGCCCATGACGCGCGGCCTCGGCCTGCTCGACGCAATGATCGCGCTGGCGATACTGTCCTTCGGGCTGCTCGCGCTGACAGGACTGCAAAGCCGAACGATCGCCCGCGGCACCGAAGCCCAGTCGCGCCTGCTGGCAAGCCAGTTCAACGACGAACTGCTGAGCAGGGTGCTGGTCGATGTCGCCAACGCCCGCTGCTACACCCTGCCGCAGGTCGGCAACTGCACCAGCGCCAGCGCCCTGGCCAGCACCGCAGACTGGGCCACCAGCGTGGCCGCAGCACTGCCGCCTCCGGTGAGCACGAGCTCAACGCTGGATGCTGCAAGCGGGCAACTCTCAGTGCTGATCACCTGGACCACCAAGGACCGCGATGCCGGCTCGATGGCCAGCGACATCATGCGCCAACAGCTGGCGGTGACCGATGTCCGCCCCTGAGCGCCGACATCTCCGGCCGAAGCCCGGCCGGCGGCGCGGCATGTCCATCGTCGAGTTGATGGTCGGCATGGTGGTGGCGCTGTTGGTCGGCTTGGCCGCTGCCGGCAGCGCGATCGTCTTCACCGCGTCGCAACGCCAGGGCCTCGGGGTAGGCAGCGCCAACCTCAACGGTGCGAGTGCGCTGGCCGGGATCAAGCGCGACGTCGCCGCAGCCGGGCTGGGATTTTTCGGCGACTCGACATTTCGCTGCAACACCCTGAACCTCAGCGTCAACAACACGGTGCTCACCGACGCCAGCAGCTTCTCGCCCGCACTGATCACCAGCCAGGGCAACAACGACCGCATCGACATCGTCTATGCCAGCCAGATCAGCGCCGGCATCAGTGTGCTGCTCAACGCGGCATCGGACGGCAGTTCGGCAGAACTGCGCTCGCTGCTGCCGGCAAGCGTCGGGCAGGCCGTTCTGCTGGCGCCGGCCACGCCTGGCTCGCCTTGCCTGCTGCGGTCGATCACCGCCATGGCCGTCGCGACCGCAGACAGCAAGCAGCAGCTGAGCTTTGCCAGCACGGGTCGCTACAACCAAGCGGTGTTCAGCAACAACCCCGCATTCCCGGACAAGAGCAGTGCAGCGCTGCTCGGAGACCTGATCTGGAGCCGCTATCGGCTGGACGGCACAAACCTGCTGCTTGAGCGTCCATTGTTGGGTGACTCGGCTGTGTTGCAACGCAACGTGATCGGTCTGCGGGCGCAGTACGGCGTTGCCGCTGTCGGCGGCACCACGATCGAGAGCTGGCAGAACGCGAGCGGGTCAGACTTTGCCACCCTGACCAGCGCGGCATTGCCTCGCGTGCGTGCGCTGCGCATCGGGCTGGTGACGCGCAGCGCGCAGCGCGAGAAGGAATCCGCCTCCGGCCACTGCGAGGCCAGCATGAACAAGCCCAAGCTGTTGGGCAACACCGTCGAACCCGACCTCAGCGACTGGGCCTGTTACCGCTACCGCAGCGCGGTCACCGTGGTGCCACTGCGCAACTTTGTGTGGGGCCTCGCGCCGTGAAACAAGACCAAAGCGGGATGGCGATGATCGTCGTGCTGGTGCTGCTGTCGGTGTTGCTGATGGGCGCACTCGCGCTGGCTCGACTCACCGAGGTCGGCACCCTGGCCGCTGGCAACGCGAGTTACCGAGAGGCTTCGATACAAGCTTCAGCGGTGGGCATGAACACCGCCTACCTTGCCGTGCGAGATCTCACCAACGAGGACCAGAGCATCACCGGCTGGTATTGGTCCACGATGCAAGCCACCCAAGGCGACGACATCTCAAATCTGAACTTCGACAGCGCGCCAGAACTCCTGGTCGGCAACTACCGGGTGCGCTATGTCGTCGACCGGCTGTGCAACACCGCGCCTGTAACCAACACGCTGCTGCAATGCCTGGTCAAGCAGATACCGCAGACCGAGAGCAGCAAGGCCGGCGGCGAGTCGGTCGACCCACCCAATGCCAGACAGTTCAGGGTCACGGTCCGGGTGACCGGGCCCAAAAACACCCAGACCTGGACTCAAGGCCTCGTCACCAAGGGCTGAGCCGCGCCCTGGGTATCCCATCCCCAAAAGCTATCGAGGTGCCGCATGCATGCGCTTGTTCGAACCCTGAGCCGCGACACAGCCTTGTTGTGCCTGCTCGTCAGCCTGAGCGCAGCAGCCACCAACCTGGCCGAGCTGCCGCTCAAGGCCTCGGTGCTGGCCAAACCCAATGTGGTGTTCGGCCGCGATGACTCCGGATCGATGGACTGGGAGGTGTTGCTGAGCACCGACGACGGCATTGCCTGGTGGAACGGCAGCAACTCGGCCTGGGACAGCGCCGCCAACAAAGCGGTCTACACATCGGCCACAAGCGGTAATCGCTTGACGCATCTGTTCCCGATGGGAACCGCCACCGGCGGCCAAATCTACGCGATCGGCTCCGACAACGGGCGGATCGCACCACCGATCGCGCAACTCGGGTGGCTGCGGTCCAGCGCCTTCAACCCGCTGTACTACAACACCAAGACCAGCTACCCGGCTTGGTCGCCGGCCTATGTCAGCGCCGCGCTGCGCAACTATGCCGATGCGCCAACAACGGCCGCGCCATCGCACCCCGGGCCGCTGTCGCCCACACCAGTCACGCTCAACGTCGGCACGCAGTGGAGCTCGACCAACACCAACTTCAGCAACAGCGACTACCAGTTCAGCGTGATGCCGGGCATGGTGTTGCCGATCGGCACCAAGATCAAGGCGAGCAGTTCGAGCTCGGGGCTGTGCAGCGGCAGCACGCTGCAAACGCTCAGCGCGGCGACCGTGGTCGGTTCGGGCAGTCGCTGCCAAGCCTCGCTGCCCTATTACCCGGCCACCTTCTGGCAGCGCACGGTCTGCCCGGCTGGCGACGCCGGCTGCACCGCGGCGCCCGACTGTGTCGCCAGTAGCCCGGTGACGAACCCGGACGCCGACTGTGTCAGCGCGCCCGACGGCCTGGGCAAATTGCGCCGCTACGAGATCAAATCAGGGATTAGCTTCCCGTCGGGCCGCAGCTTTGCAGCCGAGTTGCAAAACTTCGCCAACTGGTTCACTTACTACCGCAAGCGCAAGCTGATGCTCGCTGGCGCGATGGGCCGCGCGCTAGAGCCACTGACCGGCGTGCGGCTGGGCGTGGTGCCGTTTTGCGACGGCAGCAGCAGCGACGCCTGCGCGGTGCCAACGATGTTCGACGCCGACAGCAGCAACAACGCCAGCAACCGGCGCGCCGCCGCAGGCACTTTCTACCTCAACGCCCTGAGCTCGCAAGGCACGCCAACCCACAACACGATGAAGTACATCGCCGACCAGTTCAACACCAACACCAACATCGTCCAGTACGCCTGCCAACGCAACAACCTGTTCGTCGTCACCGACGGCTTCTCCAACACGACGGCGATCACGCCGCCGTCCTGGGACTCGGGCAAGTCGGCCAGCACCTGGGGCGCCGGCGCGCCCTACCAGACCAGCGCCAACGGCTCGCTGGCCGACCTGGGACTGCGCTACTACACCAACCGGTTGCGCGCCAGCGGCGCCAATGCGCTGAGCGCAGGCCGCCTGCCCTCGGGAGACCCCACACGCCGCAACCCCGATCTCAACACCGATCTGCACATCACCACCTACGGCATCACGCTCGGCGCGCGCGGCAAGCTGTTTCCAGACGTCAGCAACCCTTTCGCGACCGACGTTTTCGCCACGCCACCGACCTGGCCGACCCCGGTAGCGGATGACCCATCGATGATCGACGACCTCTGGCACGCGACGGTCAACGGCCGCGGCCAGATGTACCTGGCCGGTGACGTCGAGTCACTGAAGGCAGCGATCCAATCGGCATTCAACGACATCCTCAACCAAGAGGGCTCACAAGCCAGCGTGGCCGTCAGCTCGGTCAACCTCGACCGCGGCGACTCGCAGGCCTACCTCGGCTCCTACAACCCGGCCGGCTGGTCGGGCGACCTGTCGGCCAACCCGATCGACCCCGGCACCGCCGCGCTGTCAACGACCGAGAACTGGTCGGCCGCGAGCCTGCTGGCGACTCGCGACTGGACGTCCAGGCTGATGTTCAGCTCGGTTGGTAGCAGCGGCCTGGACTTCAACGCTGCCAATGTCGGGGCTGCAATCAACCCCAACGCGGCCAGCTTCACCAACCAGCAGGTGGTGGACTACCTGCGCGGCAACCGCAGCGGCGAAGGCAGCATGTTCAGAGCGCGAACCAGCCTGATCGGCGCGGTGGTCAACGCCGAGCCGGTGCTCGCGCGCGACGAACGGGCGGTCTACCTGGCATCAGGCGACGGCATGCTGCATGCGCTCGACACCCTCAGCGGCAAAGAGGAATGGGCCTATGCGCCGCCCGACACCTTGGCCAACCTGGGCCAATCGGTGCAGCGTGGCTGGGTCTACCAGACCCTGCTCGATGCGACGCCAGCCTATGGGCGGCTGTCGTCGGGCAAGAAGTTGCTCGTCGGCGGACTTGGCGCGGCTGGGCGAAGCTATTACGCGCTCGACGTCAGCAATCCCAAGAATCTGAACACGGCTGCCGCCGTGGCACAGTTCCGCTGGATTTTCCCAGCCAGCGCCGACGCAGCCAACCGCGCCAAGATGGGTTACACCATCGGCAAGCCGGTGATCACCAGGACTGGCGACGGCGATGTCGTGCTGCTGAGTTCAGGCGTTGACAACGCCCAAGCCGTGGGCGACGGCAAGGGTCGCTTGTGGGTGATCAATGCCAGCACCGGCGCAGTGATCAAGGCCTTCAAGACTGCCGCCGGCAGCACGGCAGCCGAAGCTGGTTTGTCCCACGTCTCGGCCTTCAAGGAGACCGACGGCAGCGTGCGCTATGCCTTCGGCGGTGACTTGCTGGGCAATGTCTGGCGATTCGACCTGGAAAAGACCGGCGTGGGGGAACTCGACGCCGACCTCGTCGCGGTGCTGCTTGACGCGTCGGGCAACACCCAACCCGTCACCTCAGCACCCGAGATGATCAGCCTGAACGGCAAACGCATCATCCTGCTAGGCACCGGCAGGCTGCTCGACATCAGCGATTTTGGCAACAGCCGCACCCAATCGTTCTACGCCATCGCCGATGGCCCGACGCTGAACAATGCGCGCGCTAGCCTGGTGCGCCAGGTCTACAGTCGCGGCAGCAATGGCGCCGGCACGCTGACACGGAATACGGTGAACTGGGTGAGCGACCGGGGCTGGTATATCGACCTGCCTGCCGGTGAACAAGCCAACACCGACCCGATCGTCACCTACGGCGCGGTGGCTTTCGTCAGCAACATCAACGGCGCGACCGACTGCAGCCAGTCGTCCTACCTCTACCTGATCGACGTCGGCTCAGGCAGTCTGACCTCAGGCGAGACCACCGCGTCTTGGCTGATCGCAGCCAACGCCTCGTCGTCGAGGGTGATCACGCTGCGTGTGATCGACGGCAAGATCGTCGGCGTGACCCACCGATCCGACAACGGCGTGTTCCAGCAGCGCCTGCCGCTGGGCCAGACCATCACCCCGGCCAAAAGCGCTTGGCGCGAAATTCGACGCTAATGCTCCAAGGCCTCCAAGTGCCCTGCATCATGCCAGCCCACCAGCGTGAAACCCTGCGGCGTGTGCAGCAGTCGGTTGATCGCCGCGTTGCCCAGGGTCCAGCTGCGCGGGGCATCCAGCGCGGTGCGGGTCGCTGCGCGGTACAGGCAGTCGAGCACCCCACCGTGGCTGACCAGCGCGATCGTTCGACCGGTGTGAGCCGCGACGAGACCTTCGACCGCGGCGATCGTTCGAGCGTAGAACACACGCAGGCTCTCGGCACCCTCTGGCGCGAAATCTGGATCACGGCTGTGCCAACGCCGCGCGAGCTCGGGCGATTGCTGGTCGATCTGCTGCCGGGTCTGGCCTTCGAGCACGCCGAAACAGCGCTCGCGCAGGCCAGGGTCTGCGCTCAGCGGCAGACCCAGCGGCGCGGCCAGCGCCTGCGCGGTCTGCCACGCGCGGCCCAGGTCGCTGGCGATCACCGCGCTCAGGCCTTCGTCGCGCAGTGCATCTGCCAAGCTGGCAGCCTGGCGCTGGCCGACCCGATCGAGCGGGATGTCGATCTGACCTTGCAACCTGAACTCGGCATTCCAGGCCGTCTGGCCGTGACGAATCGCGACGATGCGGGTGGCTTCAAACACGCAGTCGTCGGTTCAGCGTGTAAGTGCCCGACAGCGTGGCCGCGTCCAGCACATAGTCGATCAGCGCGTCGCGCACCTGAGGGCCGGTGAAGCTGCCCTCGACCGGCAGCCTAGCGATGTCCAGCGCGTAGAGCGTGAACACATAGTGGTGCACCAGCGCATCGTTGAAAGGCGGAAACGGGCCGTCGTAGCCAAAGTACTGCCCGCGCTTGTCGGCGTCGCCGTCAAACCAGCCGGTATAGTCGTTCAAACCCTGGCGCGCGCCATCTGCCTGCGGACCGGGCTTGCCTCGCGGGGTGAAGCCGTCGCTCCACTGACCCGCTGCGAAACCACTGCAGCTCGGTGCCAGGTCGACCATCACCCAGTGGAAAAAATCGACCCTGGGCGCGTCGACCGACACCTCGCGATCGGTTTGGTTGACATCGTCCGCGACGCCCGGCACGTCGAAATCCTGGCACAGCAGCACCAGCGAGCGGGTACCAACGGGCAACTCGCTCCAGGCCAGCGGTGGACTGAGGTTGTCGGCGAAATCGACACCGGCCTCGGTCAGCCTGCCGGCAGCATAGCGCTCGGGGATCGCCTCACCGTTGGCCCAGCCATCGCTCCATAACTTCATTCGATTTCTCCTGCACACATGTCGGGCTGAGCCCGGACCGGACGGTAGGCGTGCTCAGACACCCCAGACCACCGGCACCTCTTGGGCAGCAGCACGCTTGAGCAGATCGACCATCGGCCACATCCGCTGGCGCATGCTCACCCCATCTCGGGGCCGCAGGGTTCGGCCCTGCGCTGCGGCTTCGGACTCGGCCTCGCGGCGTGCCGCCTCGTCGACCGCAACAGCTTGTTCGATCGCAGCGATCGCGGCGGCCATCGCGGGCGGCTCGATGATGCCTTTGGCTGCCGGGTCGCGACCGATCGCGCGCAGCAGCGCATCGCCGTTGGGGCCGAGCATCAGGATGTCACCGCCAGCCTTGGATTTGAACTTGTAGATCATCTGCGCTGCGCGCCCGGGTTGCAACGCCTCGATTGTGCACAGCCGCTAGCGCAGCACCAAAGCACGCCAGGCTGTCGGCGTGTGCCCCGTCAGACGTTGAAAGAACCGGGTGAAGTAGCCGGCATCGGCAAAACCCAGCCCAAGACCGATCTGCTTGATGCTCTGTGTGGTGTATGCCAGGTCACGCTGGGCCTCGAGCACCAATCGGCCGTGCAACACGCCCAGCGCCGAATGGCCCAGCACTTGGTGGCAGACCCGGTTGAGCTGGGTCGGCGTGATACCCATCGTCCTTGCCATGGTGGCCAGCGAGGGTTGCTGGCGGAACCCGGACTCGACCAGCTCGCGCAAGCGCCTCACATGGGCCAGCGCGCGCGAGTTGCCCGCCGGTGCCGGATCACCGGTCATCGCAGGGTCGGGCAACAGGCGACCGAGCATCACCGCCAGGTGCAGCAGCGCGGCGTCGAGCGCCAAGTCGCGCCAGGGTGCGGCTTGGGCGAATGCTTCGCGCAGACGCGCCACCGCATCATGCAGGGCCTGACCTTGCGGGTCGGCCGCAGGCCAGGCCAGCCATCGTGTTTGCACCAGCCGATCGGCCAAGGCCGGCGCACGCTGCAGCAGTCGCAGCAGGTGCTGCTCAAGCAGCGTGATCACCGTGCCTTCGATGTCGGGCGCGAAAACGAAACCATGCGGCACCAACGCGGGCACCAACGCGGGCACCAGCGTGCATAGCTGGGCAGGCTGGCCGACGCCGCGCTCCGACCGTACGGCGCCGGACCGGGTTCAAGCTTGACGGAGACGGCGTCGCGCATGTTCGAATGGTGCAATTACTTGCGACATCCGTCCATTGAGCCGAGCGCCAGCGACCGCTACGATTTGGCTCCTGTCAAGCTAGACTGGAGCCTATGAAAACCCAGGTCGCCATCATCGGCGCCGGCCCTTCAGGCCTGCTGCTCGGCCAGTTGCTCAGCCGCAGCGGCATTGCCAACATCGTGATCGAGCAGCGCAGCGCCGACTATGTGCTGGGGCGGATTCGCGCCGGCGTGCTCGAGCAGACCACGGTCGACTTGTTGCAGCAAGCCGGCGTGGCGGGCCGGATGCAGCAAGAGGGACTGCCGCACGACGGCGTCGAGCTGTGTTTCGGCGGCCAGCGCCACCGCATCGACCTGCTGGGGCTGACCGGCAAGCGGGTGATGGTCTATGGCCAGACCGAGGTCACGCGCGACCTGATGGACGCCCGCAGTGAGTCCGGCGAGCCCATCGTCTACGACGCCGACGAGGTGACGGTCGAGGGTTTCGACAGCCAGCAGCCCAGCGTGAGCTACCTGAAAGACGGTGTTCGCCACCGGGTTGAGGCCGATTTCATCGCCGGCTGCGACGGCTTCCATGGCGTCTGCCGCGCGACAGTGCCGGCCGCCGCGATCACGCTGCATGAAAAGGTTTACCCCTTCGGCTGGCTGGGCGTGCTGGCTGACGTGCCGCCGGTCTCGCACGAACTGATCTATGCCCACCACGAGCGCGGTTTCGCACTGTGCAGCCAGCGCAGCAAGGTGCGCAGCCGCTACTACGTCCAGTGCTCGCTAGACGACCAGGCCGAACAATGGTCGGATGACGCTTTCTGGGCCGAGTTGAAGCGCAGACTGCCGGCGCAGACTGCGGCACAACTGGTCACCGGACCCTCGATCGAGAAGAGCATCGCCCCGCTGCGCAGCTTTGTCGCCGAGCCGCTGCGCTTTGGCAGCTTGTTTCTGGTCGGCGATGCTGGCCACATCGTGCCGCCGACCGGTGCCAAGGGCCTGAACCTCGCCGCCAGCGACGTGGCCTACCTGTGGCAAGGCTTGCGCAGCCATTACGCCGGCAGCAGCACCGAGATCGACCACTACTCGGGCCGGGCACTGGCGCGGATCTGGAAAGCCGAGCGATTCTCCTGGTGGATGACGTCGCTGATGCACAACTTTCCAGACAGCGGCAGCTTCGGCCAGAAGATGCAGCGGGCCGAGCTCGACTACCTGTTCAGTTCAGCCGCAGCGATGACCTCGATGGCCGAGAACTACGTCGGGCTGCCGCTCGTCTAATCCGCTGACCCATCGCCGCACCGAACCCGCCCCTCCAACCCAGCCGACCCACATGACCACAAACAACAGCCCTGCAAGCCGCGAATCGAACGATTTCATCGCCTTGAATCCGCAGTGGCTGGCGCTGCGGACCGAAGCGGTGCTGGCGCCGGATCAGCCGATCGTCGACCCGCATCACCACCTGTGGGACCACGACGGCGACCGCTACCTGATGCCCGAACTGCTGCTCGACACCGGCGGCGGGCACAAGGTGCTGAGCACGGTGTTCGTCGAGTGCCGCGCGATGTACCGGGTGGACGGCCCGGAAGAGCTGAAATCGCTGGGTGAGACCGAGTTTGTCAACGGCATTGCCGCGATGAGCGCCTCCGGCGCCTATGGTCCGACGCGTATTGGCGCGGGCATCGTCGGCAATGTCGACCTGCGCCTGGGCGCTCGCGCCGAAATTCCGCTGCAAGCCCACATCAGCGCCGCCGGCGGGCGCTTTCGCGGCATCCGTCGCGGCTCGGCCTGGCACCCGGCCGGCCTGAAGGTCACCAGCGCCAATCCGCCACCAGGGCTGCTGATGCAGCCGGACTTCCGCCTCGGCTTTGCGCTGCTGGCGCGGTTGGGCTTGTCATTCGACGCCTGGCTGGTGCACACCCAGATCGACGAAATCATCGACTTGGCACGCGCCTTTCCAGACACCACCATCGTGTTGGACCATGTCGGTGGTCCCTTGGGCATCGGCCCTTACGCGGGCAAGCGCGACGAAGTGTTCACCGTCTGGCGCCAGTCGATACGCCAGTTGGCAAGCTGCGCCAATGTCTGCGTGAAGATCGGCGGACTGGGCATGCACACCATGGGCTTGGATTTCCACACCCGCGACCTGCCGCCAAGCTCAGAAGAACTGGCGCAAGCCTGGAAGCCCTACGTCGAGACCGCGATCGAATGCTTCGGCGCGAAGCGCGCCATGTTCGAGAGCAATTTCCCGGTCGACAAAGGCAGTTGCAGCTACACGACGCTGTGGAATGCCTTCAAGCGCCTGAGCGCCGGCTGCTCGGCAGACGACAAGACGGCGCTGTTCAGCGGCACGGCGAGCCAGGTCTACCGGCTCGACGCTACAGCGGCTTAACTACAGTGGCTTAACTACAGCAGCTTGAAAAAGCGCGGCACCACCAGCGTGAACCAGGGCACGGCGATGATCACCGCCAGCCCGAGGCACAGCACCGCGATAAAAGGCAGGATGACGCGCGTGACGCGGTCGATCGACACCTCCGCAATCCCACAGGCGATGAACAGCCCGACACCGATCGGCGGTAAGAACAGACCGATGCCCACGGCCGCGACGATCACGATGGCGTAGTGGATCGGGTCGATGCCGAGTTGGATCGCCACCGGCAACAGCGTCGGCAGCAGGATCACCACTGCCGGCAGGCCTTCGACCACCGCACCGAAGACGATGAACACCAATGCCGTGGCAACCAGGAACACCAGCGCACTGCCCGGCACCAAGGTCATCCACCCGACCAGCAAGGCCGGCAACTGCTGAACCGTGAGAAACCAGGAGATCACGCCTGCGGTGGCCAACAACAGGCCAACCGAGCCGCTGATCGCGCAGGCCTGGATCAGGATCTCCGGCAGCTCGCGCCAGGCGATTTCGCGGTAGACGAACAGCCCGACGATCGCGGCGTAGAGCACGGCGATCACCGACGCTTCAGTCGGCGTGGTAATGCCGCCGAGAATGCCGCCGAAGATGATCGCGGGCATGCCCAGCGGGATGACAGCGCCTGCGAAGGCGCGGCCGACCGCGGCCATGTTGGGCCGCGGTGCAACCGCGATGCCGGCGCGACCGGCGATCATCCAGATATGGCCCATCAGCGCCAGCGACAGCA
>RGQD01000071.1 GCA_010030205.1 Betaproteobacteria bacterium
CGGCTTGGCGTCGGGCAGAGGGTGCATGATGGTGCCCGACCGCTGCGCCTGGCGGGATGCGTCAAAATCAAGGTTTGCGTCGGCGGCCCGTCTGGGTCGTTGCGAGCGCCAGAGCGATACCGGCTGCGGCCGCGGGGATGACATATGCGACAACTCGAGTTTGGCTGGTTCCTGCCCACTTCCGGAGACACCACGGCCTACGCCGATCGCGACGCGACGGTGCCGCCTTCGATGGCGATGTTCGACCGGGTGGTCGCTGCCGCTGAAAAAGCCGGTTTCGAGTACCTGCTGGTGCCCGTGTCCTGGACTTGCTGGGATGCCTACATCTGCTCGGCGATGGTGTTGGCGCGCTCGCGGACGATCCGCATGCTGGTCGCAGCGCGCCCTGGCTACATGAACCCGGTGCTGCTGGCCCGGATGATCGCGGCGATGGACCAGTTGTCTGACGGTCGGGTCGCGGTCAACCTGATCGCCGGGCAGAGCGACGCCGAGGCGGTCCAGGACGGCATCGCGCTGCCCAAGGAAGAGCGTTACGCGCTGATGGACGAAGAGGTCAGCATCCTCAAGGCGCTGTGGACCGAGCGCGGGGCGGTCACCTTCGAGGGTCGCCACCACCAGGTCAACGGCGCGCGGATCTCGCCCAAGCCGCT
The DNA here is from genome assembly GCA_010030205.1 of Betaproteobacteria bacterium. Taxonomy (GTDB): domain Bacteria; phylum Pseudomonadota; class Gammaproteobacteria; order Burkholderiales; family Burkholderiaceae_C; genus Pseudaquabacterium. Next base: position 651 of record RGQD01000071.1, read on the forward strand.
GCAGCGGCCGCACCCACGCTTCTACCTCGGCGGTGGCTCGCCTGAAGCCTGGGAGCTGTCGGCCCGTCACGCCGATGTGCACCTGTTCTGGGGCGACACGACCGAGACGATCGCCGCCAATATGCGCGACATCCGCGAGCGTGCGGCGCGCCACGGCCGCGAGCACGACATCGGCTTCGGCATGCGCTTGCAGATCGTCTGCCGCGAGACCGAGGATGAAGCCTGGGCGGCGGCCCATGCGCTGGTGGCCGGTGTGACTGACTCGCAGACCACTTTTATCCGACAGCATTACGGCAGTTCGGCGGCGAACCGGCGAGTCCAGGAACTGGCGCTGACCCACGGCGAACTGATCGCGCCGCATCTGTGGACCGGCATCACGAAGGCGCGTCCGGGCGCGGGCATCGCGGTGGTGGGCAACCCGCAGCAGTGCGCTGACACGCTGCAGCAGTACATCGACCTGGGCTGCCATTCGTTCTGCTTGTCGGGCTATCTGCACGACGAAGAGGCCGAGCGCTTCGCCCGCTTGGTGCGCCCGCTGCTGGTTGAGCGAAATGGCGCGCGCATGCCGGCGCTGCCGCTGGCCTGAGGGCGAATGCTGCCGTGAAGCCTCCGGCGCACCCCTCCATCCCCGTAGGAAACCAAGCCATGAATCTGCTCAAACACCTGCTGCTGGCCGCCTCGCTGTTGGTGGTGGTGCCGGCATCCGCGCAGAACGCTGCGACCAGCGCGCAGGCTGCTGCGTTCCCCAGCCGCCAGATCAAGGTGCTGGTGCCTTTCAACGCTGGCAGCGGCGCCGATTCATCGTCGCGCTTTTACGGCGAACAGCTCGGGCGGCTGTTCAACCAGCAGGTGCTAGTCGAGAACCGCCCAGGCGGCAGCGGGCTGATCGCGGTGCAGGCGACGCGCCAGGCACCGGCCGACGGCCACACCATCCTGATGGGCAGCAACTCGCCCGCGGTGGTCAATGCCATCATGATGAAGAACCTGCCCTACGACCCGTTCAAGGACCTGCGGCCGCTGTATGGCCTGGCGATCAGCCCGGTGGCTTTCGTGGTGCGGGCCGAGTCACCCCACAAGACCATGGCCGACCTGGTGGCTGCGGCGAAGAAGGACAAGCGCGCGCTGCAACTGGGCGACTATTCGGCTGGCTACAAACTGATCGCGGCCTGGCTGGGCACGGCCAGCGGCCTGCGCGTCGATCACATTCCCTACAAAGGCGGCGCGCAGATGCTGACCGATGTCGTCGGCGGTCAGCTCGAGGTTGGCGTGATCGACTTCACCGGCACCATCGAGCTGCTGAAGGGCGGTCGCCTGCGGGTGCTGGCGATTACCGCCGACAAGCGTGAAGCCATGTTCCCCGACATTCCGACGATGAAGGAGAGCGGCTTCGCCGACTTCGAGACCTCGGTTTGGTCGGCTTTCTTCGTTCGTGGCGAGACCCCGGACGACGTGGTCGAGAAGCTGGCTGCGGCGATCCAGAAGGTGATGAACTCCGAGCTCGGCAAGGCCTACCACGCTTCGCTGCCGTCGGCGCCGATGATGATGGGTCCGAAGGCCTTGGGGGAATTCCAGCGCCGCGAGTACGAGCGCTTCAAGCGCGTCGCTGAGCTCGCAGGCATCAAACCCGAGTGATGTGCCAGCGTGCACGGTGCGCGACCGTCGTCGCATAGCGCCTGAATGACCCGCCCGCGTGTGGGGAACCCGCCGCTGGCTGCTCCGACCGTCACGCTTACTGGATAGGCGCAATTTCAAAGACGCACTTTCTGTGTAAAGTGCGCTCAGTAATTTTTTTCACTCCAAGGAAGCGCCATGCAACTCGGCATGATCGGACTGGGTCGCATGGGCGGCAATATCGTCAGGCGCTTGATGCGCGATGGCCACAGCTGTGCCGTCTATGACAACAACCCGGCCGCAGTGCTCGCGCTCGGTGGCGAAGGGGCGGTCACCAGCCTGGACCTGGCCGACCTGGTGCGTCAGCTCAGCGCGCCGCGTGCGGTCTGGGTGATGCTGCCTTCGGGCGCGATCACCGAGGCGGCAGTCCAAGCGTTGGGCGAGTTGCTGTCGCCGGGCGACGTCATCATCGATGGCGGCAATTCCAACTTCAAGGACGATGTTCGCCGCGCCCAGGAGCTGGCCGCCAAGGACATCCGCTACATCGATGTCGGCACCAGCGGCGGGGTCTGGGGGCTGGAGCGAGGCTACTGCCTGATGATCGGCGGCGACCGCGACTCGGTGCAGCGCCTGGATCCGATCTTCAAGACCTTGGCGCCAGGTATCGGCGAGATCGACCGCACACCGGGCCGGGCCCAGCGCCAATCGACCGCCGAGGAGGGCTACCTCTACACCGGCCCGGCCGGGTCGGGCCACTTCGTCAAGATGGTGCACAACGGCATCGAGTACGGCCTGATGCAGGCTTACGCTGAGGGTCTGGACATCCTCAAGGGCGTTGCGCAGGAGGTGATTCCCGCCGAGCGGCGCTACGACTTGGACCTGGCTGACATCACCGAGTTGTGGCGGCGTGGCAGCGTGGTCTCATCCTGGTTGCTCGACTTGAGTGCCACCGCGCTGGCCGAAGACCCGCAGCTCAAGGGCTATTCGGGCCATGTCGAGGACTCGGGCGAGGGCCGCTGGACCATCATGGCGGCGATCGAGGAAGCGGTGCCGACCGATGTGCTGTCGGCCGCGCTCTACACGCGTTTTCGCTCGCGCCAGGACCACACTTTTGCAGAGAAGCTGCTGTCGGCGATGCGCAAGCAGTTCGGTGGCCACCAAGAACCCCAGAAAGGATGATCCGTGGCCAAAGCCGATGATGTCGATCACGAAGCAATCCCGCACGGCCAGCAGGCGCCCGCTTGCACCGTGGTCATCTTTGGCGCCGCTGGCGACCTCACCAAGCGATTGCTGATCCCGGCGCTGTACAACCTGGCGCGCACGGGTCTGCTGCCCGAGAAGTTCGCGCTCGTCGGGGTCGACCGGCTCGAGATGACCGACGCGGCATTCCGCCAGCACCTCGACGCTGCGGTGCGCGCATTCGCCGCCGACAAGCATTACTCACAGGTGCTCGACGAGCTGCATTGGAACGAGCTGCTGCAGCGCATCAGTTATCTGCCGGGTGATTTCGGCGACCCGCTGGCCTATGCCCGCTTGGGCGACAAGCTCGGCGAGGTCAGCGCAGCCCAGCACAACGGCGACAGCGTGTTGTTCTACCTGGCGGTGGCGGCACGGTTTTTCGGTGGCATCGTCGACCAACTCGGCGCCGCCGGGCTCGTCACCGAAGCACCGGGCCGCTGGCGCCGGGTGGTGGTCGAGAAACCTTTCGGTCACGACATGGCCTCGGCGCGCGCGCTCAACACCCAGCTGCGTCGCAGCCTGGCCGAGCCCCAGATCTACCGCATGGACCATTTCCTGGGCAAGGAAACGGTGCAGAACATCATGCTGATGCGCTTTGCCAACAGCATCTTCGAGCCGCTGTGGAACCGCGACCACATCGACCATGTGCAGATCACCGTGGCCGAGACCGTGGGCGTCGAGAGCCGGGCGGGCTTTTACGAGACCACCGGCGCGCTGCGCGACATGGTGCCCAACCATGTGTTCCAGTTGTTGGCGCTGACCGCGATGGAGCCGCCCGCGTCGTTCTCGGCCGACGCCATCCGCAACGAGAAGACCAAGGTGCTGAACTCGGTGCACCGGGTCGACGCGGCCAGCGACAGCGTGCGCGGCCAGTATGCGGTCGGCCAGCGCGATGGCCAGTTGCTCACCGGCTACCGCGAGGAAGCCGGCGTGGCCGCTGGCAGCATGACCGAGACCTATGTGGCGATGAAGCTCGGGGTCGACAACTGGCGCTGGTCCGGCGTGCCTTTCTACCTGCGAACCGGTAAGGCTATGGCCAAGCGCAGCAGCGAGATCGTGATCCAGTTCAAGCGCCCGCCGCTGTCGCTGTTCCGAGACACCGCGACCGAGGCGCTGACGCCCAACGCGTTGGTGCTCAAGCTCCAGCCCGATGAAGGCGCAGCGCTGATGTTCGGCGCCAAGATTCCCGGGCCCAGCATCTCGATCGGCCAGGTGCACATGGATTTCCACTACAAGGATTACTTCCAGAACGCACCGAGCACCGGCTACGAGACGCTGATCTACGACTGCATGATCGGCGACGCGACGCTGTTCCAGCGCTCCGACAGCGTGATCGCGGGCTGGAAGATCGTCCAGCCCTTGCTCGACCACTGGGCCGAGGGCGCAGCCGATGGCGAGCCGGCCGCGCTGGCGAACTACGCGGCGGGTTCCGAAGGACCGGCCGCTGCAGACGCTTTGTTGCAGGACAGTGGACGGTCCTGGAAGCGCTTGGTCTGAGTGAACCGCGCGACCTCAAGGCATTGAATAGCCGAAAGCAGCGACTCGACAGGAGACATGATGGCGTGGAATTTCGGGGATATCTTGGACACGGTCGGCGCGCATGTCCCACCGCAGGCGCCGGCTTTCATCCACGGCCAGCGCGTCATCTCCTGGGGTGATGCGAACCAGATGACCAACAAGCTGGCCCGGGCGCTGATCGCGCGTGGCTCGCAGCCTGGCGACAAGATCGCGATCTACATGCGCAACCGGCCGGAATACCTGCTCGCGCTGGCGGCAGCTTGGAAGGCGCGGCTGACCCATGTGAACGTCAACTACCGCTACACGCCCGAGGAGGTCTGGTACATCTTTGACAATTCCGATGCGCAGACGGTGGTCTACGCGTCGGAATTCCGTGACGCAGTGGCCGAGATCCGGCCCCGCCTGCCGATGGTGAAGACTTGGGTCGAGGTCGGTGCTGCGGGCGCGATCGCGCCGTTTGCCGAGTCCTTCGACGATCTGGCCCAACAAGGCAAGGGTGATCCGCTTGGCATCGAGCGCTCGGGTGACGATCAGTTCTTCATCTACACCGGGGGCACCACCGGCATGCCCAAGGGCGTGATGTGGGCCCACGACGACCTGCGCGAGATCATGTTGCAGGGGCCCAGGCTGCTCGGCCCGGTGCCCGAGACGCTGGAAGAACTGGCCGTATTCACGCGGCAGACAGGGCCTGGCGGCTGCATCCTGCCGGCGCCGCCGCTGATGCATGGCACCGGCTTGTTGACATCGATGGGCGCGATGATGGGCGGCGGTTGCGTCGTCACGCTCGAGGGCCAGACCTTCGATCCGGTTGAGATGTTGAAAGCCACCCACCAACACAGACCGCAGACGCTGGTGATCGTCGGTGACGCGTTCGGCAAACCGCTGCTCAACGCGCTCAATGCCGCACCTGGCGTCCACGACTTGTCGAGCGTCGCGGTCATCATTTCATCGGGCGTGATGTGGAGCCTGGAGGTCAAGGCTGGCCTGCTTGCGCACATGCCCAATGCCGTCCTCAACGATGGATTTTCTTCGTCCGAAGCCCTGGGCATGGGCGTGTCGTTGATGACCAAGGACGCGCAAGTCCAGACTGCCAAGTTCGTGCTGGGCAGCCGCTGCAAGGTGTTTGACGAAAAAGACCAGCCGGTCGCGCCGGGTTCGGGCCTGTCGGGCATGGTCGCCATCGCGCCGCCCAATCCGATCGGCTACTACAAGGATGAAGAGAAGTCAGCGCGCACTTTCCGGGTGATCGACGGGGTGCGCTATTCGATTCCCGGCGACTGGTGTGTGGTCGAGACCGACGGCAGCCTGACCTTGCTCGGCCGCGGCAGCGCCTGCATCAACACCGCCGGCGAGAAGGTCTTTCCGGAAGAGGTTGAGGAAGCGCTCAAGACCCATCCCTGCGTCGAAGACGCGCTCGTCATTGGCTTGGCCGACGACAAGTGGGGCCAGTCCGTCACCGGTGTGGTCCGCCTGGTCGACGGTGCGGCGCTGGCCGAAGACGAGTTGCGAGCCCATGTCCGCAAGGCACTGGCCGGTTACAAGACCCCGAAGCGCGTGTTCGCCACCACCGAAGTCTTGCGCGCCAGCAATGGCAAGGCCGATTACCCGACCGCCAGGAGGATCGCGCAGGATGGCGCAGCGGCTTGAGCCAGAGGCGACCGTCGGGCGGATCAAGCCGGCAATGACTTGGACGGCCAGGCCTGCGCGTTCGACCTGCCATTTCGCTGGGCTCATGCCGGTGCGCACCCTAACCAACGCCTAGCGCGTCTCTATCGGCCCTGGATGATCGACAGCAAACAACCCGTGTACCGCCCGCTGATGGGCATCTTGTTCATGTGTCTGGCCAGCACGTTTTTCCCGCTGATGAACGGTTTGGTCAAATTGATGAGCCAGCGCTACTCGTCCGAGCAAGTGGTGTGGGCTCGAACGTTCGGCCATCTGATCCTGGTGCTGTTGGTGCTGCTGCCGCGCTACGGGCCGGGCATCGTCAAGACCCAGCGCCCCGGGTTGCAGATCCTGCGCTCTTGCATGCTGCTGGCGTCGACGATGCTTTACTTCACGGCCATCAAATTCATCTCGATTGCCCAGGCATCGGCGATCTCCTTTCTCACCCCGTTGCTGGTGATGGTGCTGGCCGGACCGATGCTGAAGGAAAAAATCACACCGGCGCGGGCCATGGGGGTGGTGGTCGGCTTCATCGGCGTGCTGGTGGTCGTTCGACCCGGGTCTGCCGTTTTCCAGCCCGCAGCGTTGCTGATCGTCGCCAACTCATTCTGTTATGCGATCTACCAGTTGCTGACCCGGCGGGTGGCAGGCACGGATCGCCCGGAAACATCGGTGGTCTACTCGGCCTTGGTCGGCTCTGTGCTGATGAGCCTGGTCGTGCCTTTTTCTTGGACCACACCGACCGGACTGGTCGATTGCTTGCTGCTTGGCAGCCTAGGCGCGCTCGGCGCTTTGGGACATTACTGCTTGGCGCGTGCGATGACATACGCCCCAGCCAACTTCGTGTCGCCATTCAGTTACTGGCAGATGGTCGGCTCGGTGGCCGTGGGCTACCTGATGTTTGCCGAATTTCCGGATCTCTTCACCTGGCTCGGTACTGCGCTGATCATCGCCGCCGGTTTGTATGCCGGTTTCAAATCCAATAAATAACGTTAAATAAGAGCGGCTTCAGGCCATGGGCGCAAGGCCTGGATGATGGCGCCAGCCAATGGCACGCCCAGTCTGGCCGCTTGTTCCTGGCACTGGAAAGCCTGCATGCCTGGCATGCCTAACCGGGGGGCCGCCGGGCGGCGGCGGACTGGCTGCACAGGCATCGACCAGCCAACCGGCCTGGCGTGTGAAAGCCGCAAACCCTGCAAAAGCTGCCGGGTCGCTCGCTTGCAGGAATGCCGCCGTGGTGATGCCCTTGGGTTCGTCCGCGCGGCCCTGGCCCGACAGACCCTGGGTCAGGGCTTCGGCCAGCAGCGCCCAGCCCTAGCCTTTGTGGCCATGGTCTAGTCCGCCCGCCGGGTGAGGCAGGCGCCGCGCGAACGGACGGGTCATCGACCTGCGAGCTCCGGGCAGCTAGGGCATTCCCCCTGGCCATAGCATCGTTCGAGCCCCTACAGTCAGCAGCTTCGCGCAAGATTTTGCGCTGGGTGCTGGCGTCCGGCTGGCGCCCCAAGGGTCATGGGCCCGAACTACATTGGAAAAATGATGCACGATCTACTGATTCGCGGTGCGCAGGTTTACGACGGCCTGGGCAACGCGCCTGTGCTGGCCGATGTCGCGGTTGATGCGGGCCGCATCACGCAGATCGGCCGGGTCAGCGCGCCGGCGCGCGAAACTGTCGACGCTGCCGGCCTGGCGTTGATGCCTGGCATCGTCGACCTGCACACCCATTACGACGCCCAAGTCACCTGGGACCGGACCATGTCGCCGTCGCCCGCACTGGGCGTGACCACCGCAGTGATCGGCAACTGCGGGTTCGGCGTCGCGCCCTGTCCTGCGGGCATGCGCGAGACCATGATGAAGAACCTTTCGGTCGTCGAGGGCATGGACTTGAACGCGCTGCTGACCGGCGTGGACTGGAGCTTCGAGACCTTTCCCGAGTACATGGCGGCGCTGCGCCGCACCGGCCCCTATCTCAACACCGCGGTCTTCGCCGGTCACTCGGTGCTGCGAACCGCAGTGATGGGCGATGCCGGGTCCGAGCGCGCGGTGCCGACCGACGCCGAGCTCGGCGAGATGCGCCGCTTGCTGCGCGAGGCGATGGACGCTGGGGCGATCGGTTTTGCGTCATCTTTCTCGCCCAACCACAGCGGCTACGGCGGCCTGCCGATGCCCTCGACGATCGCCAGCGACGCCGAGCTGCAGAGCTTGACCGATGTGCTCGGCGATGTCGGGCGTGGCGTGTTCATGTCGGCGACCGGGTCCCGGTTGACGCCGCAGAAGATGGAGGCCATCGCCGAACGCACCCGGCGACCGGTCTACATCTCGACCGTGTTGTCGATGTACAACGAAGCCAAGCCTGCGCTCGGGCTGTCGTATTACGAGGCCTGCGGGCAGGCATTGGACCGCGGCCACGAGGTCTACATCCTGAGCAGCTGCCAACCGCTGTCTTTCGATTTCAAGCTCACCGACCCCTACTTGCTGCTCAGCCACAGCGCTTTCGACGCGATCAAGGGCGTGGCCGTCGAGGCGCTGCCGGCGATCTACGCCGACCCGGCTTTCCGCGCCAAGTTCCGCGAGGACTTGCGCCAGCCCAGGGCGGGCGTGCTGTTTCTGGGCAACTGGGACCGCATCGAGCTCAGCGTGGCGGCCCTGGCCGAACACCGCGAACTCGAAGGCATGACGCTGGCGGCGATCGCTGCTGGCCGAGGACTGGACCCGGTCGATGTCTTCTTCGATCTGGCGATTGCCGAGGGCTTGAAGACCGGTTTCGTCGGCAAGTTGTTCCAGAACGTCGACGCGGGCGTCGCGCCGCTGCTCAAGCACCGTGCCAGCGTGGTCACGCTGTCGGACGCCGGGGCGCATCTGGTCTACATGTGCGACGCTGGTTTCGGCTTGTATTTCCTCGCCCATTGGGTTCGCGAGACCGGCGAGTTCAGCCTGCAAGAAGGCATACGCCGGCTCACCAGTGAGCCGGCGCAGCGTTTCCGGATTCCAGAGCGCGGCCGATTGCAGGTCGGTGCGCCGGCCGATCTGCTGCTGTTTGACCCGGCCAGCGTGGGCATCTCGAGGCCGAAGTCGCTGCTCGACCTGCCCGGCGGCGGCTCTCGCATGGTGCGCGAGCCGCGCGGCGTGCACGGGGTCTGGGTCAACGGCGTCAAGGTCCATGACGGCCAGGACTATGTCGCGCTCGAGCACGGCCCGGGGCAGGTGCTGGACCGCTTCGACGCCTGACCATCCCGGTGTGCTGGCCAAGCCTTGGGCTTGGGGCTTGATCGCACGCAAGGCGGTCGACGGTTCGAGAGCAGCTGATACGGCCATGGCCGGTTCGGGCCAGCAACTCGGGCGCCGTTGTGGTCAGTGCAGAAATTCAGAATGCTTCCCGACCTGTCGAGCGGTCTGCTGGCGCGGCAGCGGGTCGGCCGACGGTCGCGCCGGACCAGGTGGCGCTGCACGAGGCCCAGTATTTCATGGCCATCGACGAGGCCAGAGTGCGCATGCTGTCGATAGGCACCGCCACCGCAGGCTAGCAGCCGAGCCAGGCACCGGCCGAGGACGCTGGCGCTTTGGGTTGGTCGTCCGACGGCCGATTGATCATGGCGATGGTGGCCGTGCAGCAGCAGCATGTGCAGGCGATGATGGAAGACCGCTTGGGCGATCGCGACCTGCGACTCGATGCGCGCTGGCTATCGCAGGCCGGGCTGGGCATCGACGTGGCCACGCCCGAGGCCGCGCAACTGCTGGTGGCGATGGCCGAGCAGACGCTGCGCGAGACCGATCGCGCGCTGCTGCGCGGCTTTGTCTGAGCGCACCCAAGCCCTGAGCCGACGCAAGCAATGTCGGCTGCGGCGCTTGTGCTGGCGCCGAGCCAATGCAGACATTGATGTTGCTCAACTCGCGCTGAGGGCCAGCTTTTACTGTCAGGCATCGCTTCTGGAGTTCTGTCGTGACTGCTTTCAAATCCATCCTGGTTCATCTGGACTCTTCGCCTCGCTGCACCGCGCGGCTGCGGCTGGCGCACCAGCTCGCCGAACGGCATGACGCTGCGGTGACCGCTTTGTACGCGGCCACGCCAGCCGATCTGCAGTTTCCCTTCGGCTTCGGTCCGGGGATGGAGGCTGCGTCGGTGTTGCGCGACCTGGAAGCCACCCGGCGCGACCGCGCCAGAGCGCTGTTCAATGAAGCGGTGGCGTCGGGCATGTATCGGCTGCAATGGGCTGAATTGACGCGTGAGCAGCCACTGTACGCATTTGCCCAGCGCGCGCTCTACGCTGATCTGATGGTGCTCGGCCAGCACGAACCCCATCAGGCGCGGGCCCAGGATGTGCCGCCCGACTTTGTCGAATCGACCTTGATCGACAGCGGCAAACCGGCGCTGGTGCTGCCTTTCATCGGCACGCCGTCGCTGCCGATCCGCAACGTGCTGGTGGCGTGGAAAGAGTCACGGGAATCAGCGCGTGCGCTGGGGTCAGCGCTGCCGCTGCTGCAGTCGGCTGAGCGTGTGCATGTGGCTTGCTGGGGCAGGCCAGCATCCGGCACTGCACCGGTGCTGGCTTACCTTCAGCAACACGCTGTGTCGGCCCAATTGCACCACTATGGCGAGGCCACACCCGACATCGGCGAGTTGCTGTTGTCGTTGGCCAGCGACCTCGATGCGGGCATGCTGGTGATGGGCTGCTATGGCCACAGCCGGGCGCGCGAATGGGTGCTGGGCGGGGTGTCGCGAACCGTGTTGTCGTCGATGACCTTGCCGGTGCTGACCTCGCACTGAAGCTGCGGTTTGGCCGCTGAACCACTGTCTGGGGAGCGATGTGGTGATGACCGACGTGGTGCTCGACCCCGAGTTGGTGGAGTCGCTGGAAAGCGGCGACCATGCCTGGCTTGAGCAATGGCTGGTCGCCGAAGGCGATATGGTGCAGCCTGGCCAGCTGCTGGCGCTGGCCAGACTGGTGCAGCGCTCCATCCCGGTGACGGCGGTCCATGCCGGCGTGCTGGAGGACATCCGGGTGCCGGTAGGGCAGACTTTTGCGCCCGGGACTGTGCTGGCCCGATTGATACCCCATTGACACCCCACTGACAGCGCCGGCGCCGCGCCAGCGTCTGCGGGCGGGTCGGTTCAGATCAGCGAGAAGTCGCTGGCGCCGCGGTACTTGCGCCGCTCCAGTGCGGCCTCGATCGCGCCATCGACATGGTCGAGCCAGACGAATCGCAATGCCTGCCGAGTCGATTCGGGCACGTCGTACAAGTCCTTGCGGTTGCGCGCTGGCAGCAGCACCGTGGTGACGCCGGCGCGCTGCGCTGCCAGCACTTTTTCCTTGATGCCGCCCACCGGCAACACCAGGCCGCGCAGGCTGATCTCGCCGGTCATTGCGACGTCGTGGCGCACCGGTCGGTCGCCAAACAGCGAGGCCAGCGCGACGAACATCGCGACCCCGGCGCTGGGGCCGTCCTTGGGGATCGCGCCCGCCGGCACATGTAGGTGCACGTCGACATGCTCGAACAAGTCGGCGGCCAGGTTCAGGCTGGTCGCCTGAGACTTCACCAGCGTCAGCGCGGCCTGGGCGCTCTCCTTCATCACGTCGCCGAGCTGGCCGGTCAGAATCAGCCGGCCGCTGCCGGCGACGCGCATGGCCTCGATGAACAGGATGTCGCCGCCCATCGGCGTCCAAGCCAGACCCGTGGCCACCCCCGTCTGACCGCTGCGCAGCGCGACCTCGTGCTCGGTGGTCGCCGGGCCCAGCAGCGCTTCCAGCGCGTCCTCTTCAACCTGCACCTGGGTCGCCGTGCCTTCTGCGACCTGCAGTGCGACGCCGCGCATCACGCGGCCGATCTCGCGCTCGAGTTGGCGCACACCGGCCTCGCGGGTGTAGGTCGCGGCGATCGCGCGCAGCGCGGCCTCGCTGATCTCGCACTGCTCTTCGCGCAAACCGTTGTGCTCGCGCTGGCGTCGCACCAGGTAGCGGCGTGCGATCTGCAGTTTTTCCTCCAGCGTGTAGCCGGGCAGGTCGATCACCTCCATGCGGTCGCGTACCGGTGCCGGGATGTTGTCGATGACGTTGGCGGTGGTGATGAACAAGATCCGGCTGAGGTCGAAGGGCAGGCCGAGATAGTTGTCGCGGAAGCTTGAGTTCTGCTCCGGGTCCAGCACCTCGAGCAACGCCGCCGAGGGGTCGCCGCGCAGACTGGCGGCCATCTTGTCAACCTCGTCGAGCATCATCACCGCGTCGCGCGCGCCAGCCTTGCGCAGGCCTTGCACGATGTTGCCGGGCATCGCGCCGATGTAGGTGCGGCGGTGGCCGCGGATCTCGGCTTCGTCGTGCACGCCGCCCAGCGACACCCGCACGAAGGGCCGGCCGATCGCCCGCGCCACGCTCTGGCCCAGCGAGGTCTTGCCCACGCCCGGCGGGCCGACGAAGCACAGGATCGGTGCCCGACCCTGAGGGTTGAGCTTCTTGACCGCGAGAAACTCGACGATGCGGCGTTTGACGCGGTCGAGCCCGAAGTGCTCGGCCTCGAGCGTGCTGCGCGCGGCGCCGATGTCTATGCTCAGCGCCTCGGGGGCGGCCCAGGGCAGCTCGGTCATCCAGTCCAGCCAGGTGCTGAGCATCGAGTACTCGCCCGCGGCGTCCTGCATGCGCTCAAGCCGGCGCAACTCCTTGCGCACATGGGCATCGACCTCGGGCGGCATCTTCGCCGCGGTGATCGCGGCTTCGATGCGGGCGATCTCCTGGGCGTTGCCGCCGTCTTCGCCGAGCTCTTTCTTGATCGTCTTGAGCTGCTCCTCGAGCAGGTAACGGCGTTGCCGGTCGTCGATATGCTCTTTGGTGCGGGCGCCGATCTCGCGCGACAAGCGCAGCACCTCTAGGCGCTGGCCGACGATCTGCAGCACCTTGGTCAGCCTCGCCTCGGTGGCCAGGGTTTCGAGCAGCATCTGCTTTTCGGCCGGCTCGATGTCGACCAGGCTGGCCGCCAAGTCGGCGAGCTGAGACGGCGACCGGGTGGCTTGCAGCACATGCGCCAGCTCGGCTGGCACGCCGGGCATCATCGACAGGATCTCGACACCGCGCTCGCGCAACTGCAGCGCCAGCGCTTGCGACTCGGTCGTGGGGCTGGACGGCTCCTCGATGCGCTCGATGCGAGCGGCCAGGAAGCCCTGTTCCGGCTGCAGTGCAAGGATGCGCACGCGCTGCAAGCCCTGGCAGACGGCGTGGACCTGCCCGTCCTCGCCAGCCCTGTGTTGAACGATGCTGGCCAGCGTGCCGATGCTGCACAGGCCGTCGAGCCCGGGGTCGTCGTCCTTGGGGTTTTTTTGCAGGCTGATCGCCAGCACGGTCTTGTGCGTCAGCGCATGCTCGATCGCCGCGACCGATTTGGGCCGACCGACCGTGATCGGCATCAGCAGGTGCGGAAACAGCACCACGTTGCGCATGGCTACCAGTGCGACGACATCGTCGGGCAAAGGGCTTGGTTGGGTCTTGGCTTCGATCATGGTGCGGTTCCTCCACGACTCAGGCTAGGGCTGGATGCGCGTGCGGCGTTGAGGCTGCGCAAGCGTGCGGCCAGGACCCCGCCGGATGGGCGGTACCCTCGCGGTCTGACAGGCGGCTCAGACGTCCGAGCGCTGCAATTCGCTGCGCAGCCGGTCGATCTCATCGAGCAGGTCGAGCATCAAGGCCACGCTGGGCAGGCTGGCCTCAAAGTCGCGCTGCAATCGGTGGATGCGGCGCACCCGCGCCAGCTCTGCGCCGCCGAAGCCCCAACGTGGTTCGGTCCGCGCCGGCTCGAGCAAGCCCTCGGCCACCAGTTGTGCGATCAACTCGGGCTCGACACCGCAGGCCTGCGCCAACTCTTCGAGTTCCAGCCAGCCTTCTTCGCCGAGGTATACGGTGGTGAGGATCGTCATCGGTCAGGCCTCCTGGCCAGCGCGGGGGTTGAACGCCAGGTCTTGGGCCATCCTGCGGTAAGCGGCTTTGGCGGGCTCGGTGTCGGCTGGCGGCAGCAACACGGCCAGCATCAGGTACAGGTCGCCAGCAGTGCCTGCTGCGCCAGCGGCCGGGATGCCGCGGCCCTTCAGCCTGAGCTTGCGGCCGGCTTGTGAGCCCGCTGGCACCGTGAGCTCTACCTTGCCGCCGGGTGTGGTCACCGGCACCATGGTGCCCAGCGCCGCCTCCCAGGGCGCTACCGGCAGCGTCACATGCAGGTCGCGGCCATCGACCCGATAGCGCGCGTCGGCCTCGAACTGGAGCTCCAGGTACAGGTCGCCCGACGCGCCGCCGTCGAACCCGGGGCTGCCTTGGCCGACCAGACGGATCTGCTGCCCGGCACACAAGCCTTTGGGGATCGACACGCTGAGCTGGCGCTCGCGCAACACGGGGTGGCCTTGGGCGTCGAGCGCCGGGCTTTGCAGCGTCAGCGTGCGGGTCGCGCCGCTGAAAGCGTCTTGCAGCGGCACGACGATCTTGGCGTGGTGGTCTTCGCCGCGGGCCGAGTAGCCAGCTTCGGCGCGGCGCTGCCGGGGTCCGGCTTGACCTGCTGGGCGCCCGCCGCGTCCGAGCGAGCCGAACAAGGCCTCGAAGAACGCGCTGTGGTCGCCTGACTCGGCGCCCCAGCCCTGCGGCGCGCCTGAAAACTCGAAACCGGCATCCCAATCGGGCGGCGGCTGGAAATCGCCACCGCCTTGCCAGCGCTGGCCCAGCCTGTCGTAGGCGGCGCGCTTCTCGGGGTCTTGGAGCACCTCCCAGGCCTCGTTGATATCCTGCATGCGTACCTGCGCATCGGCGGCTTTGCTGACGTCCGGGTGGTGCTTGCGAACCAGGCGCCGGTAGGCTTTCTTGATCTCGGCGGCTTCGGCCTGGCGCTCGACGCCGAGCACCTGGTAATAGTCCTTGAACTCCATCGTCGGCTCTTTCGCGCTGTGCCAGACCATCGTGGCAGGCGCAAGCGGCCAGCACTTGACGCGCATCAACTAGACATCCCGACGCTGGGATCGATCCTGCCGTGCCTGCAGGTAGCCGCTGTGCGGCGCTGTCCCGGATCAGGGCTGCGTCGTGAGGTGGCAGGCCGTGAAGTGGCCCGGCCCGGTCTGGCGCAGCAGCGGCACCTCGACCCGGCAGCGTGGCATGGCATGCGGACAACGGGTGTGGAAGCGGCAGCCCGGCGGTGGGTCCAGCAGGCTGGGCACTTCGCCGCCGATCACAGGTCGCCGAATGCGGTCGGGGTCGGGTCTGGGCACTGCGTCGAGCAAGGCTTGGGTGTAGGGATGCTGCGGGTTGCGGTAGAGCGCGGCGCGCGGTGCGACCTCGACCAGCGAACCCGCGTACATCACCGCGACCCGCTGCGCGACCGCTCGCACCACCGCCAGGTCGTGCGCGATGAACAGATAGCCCAGCCCTAGCCTGGCCTGCAAGTCCTGCAGCAGGTTGACGATCTGGGCCTGCATCGACACGTCGAGTGCCGAGACCGGCTCATCGCAGACCACGAAGTCGGGCTTGAGCGCCAGCGCACGCGCGATCACGATGCGCTGGCGCTGGCCGCCCGAGAACTCGTGCGGAAAGCGCTCGGCGCTGTCCTTGGGCAGGCCGACCATCTCGAGCAATTCACGGATTCGCGCCTGGCGATCGTGTTGGCCGCCGGCGATGTCCAGCGGCTCGGCGATCGACTCACCGACCCGCATGCGCGGGTTCAGCGCAGCCTGCGGGTCCTGGAAGACGAACTGCAGCCTGGAACGAACAGCGGCCAGATTGGACTTGCGATCTGCGCCGGTGATGTCTCGGCCGAACAGCTTGACGCTGCCGGCGGTCGGCTCGAGCAGCCCGACCAGGATGCGGCCGATGGTCGACTTGCCGGAACCCGATTCGCCGACCAGGCCCAGGGTCTCGCCCGGCGCGATGTCGAAGGACAGTTGCTTGAGCACCTGCATCATCACCGGTCGGCCCCC
This sequence comes from Betaproteobacteria bacterium, assembly GCA_010030205.1. Taxonomy (GTDB): domain Bacteria; phylum Pseudomonadota; class Gammaproteobacteria; order Burkholderiales; family Burkholderiaceae_C; genus Pseudaquabacterium. The sequence goes on from RGQD01000071.1 coordinate 16,612, forward strand.
GGCTCTGCCGACCGGGAAAGCCATGTCCAGATCGCGCACCTCGACCAGCGGGGCGTCGGCCATCAAGCGCTCCCGCCGCTGCGCGGTGTGCAGCGCAGCCGGTGACCGTCGGCGATGCTCACCAGCGCAGGCGCTGCGGCGTGGCAACTGGCCTGGGCGTGGCGGCAGCGCGGACCGAAGCGGCAGCCTGCGATCGGCTCGCTCGGGTCGGGAATGCGGCCCGGGATCGCCTGCAGGCGCAAGGGTTCGTCGTTCGGCCCGGCGTCAAGCGCCGGCACCGCCGCCATCAGACCCTCGGTGTAGGGATGGCGCGGCGCCCGGAACAAGGTTCCGACCGGCGCCTCCTCGACGATGCGGCCGGCGTACATCACGATCACCCGGCGCGCGAACTCGGCGATCACCCCCAGGTCGTGCGAGATCAGCAGCACTGCCATGCCGAGCTCGGCGCGCAGTTCGCGCAGCAGCTCGAGCACTTGGGCCTGGATCGTCACGTCGAGCGCGGTGGTCGGTTCGTCGGCGATCAGCAGCCGCGGCCGGCAGGCAATCGCAATCGCGATCATCACGCGCTGGCGCATCCCGCCCGACAGCCGGTGCGGGTACTCGTCGACCCGCCGTCTGGCGTCGGGGATTCGCACCAGGTCGAGCAACTCGATCGCGCGCTGGCGTGCCTGCGGCCGCGACAGGCCTTGGTGCAGCCGCAGCGTCTCCGAGATCTGGTCGCAGATCGTCAGCACCGGGTTCAGCGACGACATCGGGTCCTGGAACACCATCGCGATGTCGCGTCCCCGGATGCGGCGCAGCTCGGCCTCCTCGGCCTGCAGCAAGTCCTGGCCGGCGTGGACGATGCGGCCGCTGACGATGCGCGAACTGCCCTTGGCGTGCAGCCGCAGCATCGACAGCGCGGTCACGCTCTTGCCGC
>RGQD01000701.1 GCA_010030205.1 Betaproteobacteria bacterium
CGGACACAGAGCTGCGGCCAACCGTCCACCGCGGCCGGCCCACGCAGCTATAATTTTAGGTTTTGCGTCAAGGGTTTAGCCATGCCGATCTACGCTTACCGCTGCACCGATTGCGGCCATGCGAAAGACGTTTTGCAGAGGATGTCCGATCCGCTGTTGCACACCTGCCCGGCTTGCGGCGCTGAAGCCTTCACCAAGCAAGTGACGGCCGCCGGTTTCCAGCTCAAGGGTTCGGGCTGGTACGCGACGGACTTCAAGGGTTCAGGCGCAGCACCGGCGGCCGGCGTGGCGGCCAAGGACAAGTCGGCCGACCAAGACGGTCAGTCCAGTGCCGACAAACCGGCGTCTGTGGACAGCAAGCCTTCGGACGCCACGCCCAGCAGCGCAGCGGCGCCCAGCGCGCCGGCCGCGCCCAGCAGCAGCGCGGCCGCACCGACCGGCAGCTGAGGTGATGCCAATGACTGGAACGTTTCGACTGACAACAGAGTACATCGCGTGAGAAAGTACATCATTGCTGGATTGCTGGTCTGGCTCCCATTGGCCATCACCATCTGGGTGCTGCTGTGGCTGCTGGGCTTGATGGACGGCATGTTCTCCTGGCTGTTGATGCTCAGCCAGGCGGTGCTGCCGGCGGGCGCCGATGCGTTCATCGAGTCCTTGCGCCATGTTCCCGGCCTGAGCGTGTTGGTGATGGTCGCGATGATGCTGATCACCGGCATGTTCGTGACCAATATTTTCGGCCAATGGTGGGTGCGGCAATGGGACAGGGCGATGTCTCGGATCCCGATCGTCAACGCGATCTACAGCTCAGTCAAGCAGGTGTCGGACACCTTGTTTTCGAGCAATGGCAATGCTTTTCGTGAGGCCGTGCTGGTGCAGTACCCGCATGCCGGCGCGTGGACGATCGCTTTCGTCACCGGCAAGCCTGGTGGCGAGGTGCAGGCCCATCTGGACGGTGAGCATGTCAGCATTTACGTGCCGACCACGCCCAACCCGACCTCGGGTTTCTTCCTGATCATGCCGCGCAGCCAGGTGCGGCCGCTGCAGATGAGCGTCGACCAGGCGCTCAAGTACATCATTTCGATGGGCGTGGTGGTGCCGCCGCCGCCGGCACCGCCGCCGGTGCTGGCCAGCCGAAATTGACCGGGCCGGGCGCGGCTAGCAAGGCGCCTGGTCCTGAGGGCCCGCAGCCCCACCCCAGCCAACCCGAAGATCCTTCAATCCGGTGCGCGCTCAGCGCGCGGCGCCGGTCCCGAACAAGACAAGCATCGGAGTCCTGTCATGAGAACCACCTACTGCGGCCTGGTCAGCGAAGCGCTGATGGGCCAGACCGTCACCCTGATGGGTTGGGCACACCGCCGGCGCGACCATGGCGGCGTGAT
>RGQD01000702.1 GCA_010030205.1 Betaproteobacteria bacterium
TGCCGGCGGGCTTCAGGTGGACGCGGCCGCTGCGCTTGTTGTTACGCGTGTCAACAAAGTCTACCGCGCCTTCGACCAACTCCAGCAGCGACAGGTCGGCCGGCGCGCCGACCTGCAGCGTGCCGTGCTTCGGCAGCCGGCCGATCACGCGGGCCGGGGCGCTGGTGGTCATCGCCACCACCTCGGACAGTGAGAAGCCCAGGCCGATCATCTTGCTCATCACCCAAGGCAGGTAAGGCATGCCGGGCGTGTTGCCCGAGAACACATGGACGTCGGACGAGATCGTGTCGGGCAGGCAGCCCTGCGCGATCGCCGCCTCGGCGATGGTGTAGTCGAAGCTGCCGCCACCGTGGCCGATGTCGAAGATCACGCCGCGCTGCTTGGCCGCCAACGCGGCGGGCAGCAGCTTGCCGTCCTGCACGATGTTGGTACCGTCGCCCGCCAAGTTCGGCGCGCCAGAAAAGCAATGCGTCAGCACGTCGCCCGGGCGGAACAGGTCGAGGATCTGCGACATCAGCGCGCGGTCGGCCACCCCACCGATATGGCACATCACCCGCGACGGCACGCCCGACAGCTCGCAGGCCTTGATCGCGCGCTTGAGCGGCTCCAGGCCGTGGCGGGCAATCACGTTCTCACTCATGCGGACCTTCACGCCCAGCACCATGTCGGCGTTCTCGGCCAGCACCCGGGCGGCAGCTTCGGCTTGGGCATAGTCAATGTTGTAGAGCTCGGGCACCGGGAACCCGGCCAGCCCGGCCAACGCCACATGGACGAAGGCGTATTGCCGGGTGCGAGACGCGGGCGCGATGAAGCGGCGCCAGCCGGCAAAGTTGTTCGCGCCGGCGTCACCGGCCGACACCACGGTGGTGCTGCACTGGTAGGCGACCAGCTCGTCGGCCGGGATGCCGATCGCCGACCCGAAGGGGTAGGTGTGGCAATGCAGGTCGATCAACCCTGGCGTGACCAGCTTGCCGCCAGCGTCCATCACCCGGTGCGCCCGGTCGGGCGCGATGCTGGGCTCGATGGCCTCGATCAGGCCATAGCGCATGCCGATGTCACGCTTGCCGGCCAGGCCTTGGCTCGGATCCAGCACATTGGCGTTGCGCAGCAGCAGGTCGAATTTATCGGTCGGGCCCATCGCCGCACGGGTGGCCCCGGACAGCGCACTGGCCGCAGCGAGGGCGACGCCCGCGCGAAGGAATTGACGACGTTCTGACATGGTGAAATTCTCCAGATGTTGTTGATATGCCGGGCCGCATCGTCATGATGCTGGCCAGCCCGTTCAGCGCGGCGTCTCGATAAATCGCCGCAGCAGCGCCGCGACCTGATCGGGGCAGTCGAGGTTGGGCGAGTGGCCCTCGCCGTGCCAGACATGCAGGC
>RGQD01000703.1 GCA_010030205.1 Betaproteobacteria bacterium
GAAGAATATAAATCACAACTACCGGATACACTTTTAGCGGATAATACCGTGTCGAATAATATTAGTATTACAGCAACATCAAATATTCCAATTGAAGATAGTATTAATCATTATAATAAAGTAGTAATACCAACTTTAAATAATCAAATAGAAGATATTAAAAAACAAAAATCAACCAATGAATCCCAGCTTCAAACATTAACTAAATCGTCGAATGAATATCAAACTCAATATACTACTCTTGTAACCGACACAAACTCAAAAAGATCCAAATTAGAATCATTAGGACAAGAACAAGAAGGTATAATAAAAATACAACAGGATAATAGTAAAGTAGGGGTAGGAATATATTCTAAAGCACAATCTGATTACGAATCTGTACAACTTGCTGCTGAAATGGCTGAACGAAATGCAGCACAAAAAGCCGCAGAAGAAGCTGCACGAAAAGCCGCAGAAGAAGCTGCACGAAAAGCCGCAGAAGAAGCTGCACGAAAAGCCGCAGAAGAAGCTGCACGAAAAGCCACAGAAGAAGCGGCTAGACGTTCTACGCAAAAATTTACTATTATTACAAATGCTCCTCGAAATATAAATGGTGATTATTATTACTATACTTTTAAGAATAATGATACTATTGAACTTAAAAATATTACACAATTTATGACATTAAATATTTTAGCGGTAGGTGGAGGAGGATCCGGAGGATATGGAATATATGGTGGTGGGGGTGGAGGTGGAGTTGTACAATCTGTGATGAATATAGATGGAATGAATTATAGAAAATTTAATATAAATATTGGAGCTGGTGGTGTAAATGGCAGCAATGGTGGAGATACAGTTATACCAGAACTAGGTATACGTGCAATTGGTGGTGGTTGTGCTGGTAGAACTGGTGGATCTGGTGCTGGTGGGGAACCGAATCAAGCTGGTGCATATGGAACTCCAAATCAAGGTAGTTCAGGTGGTAGAGGTTATTCTCAAGCTGGCCGTTCCGGAGGAGGAGGGGGTGGAGCAGATGGTAATGGTACAAATGGTAGTGGTTTCGGAATTGGAGGTAATGGAGGTCCAGGAAAGTCTTCCAGTCTGCCAGGTATACCAAATAATGTATATTATGGAGGAGGTGGAGGAGGATATAGTAATGGAATAGGTGGTAAAGGCGGAGGAGGAAATGCAAAAAAAGGTCAACAATCTAATTCTGGAACTTCAGGAAAGCCAAATACTGGTGGTGGAGCCGGTGCTGGAGATAATGGCATTACCGGTGGATCAGGTATTGTAATTATTGCTATTCCTATAAAATATTTTAATTAACCAACCAAAATGAAAAATGAGACAAAACCTAGTTATCACTTATAAATCTTATAACTATGTTTCAAGTAATTCCTT
>RGQD01000704.1 GCA_010030205.1 Betaproteobacteria bacterium
CCGGAGTCACGGGCTCCTCGATCACGAGCGTCACAGGCTCAGGGTCCTCCTATACTGTCACGATCAATACAGGATCAGGCTCAGGAACGATCCGACTCGATCTGGCAGATAACGACTCGATCAGCGACTCTCTTGGAAACATTCTCGGTGGAGCCGGAGTCCAGAACTTTACAACAGGCTCCGTCTACGCCCTCGACAAGACCCCTCCGACTCTCCTCTCAGCAGGCGTCTGGGGACTCACCTCGCCTTCCAATGGTTCTCTAAGCAATGACACCACTCCGCAAGTCACGTTCTCTGGCGAGGCCGAGACCGGAGGAGCTCTCACGATCTACTCGGATGCCGGTTGCGCAACCCAAGTCGGCATCCTCAATCCTGTCGCTACCGCAAGCGGCACCGTGAACGCCACGGTCTCTGGAAACGGAACTCAAAGCTTCTACTACAAGATCTCTGACTCGCTCGGGAACACGAGCGCCTGCGCATCGACCGGGATGAGCTACACCCTCGATACGACCGGACCGACGGTCTCGTCGATTGTCCTTGGAAGTTCGTCTCCAACCAACTCTGCCTCACTCACCTACACCGTCACGTTCTCTGAGAGCGTCTCTCCTGTCGCTACGACCGATTTTGTGATCAACCAGACCGGACTCACCGGTGCCTCAATCACCTCGGTCACCGGGAGTGGAACCACCTACACCGTAACCGTGAACTCAGGCTCTGGTTCAGGAACTCTCCAACTCAATCTCAACGATTCAGACTCCTCGATCAAGGATTCCGTCGCAAACTCGCTCTCGGTAACGACGTTTACTGGCGCCACCTACACGATCGACAAAACTCCTCCTGCAACCTCGCTCGTCTGGGCACTCAGCTCACCCAACGACGGGAGCACGAGTAACGATACGACCCCACAGCTTGCATGGACGAGTGGTGCCGAAGTCGGAGCGACTCTCAGGATCTATCTGAACGACGCTACTTGTAATGGCGGAGCTCCGCTCGCCACCCAAGCGAGTATCGCTGCGACAGGAACCTTTAACCTGAGCACCTCGGGAAGCGGCACCAAGGCGTTCTCGTTCACCATCGCTGACACCCTCGGAAACACGAGCGCCTGTACGACGACGGGTAAGAGCTACACGCTTGATGTGACGCCTCCGACCGTCACTTCGATCATCCTCGGAAACGCTTCTCCCACGAACTCAGCCTCGGCTACCTACACCGTCACGTTCTCAAAACCCGTCACCGGGGTCGATACGACAGACTTCACTCTCACCACGACCGGAGTCACGGGCTCCTCGATCACGAGCGTCACAGGCTCAGGGTCCTCCTATACTGTCACGATCAATACAGGATCAGGCTCAGGAACGATCCGACTCG
>RGQD01000705.1 GCA_010030205.1 Betaproteobacteria bacterium
GCCCAACCTGATGCGCGGCTACCACCGCTTGCCCGAGGGCGCTGGCTTTGCGGGGGGAAGGGCGCACGGTTGGTTGGCCACTGGCGACCTAGCGCGTCTGGACCAAGACGGATTTGTCACGGTCGTCGGCCGACGCAAGGACTTGATCATCTCGGGCGGCGAGAACATCTACCCGGCCGAGATCGAGAACCTGGTCGGCACCTGGCCCGGCGTCGCCGAGGCCGCGGTGGTCGGCCTCCCTGACTCGCACTGGGGCGAGGTGCCCGTGTTGGTGCTCGTGCCGCGCCCAGGCGCCGAGTTGAACTTGGCCGGACTTCAGGCTCGTCTGGCGCAGCAGCTGGCACGCTACAAGCAGCCGCGCCGAGTGGTCGTGACCGCCGGCTTGCCCAAGACCGCGCTGGGCAAGGTGCAGAAATCGCTGCTCTGCGAGTCGCTGTTGTCAGCGGGTGGCATCGCTGTCGATTGAGCTTGCTGGGACGCGACCAGACTGGTCCGTTCAGCGATTTCAGTTCAACACGACCGGCGGATTCGCGGAGGCCGGCTCCGCCGGCGCGGCAGTCGGCTCCGGGAAACCCCAATCCGCTTCGATCAGCGCTTGTTCGAGCAAACGCATCAAGCCGGTGGCCAGGTCTTCGGACAGCTCTAGCGTGATGTTGCGGCCATCGGTTTCGCGCGCTGCCAAGCGTACGCCCTTGCCCCGCTGGCCAGGGCCGATATCGAAAGCCATCGGCAGCAAGGGCTCAGGTCCCAGCGGCAGGGACGCGGGCTTGGGGTCGAAAGGCGTGGCGAAATCGGTGTTGGGCAAGGGCCTGTTGCGCGCAGCCTGAGCCATCATCGCCTGCGCCTCGGGCAGCGCGATGGCATGGGGTGCGACCCGGGCCATGCTGGCGAGCGTGACCACACGGTTGAGGTGCGGCCAGAGTTGGCGCAGCATGCGTCGGGTCAGCCAGACTGCAAACAGATCGCCAGTGGCGGTACGAAGTTGCCACAGCACGCGGTCGGCTGTTGGCTGGTATCGCACCTGCATCTGATGAATGTTCACTATTCCATTTTAGGCAAGCCTCGGCCCTGGCGCGGGCTTCGGCCGGCGCTTTGCAGCCGCTGTCGACTTGATATTGGTCAATTCCCGAGCCAGGCGGGCGCTGGTCTCGGGCTTGAAATGGCGCCCATGAGCCCAACGTCGGAGGCTATCAGGAGAGGTTTGCGGAAACGGCGCTGAGTGTCCAGTCCTGCGTGCGGGGTGTCCAACTCACGGTCACGGCCCCAAGGCTCAGGCCACCCATCACGAGGGGGCCCCCGACAATGCCTCCGCCGATGGTCGCCACGGGCTGACGCACCGACACGGAGAACTCGGGGAACTGGCCTAT
>RGQD01000706.1 GCA_010030205.1 Betaproteobacteria bacterium
ACTGGCAACCTGGTTGCCAGTCAAACAACGCAACACTGAGAGCAGCACTGGCAACCAGGTTGCCAGTGGGTTTTTTAGCGCGCCAGCGCCTTGACGATCGAGCTCATCAGCAGGTCGATGCGCTCGTCGGTCGCCACACCGGCGTCGAGCTGAATCATCAAGCGCCCTGCCCCGTCGCGCTGCCACTTGCCAACGGCCCGGCCGTCGATCTCGATCGCTGTGGCAGCCGTCGCCTCGCTGCCGTCCACCGCCCCGAGCAAGGTCGCGACCACCGCCGCAGGCACCAGCTTGCGCTGCTGCTGGCGCAATTTGTCGGCGCGTCGAAGCACCGCCTTGCGGTCTTTGTCCAGCGCTGTGGCAATGACGCGGGCATGGCGGTGCGCCAACTCCAGCGGCGAGCGAAAACACTCGATCACCGAGGGCGGCAGATCGGCCACCAGCAGCACGTTGGCGACCCAGGTGTGCGACACCCCGAGTGCTTCGGCCAGGCGCCGGTTCGACGGGTAGAGTTTCTCATCGAGCGCACGCCGGTACATCGTGCCCTGCTCGTAGGGTGAGAGGTCGGCGCGCTCACGGTTCTCGCGGTCCATCGCCGAGAACAGCTCCAGATCAGAGCTGGCCGAGGTGTCGATGGTTGCGAGCACAGGCAGACCTAACTCCGAACAGGCGCGGTGCCGGCGATGTCCGAAAACAATCTCGTAACGCCCGACCTGCCCTGGCAGCGCGCGCACCGAGATCGGCTGAACGTTGCCGCCGGCAAGCTCAATGTCCTGGCGCAGCCGAGCGAACTCAGCCCGATTGAACGCATCCGGGTGCCGATTGGCCCAGCGGCTCGGGCTGATGCAATGCGGGTCGAGCTTCTTGGTCGGCACCGAGTCATCGTGTTCTTTGAGCCGCTCGCGCAGCTTGCCAATTTCGCCCTCGACCGCAAGCATCTGCGCCGCGTCGAGGGATGGGGCAACGGTCGTGCCCATGCACACGATGGTCACATCGCCGCCCTCGCGCAGGGTCATGGCGACCCCCGGCTGGAAGTCGAGGTCAGACGGGAAGATCTCCGGGACACCCATGCGGCTAACACGCAGGAAGACCGGGCCGTCATGTGCGGCCGCCCATCTCACTGCTGCCGCTGTCTCGGCAGCGTCGGTGGGCACCAGCACGGTCATTCCTGGAATGGCCCGGAGCCACGCGAGGTCCTCCGGCGAGTGATGGGTCGGCCCGAGCTCGCCGTAGGCCACTCCCGGACTCTGACCGCACAGCACGACGTGATGCTGGGAGTAGGCGATGTCCACCTTGATCTGCTCCATCGCGCGCGCCGTGAGGAAGCAGGAAGCGGCCGAGACGAAGGGGATCCGTCCACCAGCCGCC
>RGQD01000707.1 GCA_010030205.1 Betaproteobacteria bacterium
GCGGCAGCGCAAACGCCGCGACTGCTGCGCTGCCACCCACCAAGGCCGGCAGCCAGGTGCTGCGGTCCGAGAGCAATGAGCAGGTCATCGCCAACAGTGCGACGGTGCCGGCGAAGCCGAGTCCCCACTGCGCAGGGATGTGGTGGCCCAGTGCGATGCCCAGCAAAGACCCCAGATGCCAAGAGCCTGCATTGACCAGCACGCCACCCCAAAAATAGGGGATCTGCTCTGGCAACGGTCTGGGTTCTGGGAATCGCAGCATGAACATCACGTAGTTCAAATCAGCGGCAAAGAAGGCCATTCGCGCGCGGCGGCCCAGGGGTAGGTGTGCCAGGTAAGGCCGCCAAAGCGCGCTGAAGACCACGAAGCGCAGGTTCAGGCAGGTGGCGGTAGCCCACACCACCCAGATCGGTGCGCCGCTGGCGATCAATGGCGCGACGGCCAACTGCGCCGTGCCCGAGAACACCGTGATCGACATCAGCGCGGCAAGCCAGGGGTCCAGGCCACTTTGAACCATGGCCACACCTGTCACCAAGCCCCAGGCGGCCAGGCCCAGCGCCACCCCGCCCATCTCGCGAGCGCCGCGTCGGTACTCGGCGTGTTGGGTCAGGGCTCGCCATGCGCTCATACCCTGGATTGTCCGATGTTTGCCCATGCAGGCTGCGGGCCGGGACCGGTTCAGCGGCGGGCCAGCGCGCGCAAGTCGGTTTCCCAGGACTTGAGCTTGTCGATGGCCCGCCGTCGCTGCGATGCGGTGCTGCTGTTGTGCACCTTGGCCACCAATGTGCAGTTGGATTCCATCAATCGCTCAGCGTAGGCCCGATATTCGCTGCGCGGCGACTGAGACAGCTCGGCCCCCAGCCTGCGCAGTCCCGCCTGCACAGTGGCCGGATCGGTGTCATCGGCCTGCCATTGGCGCAGGCTTCGCAAGAGGTCGAGCTGGCGCTGGCGCCGTTCGGTCAGCCAGCGCTCGGGATCGAAGGGCGATGCCGCGAGCTCTGCCGCCAGTAAACGGCGCTGGGCTTCGTCGAGCTTGCCGTACAGCGATTCGGCACGATCTAGCGAACGCTCGAAGTTCAGCCGCTGGCGCTCGGCCAGCGTCGGCTGCAGGTATTCGGCGACGGCCTCTTGATGCTTCTTGGCCTGTTGCCTTTCCAGGTGCCGGAGCTGCTCGGGCGACAGTGTTCGCACCTGCTCGGCCAGCGCCGGCATGGCGCGCTCGTAAGCGCGCTCTAAGCGCTGCTGCCAGGCGGCAACCGTGCCACAGACCTGGGCCGGTGTGATTTTGTCCGCAGCCAGCGCCTGAGCGGCCGCGAGCGCCTGGGCGTAGTCGGGCAATTGACTGGCACGATGCCAGGCAAACCA
>RGQD01000708.1 GCA_010030205.1 Betaproteobacteria bacterium
AAGCGGTCTGCCAGCCCCGTCAGCGCAAAGCCCAGCGTGCCGACGATGAACCCGGCTTGCACCGCATTGGTGAGCCAGCCGATGTCGCCGGTCGACAAGCCCCATAACCGGCTGAGGTCGTCGGCCGCGCTGTTCGCACTGAACCACAACGAGGTACCGCACAACTGGGCCAGCACGACCCAGAGCACCGGGTGGCGGCGCACCGCGCTAGGCCTGCGCCTTGGCGAAGCGCGCGTCGCGCCAGGCGATGGCTTCGCGCATGCCGCGCTCTCTGGCGACGTCCATGAACGCGCGTTTGTCAGGTGATCCGTGCGACTCGATGGTGTGGTCGATGTCCAGTGCGGCCTGCAGCGCGGTGCGCATGCCCTGGATGTCGTAGGTCCGGTTGAGTGCTTTCTTGGTCTGCGCGACCAGGTCGGGGTCCATCAGCGCGATGCCGCGTGCGGTGCGCAGCGCTTCGTCCAGTTGGGTGCCGGAAGCGACGACACGGCTGACCAAGCCCATCGCCAAAGCCTCGGTCGCCGCGATCCGGTCGTCGGCCGACAGGATGATCCGCTTGGCGTGTTTGGGGCTTGTCATCCAGGGCAGCAACATCGTCACGATGCCGGCGCCGAACTTGAGCTCGGGCTCGCCGAAGACCGCGTCCTCGGACGCGATCGTGATGTCGCAGGCCATCGCGAGTTCGAAAGCGCCGGCCAGGCAAGCACCCTGGACGGCGGCGATCGTCGGCTTGGCGCTGTTCCAGAAGCGCATCGTCGTGTCGAAATCGAGGTCGAGGATTTCGCGCCAGACCTGCGAGCCCTCAGGGCGTTGTTCCATCTGCGCCTTCAGGTCGAAACCCGATGAGAACGCCCGGCCAGCGCCGCTGACGACGATCACACGGACTTCAGCGTCGGCTTCGGCCAGGTCCATCGCCTGGTTGATCTCCAGCAGCGCGGCCTTGTCCAGCGCATTCAGCCGTGCCGGGCGATTGAGGGTCAGCTGGGCGACATGGTCGGCCAGTTCGTAGCGAATGGATTGAAAGTCCGTCATGGGGTTCCGAGTCTAGGTGGCCTGTGTCCGTGGATGGGTCCATCCGGCGAGCGGCGACATGGCGCCTGATTGCAACATCGTTTGCAATTGGCCACGATCGAGTTTTCCAGTGACTTCTCCAGCGAGTGGGCCAGGGCTGCTCGTATCCCATCGGCCACCAAGGCCTGGCCCGCTTTGGCGATCAACAGCGCGTGGATACGTTGGCCCAGCACCGGGTCGGCCATGCCCACCGCCATTGCTGCAGCGACACCGGGGCAGGCGCACAGCGCGCGTTCGACCTCTAGTGGTGTGATCTTGTTGCCGCCGCGAACGATCAGCTCTTTCA
>RGQD01000709.1 GCA_010030205.1 Betaproteobacteria bacterium
AGGGTGACGAGGCCGGTGTCGCGGTCGATCTCCACCTCGGCGATATGGCAGCCATTGGGATAGGTCTCGGCGGTGCGGGTCATGCCCTGGCTGTCGAGCGCGCCGCCCTCGGCGAGGGCGAGAAGGGCCACCCTGCGGTCGGTGCCCGCCACGCAAAAGGCGCCATCGGCGAAAACAAGGTCGGCCTCGGCCGCCTCAAGCCAGTGGGCGGCCAGGGCCTGGCCCTTGCGAAGCACCTCGGCCGCCACCTCCAGCACGGCCGAACCCGCGGTGGCCGTCCCGCGTGAGGCCACGGCGGCACTGCCCCTGCGGCCCGGCGCGGTGGAGATGCGCTGCAGCTCGCTCCTGTTGGGCGCGGGGCTCTGTAGCTTCCCTGATGCTTCGTGCATCGTGTCTGCTTCGCTGCCCATTCTCACGTGGGAGGTGACAGGCGCAGAGGTGGAGGGGTCAGCGCTGCGGGTGGACTCGATGGCGCTGCGCCTCGTCGTGCAGGACGCAGCCCTCGCCAGCCGAGCACTGCAGCGGGCGGCGCTGCTCCTGTCAGTGTGTGCTCGCGGAGACGCGCCTCCCCCGCGAGCTGAGGAGCGCCTGGTGGAGCCGCCTGCAGTCCCACCACCACCTGCGCCTCGACACCAAAGCCTGCGCGCCCCCGACGTGACGCCCGTGTTGCTGGCGCCCCGTGCTGCTTTGCGCCTGTCCACCCCGTCTGCCCTGTTTGATGATGCCGTCTTCCTCCCTGATATGCTCCCGCCCTCCATGTGTGACATAAGCGTGGGGACCACCACGCTGTGGCTGCGGACGACGCGAGGCAGCGCGGCCGTGCGCCTGGTGCTGCACAACACCCACCTCAGCTCGTCTTGGCAGCCACTGAGGCCAGCCAGTGGCATGCAGGATGACTGGGCCATCCAACCCGTGATCGCCGCGCAGCTTGAGGTCGCAGACATTGTGGGCTCCCTGACCAGCTCAGACACCCCACGCTTGGACGCCACTTGGGTCGAGCTAGAGCATGAGCTGCTGCGCGTGGGGTCGCGAGGAGGGTGCGCAGCCGTATCGATCGCCCTTTCGGGCGACCATGCCACGAGCGGCGCGCTGCAGCTCACGCTGCTCGCCACGGTGGGCCCGGCGGCGCTCTCTCTGAGGCGCCGCACAGAGTGCGCCATCGCCGAGTTCAGCGGCGCCCCTAGTAGCATCCGGCCTGATGTCTGGGCGCCCATCGCCCGCGCCTCTGCCAGCAGCATGCCGCGTGTGCGCTGCATGCGCGTGGGGGCGGCCTCCGTCGTCGTCACGCTGGACTCGGACCTCCATGCGCTGCCGCTGCGAGTGCCCGTCTCCGTGTGCATCAACCTCTCAC
>RGQD01000710.1 GCA_010030205.1 Betaproteobacteria bacterium
GGCTTGCAGCCAGGCGGCGCCCTGCGTTACCTCGGCGGCGAGCGCCGGGGCGTCGTAGTCAGCCACGGGCACACCCAGGCGTGCCAGACGGGTGAGCATCACGCCGAGGGGTTCGTTGGCGAGCTTGGCGGCGCCAGCGACCGATATCAGCCTGTCCTTGAACAGGCTGACCGCCATGGCCTGGCGCACATGGATGAAGTCAGGCAAGCCATCGAGCTGCTCGAAGCCGATCATCACCGCATCCGGCTTGTCGCGGTTCATCACGACCACCATGTCGGTGCGCGCATCGCGCAGTGCGGTGGACGGGTTCGATTTGAGCTGCCGCACATTGATGGTCTGCATGAAGTTCTCCCTTGATGTAGGAACATTGCCAGTCTAGCAGTCAGGCGCAGTCTTCGGTGTGGCATCGGCTGCCAAAAGGCGCCAGCGCAGGCCGCTCATTGATGCCGGCCACGCCCAGCCCGGGTCATTGCCCTCACATGAGTTCGCTGGCCTCCCACGGTAAATCGGGTGACGAAAAATGCCCCCAGCGGGCGACCTGCACCAAGTCGGCTATCGGAAAACACGTTCCGCTGCGTTTCAGGCTCAGATCGAAATTCTTCTCCAATCGCGCTGCATCGAGCAGTTGCCCGTCTTGGCCGGCGACGCGGATCAGTCGGGCCGAGCGGTCGCCTGGAAACCATCCCAAGGTCACCGTGGCCTCGGTCGCCAATCCCAGACGAACGATGGCCTTCGCCAGCCTCCTGGCGTGCAGGCCGCCGGCGCGGTCTGCCTTGAAGAAGTCTTTGCCCGACCATGCGCCGCCGCCGATGGCTACTCTTGGGCCATAGGCGTCGACCACGAGCTTCTTGCCCGACAGGCCGTTGTCGCCCTCCGGCCCGCCCACCTCGAACGAGCCCGCGCCGTTGACCGTCATCTGCTCGGGCAGCGTGGCGCCGAAGCCTGGCAGTTCTTGCGCGGCCAGGGCGAGCTCGTCTTGCAGCGCCAGGCGCACTGCGCGGTGTAGCGCCACCTCGTCCGATGCGGTCTTTTGCTGCAGCGAGCAACTGAAGCCGGCAAGCCCCCAGCGACAGCCGTCACCAGCGTCGTCCTGCTCGATGATGATCATCACCTTGCCGTCCGGACCGAGTTGCAACTCAGGGCTTAGGTCTTTCAGCGCATAGAGGCGCTTGGCGAGCCTGCCGACCAACCATTGCTCAACCGGCAGATGGTTTGTGGCGGTGATGTCGTTCGCGTAGCCGATGCAGATGGCCTGGTCATCTGACAGGTCCCTGAACTCAGCTTCCCCGTCCTCAAGCGGCCCCAAGCAAAGATTGGACACCACCTGCACGGCGGCGGGCGATGGATACCA
>RGQD01000072.1 GCA_010030205.1 Betaproteobacteria bacterium
ACTCAGTCGATGATGACAAATACAGGCATCATCAATATGAGCGATTCTAGCAACTTGCGTCTCAAGGCTCCTGGCCGACAATGCTCCACTCGTTGAGCGTCAATCGAAAGCCTCTCCAGTTCAGCTGCGACCCGCAGGTCACCGGATCGGTGTCATATCGAATGACCCTGATCGCGGTGATCGAGTCGTGCCCGAACAAAGGCGCGCCATCCGAAAATGTTTCGACCGTCGGATCCCAAACCCGTATGCCAGGGCCTTGGGCGTCAAGCACCGCCACGCACTCGTGGTAGACCAGCGTGCCGCTGGTCCAATAGTCACCGCCCTGGTAGCGCCAAAGATACTCAAAATCACGAACCATATTGATGTCGTAATTCTGGATCAGCTGCACACTCAGAGCCGGCTTGCCAACCGCCTTCAGACTTTCCAGCGTCAAAGCGGCCAAAGCGCCGCAGTCTATGGTTTGGCGCTCCATGATCTGGCACCAGTGAATCGGGCGCTCCAAAGGGCCCCAGTGCCAGCGTGCCCTGAGCCAAGGGGATGGCAATCCGGCAATCGCATGGTTCACCCGCGACTGGCCGTTGAGCCAGTCACGGGCAATGCGGCAACAGGCATCCGGGTGGGACTGGATGACGGTCGGGCTGAGCGGTTTGAATTTCGTCAAAGCGGCCTGAATGGCGGCATTGCCAGGCGCCGCCTCGGTTATTCTCGCCAAGTTCAGTGTACTAAGCCTGTCGTTCATAAATGCTCCCAATACCAAACCGATAGCTCATGCTCGCTTCATAGGCGCCGGCATGCGAAAAGATCAAGAAGTCACCCTCGCGCGTTTCTGCTGGAATCAAAATTCCATTCGCTAGAATATCGTGCTCCATACATACTCGACCGAGAATTCTACCAACGCCGCTGGTCAATTTCGTGAGCTTGCCGCCAGGTGTCAGGTGATAAACATTGCGAGCAAAGTCGACGGCCAGCGGCAGTTCGGCCAGACAGGCATCTGCAACGACCTCATGGGCATGCCCCTCGCCGCGCCTCTCGAGCACCCTGGAAACCAAGACCTGCGACTGCTCGCAAATAGCCTTGCCGGGCTCGATGATGACTTCTTGCACATGGCTCAAGACATTTTTGATGTCGCCAAGCAATGGGTCCAGCAGGTTGGCGACGAAGGGTGAGAAGCTCTCACTGGTCCAGCCGCCACCGATGTCGCAAATCTCCACCTTGCGCCCACAGATACTCTCAAGTGTTCTGGCTTGCTCCAAGAACGCCTGGGTTTGCTTGAGCCAAGAGTTCTGTCCGGTAACACTGCTCTGGTGGTGTTGGTGGACACCGAAGCCGACCCCGGCTGGCAAATGTTCACGAACTGCGGCGGCGATGGCCTTGAACTGGTCCAAAGACTCCAGTTGAAGGCCGAATCTGGAGTTCACATCAAACGGTCGCAAGCGCAAGCCGATGTTCTTCGCCACCAGCGGCCTGAGATTGCAAAGGCGTACAAATGATTCGAGGCTGTCGGCAAACACGACATGGATGGCTTGGCCTTCGAGATGTCTTTCGACCAACGGTACCGGTCCGTTGTAGACCATGTCCTCGAAACGAAAACCCACCTCGCGCGCCCAGAGCAACTCCTCCATGCTGATGCCTTCGGCTCGGAAGCCGGCCTTGAGTGCGGCCTCCATCAAGCGCCGATCAGGATTCGTCTTGATGCTGTAGGCCGGGCTCAGGCGAACCGGTCGGCGCCCTGCCGCCAGCTTTTTCATCAACTTGAAAGGCGCGTCGATGGTGTCTGTCAGGAAAACCCTATTTGGCGTCTGAAAATCTGAGGGCTCATTTTTCAGTACGGATTCCTTGAGCATTTTCGGCAGATATTTCTGCTCATGCTCGGTCAACTCTTCGTTGATTTTGAATTTCGCGCCCGGCGCCACCGTTGGTGACAGCCGCTGCATCAATTGCGGCAGTCCACCCGGGCTTGAACTGGACAGCTTGCCTGAGACCGCGCCGCGCTTGGTTTCCCTGAAAGTGGGTGGCGCTGGCAACTGCATCCGATTGAGCACAGGAATCTCAAGGACCAATCGGGTGAACTGCCGGCCGGACGATGTTGCCGGAGCCGCCGCGATGCCGGAAACAGCTTCTATCAGCAGCCCTGGCAGATTGATGCCAGCCAATGTCGCGCCGTGGATCCAGGCCGGGAAACGGTAGTTCAAATCAATGAACCACAATTGCCCAGCCTCATCCCGTACAAACTCCAGCTCGCCGCCGCCAGTCCAGTTCAGTTGCTGCGTGAAATTCTCAATAGCCTCAAACAAATCAGCCGGGCATTCGGTCACATCACCAGCCCAGCATTTGCCTTCTGCCGTGATCTGCCGCTTCTCCATGAAAGCCGCGCCCAGCAGTTTTCCCTGGTTCGCAGCAAAAGCCACGGTGACGTCGAGACCGGAGATTTCACGCTGCAAGAAGAAACTTTCGCGCCCCCAAGTTGTCAAGAGTTCGGCCCAGGTCGCTTGGAAATGCGGCCAGTTGTAAACTCGACGCGCGTCCATGACCGGGCCTTTGAGCCACACTTTCCAGCCATGGCTGACCGCAAAATTGTAGATGTCGCGCGGATCGGTGCTCAGGTCGATGAACTCAGGAACCTTGGCCGGCAGAATTTCAGAAACTTTCTCAAATGGCTTGACCGTACGGTCAAAAGTCTCTGCAGAAGGAATCAGAACCGACTTTATTCCGGCATTCGCCAACCAGCGCGCCTCAAGATCCGACGCTGGCAAAAAATACCCACCCGATGTTGCGAGACGCTGGCGAATCTGCTCCAGATGCAAGGGCAAATCAAGATCGCTCCACGGCCGCGTGATCCAGACCTCGTCAAAGAACTGGCTGTGCAGTCCACTCGAGAACGCTGATTGGTCTTTGCCGATCAGGAAGCAATCTGGGTAAGCTGCTTTGAGGGATCTTGCGATGCCGATGCCAGGTGCCGGGTTGACGCCGGTATGGCAGGATGAGATCGTTACATTGAGGGACTTCATACTATCTTGAACTGTTCTTGCGATCGGATGGCGCGGCTTATACCGGCCGGCTGCTGCAGCTGGCATCAAAACTTTCCGCCAACGCTCACTGGCGAAGTTTTATATATTCATCCAACTCTTCGAGCAGCTCGGGGTTGTTTCGGACCAGCGTCATGAAATGGGTTCGGTTCAAGCTCAGGCAGGTCGATTTCTTGCGCGCCCGGACCGTGGCACTGCGCGGCACATGCTTGATCACTGCGATCTCGCCGAAATGGTCACCTTCATCGAGAATCGCAATCCTGCTTTCATGCCCTTCTGAATCGACTTTCAGCACATCCAGACTGCCGCGGAAAATGATGTAGAACTTTTCACTCAAATCACCTTGCTTCATCAGCACAGCGCCGGCCTCGAAATCCTCGAGGATGAAATTGGAAGCGATGCTGGCGAGCTGGTCCAAGTTCACTTTCGAGAAAATCGGAATCGATTTCAACCGTTCCGGTGTCACCCTGACCGAGCCATCCGCTGCGGTCGACACGCCGGTCTGCTTGTCCCACATCTGGCTGTAAAGACCGCGCTTCTCGAGCAACTCGTAATGGTTGCCCTCCTCGGCGATCTGCCCTTGGTCGAGGACAAAAATCTTGTCAAAGCGTTGCACCGAGTTGAGCCGGTGCGTGACCATGATGACGGTGCGGTCGCGGGCCAGTTGCTCGATCGAGTGGTTGATCGATGCTTCAGTGCTCGGGTCCAAGGCTGAGGTCGGCTCATCGAGCAGCAGCATGGAGGGGTTTCTGATGAGCGCACGGGCAATGGCAATTCGTTGCCTCTGACCCCCTGAGAGAAACCCACCATTCTCACCAACAAGCGTGCTGTAGCCATATGGCAAGGCACAGATGAAATCGTGGATCTCGGCCTTGCGGGCGGCTTCCTCGACTTCTTCTTGGGTCGCATCGAGTTTGCCGACAAGAATATTTTCAGCAATACTGGCGTTGATCAGGTAGGCGTCCTGCATCACCACACCCATCTGCCCGCGCAGCGACTCTTGGGTCGCGTCACGAATGTCGGTGCCATCGATCGTCAGCGTGCCCGAGGACGGATCAAAGAAGCGCATGATCAGGTTGACCATCGTGCTCTTGCCCGAGCCGCTGCCCCCGACCAAGGCCACCGAGGTGCCGGCTTTGATCGAGCAAGTCAAATCCTTCAGAATAGGGAATTCTTGGGTATAGCCGAAGTTGACATTTTCGAAATGAATTTCAGAGGTGAAGACCGGCAGCGCGATCGCATCTGGACGGTCGTTCACTTCGATCTCGGCGGTGATCAAATCGTTGACCCGCCTGACCTTCTGCGATGCCGCCATCACGACCGCATACAGGCTGGACGCAGAACTGGCACCGGCCGCCACGCTGCCCAGCAGACCGATGCAACCGAAAAACGAGCCGATCGACAAACCGCCATTGATCACCAGCGCGGCACCCGCACCGACGATCGTCACCAGGATGACATTGACGCCGTAGAGTGATGACAGCGGTATCAGGCTGGCATAAAAGCCGAAACCCGTAGACGCCGTCATCAGATTGTTGTTGCTGATCGCGAACTTGCGGATGCTTTCCTTTTCAGTGCCCAAGGCGCGAATGATGGGACGCGAATGCAAAGACTCTTGAAGCACGCCCAGCATGCCCGATTCGAAACCTATCTTCTGGTAAATGAGGCCGTCAACCCGGGGCCCCAACACCTTGCCGCTGATGAAGCTCAGTGGCACCAGGATGGCGGTCACGATCGCGATTCGCCAGTCGACGATCGCGATCGTCAGCAAACATCCGAATACAACCAAGACGCATTCGATCAATGCCGGTAAGGCCCTGACGTAGGCCGCTTCGATGGACGCGAATTCAAGCGAAAAGCGCGACAGCAAATCAGACGAGTCAACCTTCATGAAATAGCTAGACGAGAGCCTGTTGAGCTGCTCGAACATCCGGGCCCGCAGGTCTCGCATGACCTTGCTACCGACATCGGAGGCCAAGCGGGCCTGGGCCACCGCAGCCAATCCGCAGACAACAAATAGCACCAACAAGCCAACCATTATCTTGACCAGCAAATCAAGATTCTTGAATGGTATGACGGTATCGAAAATTGTCCTGAAGCCCAACGGATAGGTCACATACAGGCCAACCTGCAATAGTATGCAAAGCCCAATCAGCAGGCAGCTTGGAACATAAGGTTTCAGCAACACGCCGAACCACGCCACTAGCCCGACGAGTCCGCTAGTGTCAATCGGCTTGACAACATTTTTTGAATGCATACTGAGTTCGCTCCTGTATTCCACTAAAGCCGCAGCGCTTGCCCAATCTTGATCGGCAACAGGCGAAGCGGGTCCCATCAGCCAAAACAATCGAAATGCCCGGACCGGGCGCCAGCGATGCCCGACAGCCAACGCTCGAAGACCTGCGTCTGCTTGCCAACTCCGCCTCGGCGCTTTCACTGCTTTGATCGCTTTTAGAGAATCGGTGGCCTCTATCAAGCTTGTGTGGCTTGTCCAACGGTTCGCACACCCTGCGCATGCTAGCGGCACCACTCGACCCAAGCTTGCTGAACCTTGCATTTATTGATGCAACTGCGTTTAGTGCTCGAAATGACAGATGTGGCCGGCAGTGACGCGATGCGATTGCGCTGTCGCCAGCCTCAAGATCGATCTCATTTGCTTTTTTCAATCTTGACAATTACTTACGAATTTTTTGCGCTGATCCGCTTCGACCTCGGGCAAAGGCCTGGACTGGCTGGAAGCCCGCCCGGTGCGCCGGTGTCGACCCACGCAACTCGCTGCCTCAGCAAGCGACAAGCAAGGTCCGACATGCCAAAGCGCAACGCCACGCCGCTCGACTCTGCTCAGCTTTTTCGGGCTGAATCGAAGGCAACTCGTTCTGCATGAGGTCGTTGGCCCTAAATCTCGAAGGAAGTTTCGAAAATATCATTTTAATCATTTTGACAATTTTTTGAAATACATCGACAAGCGCACTATGGAGTCAGAAAGACGCAGTACGGGATCGAATTGGCAAGCCATGCCCCAAGCTTTTCAGGCCAGCGCGTCGGCCGGAACCACAGGAATGGAATGCCATCCATCGATGCCAGCAAGCGCAGCACCTGGGCCGCGTGCAAAAATTTGACCCCTGCTTGCTCTGAGCGACAACGCCCATGAAGATCTTCGATGCTGCGGCGACCCGCGCCGAACTGCCGTTCGACCGCTTGATCCCCGCGCTGCGCGAATTGTTTGCCAGCGGCTGCGAGGTGCCGAGTCGCCACGTTCACCAAATCGCTGGCGAGGATCGAGAACCGATCACCTCGCTGTTGATGCCGGCTTGGCTGCCGGGACGATGCTACGGCGTCAAGATCGTCAACATCGCCCCTGCCAACGCGGCCCGTGGCCTGCCCAGCCTGCATTCGGTCTACCTGCTGTTCGATGCGTCGACAGGCGCGCCGATCGTGATGCTCGACGGCGACGAGATCACTTCGCGGCGCACTGCTGCCGCCTCTGCACTGGCGGCGTCGTGGTTGGCGCGAGAGGACGCGAGCGAATTGCTGGTGGTCGGCGCTGGCCGGGTCGCCAGGCTGCTGCCCGCCGCCTACCGGGCCGTGCGACCGATCGCGCGGGTGCGGGTCTGGGCTCGTGTGCCAGCGAAAGCCGAGGCCCTGGCCAAGCAGTGGCGTGACGAAGGATTCGACGCGCGCAGCGCTGGCGATCTGGACGCGGCGGTGGCTGCAGCCGACATCGTCAGCTGCGCAACCTTGGCCACCGAGCCCTTGCTGCAAGGGCGCTGGCTGAGCCCGGGCAGCCACCTAGACCTGATCGGCAGCTTCACGCCGACGATGCGGGAAGCCGATGACGCTTGTTTGGCCGGCACGGCGCTCTATGTCGACACCGATGAAGCGCTGAGCAAGAGCGGCGACCTGATCGGGCCCCTGGCGCGCGGCGTGATCACGCCAGCGAGCGTGCGCGGAACACTCACCAGCCTGGCCCGCGGTGACGCACCCGGCCGGCTCAGCCCGGACGAGCGCAGCGTGTTCAAGTCGGTAGGCACCGCGCTAGAAGACCTGGCCGCGGCGATGCTGGTGCTGAAGCTATGAGCGCCCCGAGGCCGGCCGAAGCCGGCCGCCCCCCGTGGGGGTCAAGCCGCCAAGCCACATTTGCTTGAGAGATGAAATCCGACGCCCACCCCGTTCGCTGAGCGCCAGAACAGGCGCTTGGCAACGCAGGAGCGGCCGGTCGCTGCCAAGAAGCCACGTTTGCAAGTTCGCTGACTTGTCAACTGCGCGCCAGGCAGCTGGCCCGAACCCACGCTACATTGCAGCATGAACACCCACATCGTGCTGACAAAACGCCCCGCTGGCTGGGTCGATGAATCCTGCTTCGCGGTCCAAGACTGCGCCGAGCCTGTCTGCGGACCCGGCGACGTGCTGCTCGAGTCGATCTACCTGTCGACCGACCCCTACCTGCGCGGCCGGATGAATGCCGGGCCCTCGTATGCGCCCGGGTTCGAAATCGGCCGGGCGATCGTCTCGCGCGTCGTCGCGCGGGTGATCGGGTCGAACAACAGCCGCTTCAACACCGGCGACATCGTCTGGGGCTTTCTCGACTGGGCGCTGCGCAGCGTCGCGCTGCGCGGCGAAGGCCTGCACAAGATCGACCCTTCGCTGGGCCGGATCAGCCATTCGCTGTCGGTGCTGGGCATGCCCGGACTGACCGCCTGGGTCGGCGCGATCGAAATCGGCAAGCCTGCGCCCGGCGACACCGCCTACATCTCGTCGGCCGCTGGCGCGGTCGGTCAACTCGCCGGGCAATTTGCCAAACGCGCCGGCGCACGCGTCGTCGGCTCGGCCGGCAGCGACGACAAGGTGGCGTTCCTGCTGGATCGATGCGGATTCGATGCGGCCTTCAACTACAAGACGCTGGCCATCGAGCAGGGCTTGCGCGAGCAATGCCCGCAAGGCATAGACCTGTACTTCGACAACGTCGGCGGCACCACGCTGGAAGCCGCACTGCGCCATGCCAATGTCGCCGCCAGGTTCCCGGTCTGCGGGATGATCTCGGCCTACAACGAGGTCGGCGACGCCGGCATCAAAGGCCTGCAGGCGCTGCTGAGCAAGCGAATCGCGATGACCGGCTTCATCATCTATGACCATGTGCACAAGCTCGCGGCCTACCAGGCCCGCGTCGCACCCTGGCTACGCAGCGGCGAGCTCGTTTTCCAGGAAGACATCGTGCCGGGCATAGAGCGCGCGCCAGCAGCGCTGATCGGCATGATGAAGGGCGAGACGATCGGCAAACGCCTGGTGCAGGTCGCCGCCGAATGAATCGCCCGCCCGCAGGCCCCAGCGCGCGAGCGCGTCGCCTGCAGCACAGCGCCCCCGCCAGGCCGGGACTGACAATGCCCGAGCCACAAGCCAGACAACCATGATGAACCCGGAGACAAGGTGAAAGAACAAGACATTCAGGCAGTGATCTGGGATTTCGGCGGCGTCATCAGCTCGTCGCCATTCGAGTCGTTCAGGCGCTTCGAGGCAGAGCGTGGCCTGCCGCAGGACTTTCTGCGCGGCGTCAACGCGACCAACCACCACGACAACGCCTGGGCCAAGTTCGAGCGCGCCGACATCGACCTGCAGGGCTTCGACCAGGCCTTCGCCGACGAATGCGCGGCGCTGGGCCATGTGGTGCGGGGCCGCGAAGTGATCGAACTGCTCGGCGGCACGATCCGCCCGGCGATGGTCGAGGCGCTGCGCCGGCTCAAGCCCAAGCTCAAGATCGGACTGATCACCAACAACGTCTCGAGCCCGGACTCGGTCGGCCTGAACCCTTCGGGCCGCGACGAGGTGATGGCCATGTTTCACCAGGTGATCGAGAGCTCGAAAGCCGGCGTTCGCAAGCCAGACCCATTGATCTACCGGATGATGTGCGATGCGCTCGGCGTCGCGCCCGATCGGGCGGTGTTCCTCGACGACCTCGGCGTCAACCTCAAGCCGGCGCGCGACATGGGCATGCGAACGATCAAGGTCGGCGACCCCGACCTCGCGCTGCAGCAGCTCGAAGCCCTGGTCGGCTTCCCGCTGCGCGGCTGAGTCCGCGCCCCGCCCACCCGAAGCCGCTGCGGGACTGCAGCGGCAGCCCTGAAGAAAGCCATCTCCTCATGTCGATTTCACTCTACGACGCCAGCGTGTCGACCTACTTGCAAACCTTGGGCGCGGTCTCCAAGTGCCTGGAAAAAGGTATGGCCCATGCCCAAGCCCAAGGCCTGGCGCCCGACGATCTCGTCGAAACGCGCTTGGCGCCCGACATGCTGCCTTTGCGCTTCCAGATCCAGTCTGTCGCGCACCACTCGTTGGGCGCGTTTGAGGGGATTCGCAGCGGTGTCTTCCGCCCGCCGGCCGACCTGCAAGCGCTAGACTACCCAGGGCTTCAGGCGCTCATCGCCGACACCAGCGCCGCGCTGCACAAGCTGACGCCGCAAGAGGTCAACGCGCTCGACGGCGGTGACATGGTCTTCGAGATCCGCGGCACCCGAATGCCTTTCACCGCCCAAGGCTTTTTGCTGTCGTTCTCGCTGCCCAATTTCTTCTTCCACGCCAGCACCGCCTACGACATCCTGCGGTCCAAGGGCGTCGTGCTGGGCAAGCGCGACTACCTGGGCGCGCTTCGCTTGAAGGCCTGACTTCGCACGCGGGTCGCAGGCCCTGGCGCTGAGTCGGTGACCACGCTGCTAGGCTTCGACCTCGCGACGCTGGCCTGGATCGCTGCGGCGACGCTGCTGGCCTTTGTCGTTCGCGGCTTGTCGGGCTTCGGCTCCTCGATGATGGGCATTGGCGCGTTGAGCATCTTGTTGCCGCCGGCCCAGGTCGTGCCGGCCTTCCTGGCCATCGAGTTGCTGAGTACCGTGCACTTGCTGCCCAGCGTCTGGCGCCAGGTCGATTGGCGCACACTGCGCTGGGTGATCGGCGGCTGCGCGGTCTCGACGCCTGCGGGCTTGCTGCTGCTGGCCGGGCTAGACCCGAACCCGATGCGATGGTTCGTGTCGATGTGCTTGACCGTGATCGCGCTGCTGATGCTCAGCGGCCTGGCCAGCCGACTGGCGCCGCGACGCCAGCCCGGTCCGCTGGGCGCAATGGCGGTGGGCATCGCTTCGGGCCTGCTCAACGGGGCGGCTGGTATCGGCGGCCCACCGGCCATCGTTTTCTATTTCTCGACGGCGGGCACCGCGGTGAGCCGTGCCACGTTGATCGCGTTCTTTCTGTTCACCGACCTGTACGCGCTGGCATGGGCCGGCGGCACAGGCCTGCTCGCGACTGCGGGCTGGCCGCTGATCGTCGTTGCGCTGCCATTTGCGCTGCTCGGCGTGTGGCTAGGCAGTCGGCTGTATCTGCGGCTGTATCTGCGGCTAGACGAAGCCAGGCTGCAGCAGCTGATCTGGTCGCTGCTGGCCGGGCTGGGCGCACTCGGCCTGGTCAGCGCTGCCGCGCGACTGGCGCCGTGACCCAGGCCGGCGACGCAGGCGCACGAACTTGGTGAATGCTGGCGCACAAAAACTGCCATCGCGGTCACAGCCCACGCCGTCAGCACGGTCGCGAGCCGGGCCGTGCAGCAAGAAGATGGCGGCGTCCACACGCCCATCTTGCAAACCCGGCCGGGTAGCGGCTCACAAACATCGGGACGACCCTGATGGGCACTGGCGCGATTCTCGCTAGTATTCGGGTACCGGCGGCCACGATGGCGCTCAACATCCCACTCGCAAGAAGGTCCCCACCATGCAAGAAGAACGTGAACTGCGCGCACTGATCGAAGACGTGCGCACCGGCAAGCTGCCACGCCGTGGCTTCATCCAGCAGATGGTGATGCTGGGCCTGACAGCGCCTATGGCCTCAATGATGTTGATGCACGAGGGCTTGGCCCAGTCGCAAGGCAGCATTCCCTACAAACCCACCAAGCGCGGCGGTGGCGGCACGCTCAAGCTGCTGTACTGGCAAGCCGCCGTGCACCTGAACCCGCACTATGCCGGTGGCACCAAGGACCAAGATGCCAGCCACATCTTCTACGAGCCGCTGGCCGGCTGGGACAGCGAAGGCAACCTGGTCCCGCGGCTCGCTGCCGAAATCCCCAGCCGCGCCAACGGCGGCCTGTCGGCCGACGGCAAGAGCGTGACCTGGAAGTTGAAGAAGGGCGTGACCTGGCACGACGGCAAGCCCTTCACCGCCGACGATGTGGTGTTCACCGCCGCTTATGCCGGTGACCCGGCAGCGGCTATGGTCACCGTCGGCACCTACAAGGACATCAAGGTCAGCAAGATCGACTCGCACACTGTGCGCATCGACTACCCCAAGACCACGCCGTTCTGGGCCGAGGCGCTGACCGGCGTCACCGGGCTGATCCTGCCCAAACATATTTTCGAGCCCTTCATGGGCGCGAAGTCGCGTGACAACCCGGCCAACACCAAGCCGGTGGGCACAGGGCCTTACAAGATCGTCGACTTCAAACCGGGCGACACACTGCGGGCCGAGGCCTATGCTGGCTACCACATCCCCAACCAGCCCTTCTTCGACGCGCTAGAGGTCAAGGGCGGCGGCGATGCCACGAGCGCCGCACGCGCCGTGCTGCAGACCACCGAATACGACGTCGGCTGGAACTTGGCGGTCGAGGACGAGATCCTCAAGCGCCTGGAAGCCGTCGGCAAGGGCAAGATGGAATTCAAGGCCGGCAGCGACATCGAATTCGTGTCGCTCAACGTCACCGACCCCTGGAACGAGGTCGATGGTGAACGAGGCAGCGCCAAGAGCAAGCACCCGGTCTTCCAGGACAAGGCCGTGCGCGACGCAATGGCCTTGCTGATCGACCGCAAGGGCATCCAGGAAGTCATCTATGGCCGTGGCGCTGTGGCCACCGCCAACTTCCTGAACAACCCGCCGCGCTTTCGCAGCCCCAACACCAAGTACGAATTCAACATCGACAAGGCGATCGCGCTGCTCGAGGGCGCTGGCTGGAAAAAGGGCGCTGACGGCATCCGTGCCAAGGGCAATCTGAAACTGAAGTTCGTCTACCAGACCTCTGTCAGCGGCCCGCGCCAAAAGTGCCAAGCCATCATCAAGGACGCCTGCACCAAGGCCGGCATCGACCTGGAGTTGAAGAGCGTGGTGGCCTCGGTGTTCTTCGGCGGCGACTTTGCCAACCCCGACACTTACCAGAAGTTCTGGACCGACGTGCAGATGTTCACCACCACGATGGGCGCGCCCGACCCGCAGTTCTTCATGGAGCAGTTCACCAGCAGCCAGCACTCACAGAAGGCCAACAAGTGGGCCAGCCGCAACTTGTTGCGCTGGAGCAACAAGGAATACGACGACACCTTCGCTGCAGCGCAGGTCGAAATCGATCCGGTCAAGCGCGCCGCGATGTTCATCAAGTGCAACGACTTGGTGGTCAATGACGGCTATGTGATCCCGCTGTTTGCCCGCCCGCGCCCAGTAGGGGTGGTCAACAAGATGTTGATCCACAGCTCGGCTTGGGACAGCCTGACCTGGGCTATCGGTTACTGGACCCGAGAAGCTTGACCCACCCGCGTAGCGCCTGCGGCGCTGCCCCCTCCAGGGGGCGCCGCTGGGTTCGCTTCGGCCTGCGATCCACTGCCCTCTTGCTTCTTCGGTCTTCTCGCGCGCCAACCGGCGTTTGATCTCTTGCTCAACTACATCCTCCGCCGCTTGTTGATCGCGCTGCCCAGCCTGCTGGGCATCAGCGTCGTGCTGTTCACGGTGCTGGCGCTGGCACCGGGCGACCCTTTCGAGGACCTGGCCAACAACCCGTCGGTGCCGCCCGAGGTTCGCATGGCCTTGCGCGTGCAGTTCGGCCTCGACGACCCGATCTGGCAGCGCTACCTGAGCTGGCTGAGCAGCATGTTCCAGGGCAACTGGGGCTTTTCCTTCGTCAGCCGCATCAATGTTGACCAGCTGATCCTGCAGCGCCTCCCGGTGACCTTGGTGGTGATCGGGCTGTCGCAGTTGCTGGCCATGCTGGTGGCCTTGCCGGTGGGCATCCTGTCGGCTGCCAAGCCCTATTCGTGGTTCGACCGCATTGCCAGCACGCTGGCCTTCGTCGGTTTTTCGCTGCCGACCTTCTTCACCGGCGTGATCTTCATCCTGTTCTTCAGCATCTACCTGGGCTGGTTTCCGTTCGTCTACCGCAGTGACCTGTCGGCCACCGGGCTGGACTGGTGGTGGCAGCAGTTCAGGCAGTCGATCATGCCGATCACGGTGCTGGGCCTGTTCCAGGCGGCCAGCATGATGCGCTATGTGCGGTCGGCGGTGCTCGATGTGATCCGACTCGACTACGTGACCACCGCGCGCAGCAAGGGGCTGGCCGAGCGCACGGTGATCACCAAGCATGTGGTGCGCAACGCGCTGATCCCGGTGGTCACGCTGGTGGCGCTGCAGATGCCGGCGGTGTTCGGCGGCGCCATCGTCACCGAGCAGATCTTCCGCATCCCCGGCATCGGCAGCCTGCTGATCGACGCCATCCTGCGCAACGACACACCGGTGATCATGGCGGTCACCTTCGTGTTCAGTTGCCTGGTGATCTTCTTCAACCTGATGGCAGACTTGCTCTATGGCTGGCTTGACCCCCGCATCAGCTACCGCTAGCCGGCACTGTCCACGCAAGGCTCTTGGGTAATGCAAGAAATCACACAAGTCCAGCTAGCGCCTGAACTCGACAAGCCGCGCGTCAGCACCACGCCCTGGGCCGAGGCCTGGCGCCGCTTCCAGCGCCACCGCCTCGCCTACTGGAGCCTGTGGCTGCTCAGCGCCCTGGTGCTGGTGGTGTTGCTCGGGCCGCTGTTCTACAAAGTCGGCATCAACGACATCGACTTCAAGGCCCGCTTGGCCTCGCCCACGGCCGCGCACATTTTCGGCACCGACGACCTGGGCCGCGACCTGCTGGCTCGCATGCTGTATGGCGGGCGCATCAGCCTGGCCGTGGGCCTGGCCGCGATGCTGATGGCCATCACGGTGGGCGTGCTGGTCGGCTCGGTGGCCGGCATGGCGCGCGGCTGGGTTGACTCCTTGCTGATGTGGCTGACCGACCTGTTCCTCAGCCTGCCGCAATTGCCCTTGCTGCTGCTGCTGATCTTCCTGTTCCGCGAGCCGCTGAAGGCTGCGTTCGGTCTGGAGGCCGGCGTGTTCATCCTGATCGTCGTGGTGATCGGCGGCTTTCGCTGGATGCCGGTGGCGCGGCTGGTGCGGGCGCAGTTTTTCAGCCTGCGCGAGAAAGAGTTCGTCGAGGCGGCGCGCGCGCTGGGCGCCAGCACCACGCGCCAGGTGCTGCGCCACATCCTGCCCAACAGCCTGGGTCCGGTGATCGTGGCCGCCACCATCGACGTGGCAGCGGCGATCATTGCCGAGAGCACGCTGAGCTTCCTGGGCCTGGGCTTCCCGCCCGACATCCCCACCTGGGGCCGCATCCTCTACGACAGTCGCGACTACATGGACATGGCCTTGCACTGGGCGCTGTTCCCTGGCATGGCTATTTTTCTCACGGTGCTGACGATCAATTTCATCGGCGACGGTCTGCGCGACGCGCTCGATCCCAGACGGGTTCTCTGATGCCCTTGCTCGACATCCAGGGCCTGAAAACCCACTTCAAGACCGACGAGGGCTGGCTGCACGCGGTGGACGGCGTGGACATCAGCATCGACGCCGGCCAGACCGTGTGCGTGGTCGGCGAAAGCGGCTGCGGCAAGAGCGTGACGGCCAAGACCGTGCTCAAACTGATCGACATGCCGCCCGGCAAGATCGTCGCCGGCAAGGTGCTGTGGCAAGGGCGCGACCTGGTGCCGCTGCCGCCCGAGGCGATGCAGAAGATCCGCGCCAAAGAGATCGCGATCATCTTCCAGGAACCGATGACGTCGCTGAACCCGGTCTACACCGTGGGCGACCAGATCGCCGAGAGCGTACGGCTGCACGAAGGCCTGTCGCGCAAGGACGCGATGGACCGCGCGGTGGAGATGCTGCGGCTGGTGCGCATCCCCACGCCCGAGCGGCGCATCAAGGACTACCCGCACCAATTCTCAGGCGGCATGCGCCAGCGCGTGATGATCGCCATCGCGCTGGCCTGCAGCCCCAAGCTGCTGATCGCCGACGAGCCGACCACCGCGCTCGATGTGACGATCCAGGCGCAGATCCTGGACCTGATGCAAGAGCTGAAGGACCGCCTGGGCATGTCGGTGATGCTGATCACCCACGCGATGGGCGTGGTTGCCGAAGTGGCGCAAAAAGTGGTGGTGATGTACGCCGGCCAGGTGGTCGAGGAGGCCAGCGCCGAAGACCTGTTTGCGCACCCGCGTCACCCCTACACGCAAGGCCTGATCCGCAGCATCCCGCGCATCGACACCGCTGCCCTGCACAAGGTGCGGTTGGAAGCCATCCCCGGCACCGTGCCCAAGTTGATCGACCCGGCACCCGGTTGCCGCTTTGCCGGCCGCTGCAAGTTCGCGATGGCGGCTTGCAGCATCGCCACGCCGCCGCTGCGCGAGGTGGCACCGGGCCACAAGGTGGCCTGCATTTTGGAAAGTGCCATCCATTGAACCACCCCCTACGCGCTTCGTGCACCCCCTCGAGGGGGCAAGGCCAGCGACCCGGCAGAGCCGGTTCCGCGGCGTTCGCTGGCTGGTATTTGCGTCATGGCACCAGGGCTTATTGACATGAATGGCGACGCCCGCTCCCTGACTCAGTCAACCGGCAAGACAGCGCTGCTGAAGGTGCAAGACCTGGTCAAGCATTTCCCGATCCGAGGCGGCCTGCTCAGCCGCACCGTGGGCCAGGTGCATGCGGTGGACGGTGTGAGCTTCGAGCTGCCTGCGGGTGAAACCCTGGGGGTGGTGGGCGAAAGCGGCTGCGGCAAAAGCACCACCGGCCGCTGCATCCTGCGGCTGATCGAGCCCACCTCGGGCCAGGTGTGGTTCGAAGGCAAGAGCGTCACCGACGCCGGCAAGAGCGAGTTGCGGGCCTTGGCGCGCGACATGCAGATCATCTTCCAGGACCCGTTCGCCAGCCTGAACCCGCGCATGACGGTCTCGGCCATCATCGGCGAGGCGCTGACCATCCACAAGCTGACCAAGACACGCGCCGAGTACGACGCGCGCATCGTCGAACTGCTCGAGACCGTCGGGCTGAGTGCTGACCACATGCGCCGCTACCCGCATGAGTTTTCCGGCGGGCAGCGCCAACGCATCGGCATCGCGCGCGCGCTGGCCGTCAAGCCCAAGCTGATCATCTGCGACGAAGCCGTCAGTGCGCTGGACGTGTCGATCCAGGCCCAGGTGATCAACCTGCTCGAAGACCTGCAGTCGCAGCTGGGCCTGACCTATATCTTCATCGCCCACGACCTGTCAGTGGTCGAGCACATCAGCGACCGGGTCGCGGTGATGTACCTCGGCCGCATCGTCGAGATCGCCGCGGCCAAAGACCTCTACACCACACCGCAGCATCCCTACACCGAGGCGCTGCTGTCGGCCGTGCCTATCCCCGACCCCAGGCTCAAGCGCGAACGTCAGCAAAAACGCATCCTGCTGCAAGGCGATGTGCCCAGCCCGATCCACCCGCCCTCGGGCTGCCATTTCCACACCCGCTGCCCGATGGCCCGCAAAGGCCTGTGCGATGTGCAGGCGCCGGTGCTCAAAGCGGTCGGCGAGGGCCATCAGGTGGCCTGTCACCTACGAGGCTGATCGCGGGGCTGATCGCGGGGCTGAGCGCGGGGCTGAGCGCGGTTGATCGCGCGAGTGATCACGCGGCTGACGGCGCGTCAGCGCTTGACGAAGCCCAGCTTGGCCGCGAACCGGCGCATGCCGCCCAACCAACGGTCGTAGTCCCCGGCCTTGCGCTGGAAGTACTCGAGCACCGACGGGTGCGGCAGGATCAGGAACTTCTCAGCCTCGATGCCGGCGATCACGACCTCGGCCACCTCGGCCGGCGTCATCACACCGTCGGCGCGGGCCGCCGACGACCCCGATCGGGCCTGGATCATCGGCGTGTCCACCGCCTGCGGGCACAGCACCGACACACGGATGCCGGCCTC
Organism: Betaproteobacteria bacterium; assembly: GCA_010030205.1. Lineage (GTDB taxonomy): Bacteria > Pseudomonadota > Gammaproteobacteria > Burkholderiales > Burkholderiaceae_C > Pseudaquabacterium. The sequence goes on from RGQD01000072.1 coordinate 17,080, forward strand.
ACCATGCTGCACCGACAGCCATTCGGCCAGCGCGATCGCCGAATGCTTGGTCACCGCGTAAGTGGCCGACGGCAGCGACGTGATCAGGCCAGCCGCCGACGCGGTGCTCAGCAAGTAGCCCTCGCCTCGTGCACGCATGCCAGGCAGCACGGCGCGAGCCGCGTACAGATGCGACATCACATGCACCTGCCAGTTCAGCTGCCAATCGGCATCCGGTGTGTTCTCATCGCCGTCGCGGATCAGCCCGGCGTTGGAGAAGAACACATCGACCTGGCCAAAGCGTTGCTCGGCGGCCGCGACCAAGGCCTTGACATCGGACTCGACGCCCACGTCGCCGAGCACGGCGATCGCCGGCGCCGGCGTGCCGCTGCCAGCGCC
>RGQD01000711.1 GCA_010030205.1 Betaproteobacteria bacterium
AGAGGTATCTGGGTCAATGACAACTGTATAGGTTTCACCTACTGCAGGTGTCTTACCACCCATTAGGTTTGAACCCGACACTACTGTCATTGTTACATCACCAGAGGTGATACCACTAGCCAGTGTAGTCTGTTGTGCGCGGGATGAGTATTTTCTAGTTGTCATTTATCTACCTATCAGAGGGAGTAATGGATACGAATAGGATATTTGTCTTGTTGATTCTTTATTTCTTCATTGAGGCGTTGGTTAAAGAGAGCGTAAATTTGTTTAGTAATTGATTGAGATGAACCGTATGGACGCTTAGCATCTACTTCGTCTGCTTGTGGGCTAATCATAGAAGCACGTGCTGGGTCTAAGTTAGATAGCAAACGATAGGTAGCGCCAAGAATTACTAGGTCTTTGCAGGATTCTGGTAGTCCAGTTTGTGTTGTAAAGACATCTGCGTTAGTAGTAAAAGGAACTGGGTCTGTAGAATACACAACTTGGATAGTGCGACCCGAAGGGATATTGTCATAGATAGATATAGTCTGACCGCTAGTAAATGCGTCTGACCGCTAGTAAATGCGGTTGAGTTAGCATTACCATCAAAACGGAAAGTACGAATAGGTATCCACTCTTTACTTGCACCTAACGCTTGATATGCAACAGCAAGAACAGAACGAATGTTTAGCGTGGTACCAGTAGTAGGCAGTCTAAAGGCTGCAACTGCAGCGTTAGATGTAATTGTAGTTGTATTGGCTGCAAAGATAGATGCACCAATTGCGCTGATAGTATCGTTAATTGCTCGCTTGATTGCAAAACGTGGGAATGTTGGAGAGATAGTTACCTTAGCATCGGCAGCGTGAGTAGCAGCAGTAGTACCTAGATAGCCACGACCATAGGGAGCAACGGTTGCAGTGTTACCAACTCGGTCAAAGGTGTCTACCCATAATAGTTCTTCATCAATTTCAACAATACCCTTACCTAAGTTATCAGCAGAAGCAAGAGTTAAAATAGTAGGTGAAGAACTAGATGAAGTAGTACCAGTTACTGCAGCAGTAATGTAGGTGGCACGGTCTTGTTGAAGTGTGTAACCTGAAAGGTTCATTGACACTTCATCAATCATATTGGAAAGAGTAGTCACTATATAGTCCTTAATGCATCGCTTGCAGATTTACCAGTAGTACCAGCAAGTTCATTGCAAATAGCGTTGAGTCCTTTGTATGCAGAAGGTTGACGGTTAGCATCAGCCTTTAGATTAAGAGCAGCATTAAGTCCTAAGCCAGATGTGCCAGCGTAAACATTGGCAGCGCCTTGCGCAGCCTTACCAGTTGTACTAGCAAGACGATTAAGTTCTGCAGTTAAACTACTA
>RGQD01000712.1 GCA_010030205.1 Betaproteobacteria bacterium
TCATCTGATAGCGTATTTAAATATCCAAATACTTGAATAATATAATTATGGACAAATTGAGGAGATAGTAGACATATATCATTAAAATAATTATTAAATTTAAATTCTTCAGGAAGTTGATCTTCTATTGCGAGGGCAATTTGCCTAACTTTATCAAAAGTATAAAATTTAATATTTTTTGAATTTCCTTGGCTTATATCTAATAATATTATTCTAAATTCGGCCATAGTTTCCGCCAATTCATGTGGAAGAATTTCATATCCATCAGGATGAATGGCCATACAACTAACTGGCATTTTATTAGATTCTATATAATACATATTATCTGGATTAAATAATGTATTTAATACATCTATTTGATTAAATCTTGGTAGGGTTGATGATGCCAAAATTAATTGAGTATTTATACATAAATGTATAATTTTTGCATTCAATTTTTGAATATCATTTTCTACTAAAAGATCCGATCTTCTAATTTTAGTATCTGGGGTAATTATTATATCTTCTTTTAGTATACCTATCCCATTCTCAGCTCCTGCAGTTGGTTCATCTAAAAATATGACAAATGCTGCAGAGTTATGTGATAATAATTCTACTGCAGATGTTATATCTGATATAATAACTTTTACACGATGAAACTTTCCACATGCTTTATAAAATTCATATTTATCAATTAGACTACCTTCAAAGCTTGGCATATGTGTTCTCTTACCATTTACTCGACCTATATAACTAATTGAAATATCTTTACAATTATTTACTACCCAAAATGGCATATTTGCTAGCTTGCATGCATTTGCAACTGATAATCTTACTAATTTATTATAACATATATATATTAATGTCTTATTGGGAAAATTAGCTATCATTTCACCTAATGCAATGCTAAGTATAGTTTTTCCTCCTGATGGTGGTACCTTATAACCAATTAATGCAGGTGATATGGTATATCGATTAAATTTTGTATTTGGTGTTTGGGGCGAATATGTTTCATTTTCATCTTGTATATGTCTGCTAATAATATCTAATACTTGCGCTTGTTCGGGATATAACTTAATGCCATATGTATTTGTTGACAAACTAAATGTCGAATTATTTATTAACATTGGATAATTATTAGCAATTGCTGACATAATATCTGTATATTTATGATTATAGAATGTAGTCAAATGTTCAAGAATTATATTTATGTCTAAAATTATATTATCGGCAGAATGGAGTGTCTGCGCCTCTACTATCTGTAAACATTTTTTTAAGGAGATAATGCAATCTATAATTTGATACTGATTATTAACATTATTTAATAATATATGCAGTCCCCAATATATCATATAAGATATTAATAAAATAT
>RGQD01000713.1 GCA_010030205.1 Betaproteobacteria bacterium
TCTGCACAGCATCATCAGCCTCCCCGACTGGGGCCCTTGGCAACAAGCGGCTGCAGGCCGATCGCATAGAGCCCCTCACGGGGGCCAAAGCAAAACCCCATGAAATTCACCGACCTCGGCTTGGCCGAGCCGCTCCTGCGCGCCATTGGCGACCAGGGCTACGACACCCCCACACCAATCCAGGTTCAAGCCATCCCCGCCGTGCTCAAAGGCGGCGACCTGATGGGCGGCGCCCAGACCGGCACCGGCAAGACGGCAGGCTTCACGCTGCCGATGCTGCAACTGCTGTCCTCGGAGCCGACCAAGAAGGACGCCAAAGGCCGCGTCTGCATCCGTGCGCTGATCCTGACCCCCACCCGCGAACTCGCAGCCCAGGTCGAGGAAAGCGTTCGCACCTACGGCAAATACCTCAAGCTCAGCAGCATGGTGATGTTCGGCGGCGTCGGCATGCAGCCGCAGATCAACGCGCTGCGCCGCGGTGTCGACATCCTGGTGGCCACCCCCGGCCGTCTGCTCGACCACCATCAGCAAGGCACGCTAGACCTGTCGCATGTCCAGATCTTCGTGCTCGACGAAGCCGACCGCATGCTCGACATGGGCTTCGTGCACGACATCAAGAAAGTGCTGAGCTACCTGCCGGCCAAGAAGCAGAGCCTGCTGTTTTCGGCGACCTTCAGCGACGACATCAAGACCTTGGCCGACAAGCTGCTGAACAACCCGGTGCTGATCGAAGTGGCGCGCCGCAACCAGACCGCCGAGACCATCGCCCAAAAGGTTCATCCGGTCGGCCGCGAGAAGAAGAAGGCGCTGCTGTCGCACCTGATCAAGACCGGCAACTGGCACCAGGTGCTGGTGTTCACGCGCATGAAGCACGGTGCGAATCGTCTGGCCGAATTCCTCAATGACGAGGGCATCAGCGCGATGGCGATCCATGGCAACAAGAGCCAGGGCGCGCGCACCAAGGCGCTGGCCGAGTTCAAGACCGGCGACCTGCAAGTGCTGGTGGCCACCGACATCGCCGCGCGCGGCATCGACATCGACATGCTGCCGCATGTCGTGAACTTCGAACTGCCCAACGTGGCCGAGGACTATGTGCACCGCATCGGCCGCACCGGCCGTGCTGGCGCGCTGGGCGAGGCGATCTCGCTGGTCTGCGTCGACGAAGACATCTTCCTGCGCGACATTGAAAGACTGATCAAGCGCAGCATCCCTAGCGAGATCGTTCCCGGCTTCGAGCCGCCCTCGACCGAGAAGGCCGAGCCCATCGTGCTGGGCCGCATGACGATCGGTGTCGGCGGCACACGACGCAACGCCGGTGGTGGCAGCGGTGGCGACCGCGGCGGCCGCTCAG
>RGQD01000714.1 GCA_010030205.1 Betaproteobacteria bacterium
AGCGGCCATCCTCGTCACCGAGGAGATGCTGGTGCACTTCGACCGTTCGCGCGCTGTCAAAGTCTGCGCCAGCGTGCTGGCCAGCGGCCAGGAGCGCAAAGCCTCCGAGGTCGAGCGCCACATCAGCCACCTAGCCGCCAACAAGGCCTACAGCATCGCCGGCCTGGGCCCGACCGACATGTCCCTGGCGGAGGTCCACGACGCGACAGCCTTCGCTGAGATCGTCCAGGCAGAGAACCTGGGCTTCTGCGCATTTGGCGACGGCGGCGCGATCGCCGAGCGCGGCGAAACCCGTCTCGGCGGGCGCATTCCGATCAACACTTCCGGCGGGCTAGAGCGCAAAGGCCATCCTATCGGTGCCACCGGCCTGGGGCAGATCTACGAGCTCACCACCCAACTGCGCGGCGAAGCCGGCCAACGCCAGGTCGATGGCGCGCGCTTTGCGATCGCCGAAAACGGTGGCGGATTTATCGGCTACGAGGAAGCCGCGGCCTGCATCACGATCCTGGCCAGGAGCGGCTCGGCATGAACACTGCGGCGCTGTTGGCCGCCACTGCGCGGTCGTTCGGCCAAGCCCGAGCGGTCTCGCTAGGCGAGCGACCGATCTGGAACTACGCCCAGTTGCACGAGCGGGTGGCCCGGCTCGCCGGTGGGCTGCGGCGCCATCCGTCGGTGCAAGCCGGCGACCGGATCGCCTTGGTGATGAAGAACTGCCCAGCCTATTTCGAGCTGATGTGGGCCGGTTGGCATGCCGGCCTGTGCATCGTCCCGGTCAACGCCAAGCTGCACCCCCGAGAGATTGCCTTCATCCTTGAACACTGCGGCGTCAAGCTCTGTTTCGTGTCACCCGACAGCGGACTCGACCGGGTCTCGATGGGCTCGCAGCCCAGCGCGCTGGCACGGATCATCTCGATCGACGATGACGAATACCGAGCCTTGTTCAGCGACGATCCACTGCCGCTGCAGCCGGTCGATGATGCCCAGCCAGCCTGGCTTTTCTACACCAGCGGCACGACCGGCCGGCCCAAGGGCGCGACGCTGACGCACCGCAATCTGTTGGCGATGACGCTTCGCTACTACGCCGATGTCGACCAACTCGGCAGTGATGACACGATGATCCATGCCGCGCCGCTTTCTTCAAGCAACGCCTGAATCAGCGGCGCATTGGTGTTCCGAATTTGTCCGGGCTCCGGCTGGAGTGCGGCGTCCACTATTTCGCTGCCGGTGGTGAGGTGGGTGTAGCGGACGGTGGTCAGGATGGAGTGATGACCGCCGCGTTCAGAGCTACCGCGCGGCACCGTCGAATCCTACTCCCTGCAGGCGACTCCGGCCACTTCGCGCTAATATTGAG
>RGQD01000715.1 GCA_010030205.1 Betaproteobacteria bacterium
CGGCAGCCAGCGTTGCATAGGTCGACATACCGTCGTACGTTGTGTTGCGCGCCGTGTTGGTCACCGTCACCGGTTTGGGGTTGATGGTGTAGTTGACCGCGCTGGTGCCCGCCGCAAAGCTGTAGCCTGCCAGCGTCAGCGTCGGGGTCAAGGTCAGTGCATAGGTGCCGACGTTGGTATTGGCCACCAGCCCGCCGGCCGCAATCGTCGGCGACCCAGTCAGCGCAACACTGCCAGTGACACCGCCCGGCACGACCACGTTGTTGGACAGCGATCCGCCGGTCAGCGTGAAGGTCTGCGCGCCGCTGGGGATGCCGGTGATCGACGTGGAGACGATGCCTGTGGCGCTGCTGGAATATTGGTAGGTCAAGATCGGCGCTGTGCCGTAAATACTGGATTGGCCTGCGGTGGCGATCAGATAGATCGTCGTGGCGTCCAAGCCGCGGTAGAGCGCGTAATAGCCCGCACCCGACGCTGGCAAGGTGGCGCTGCTGACGTTGTACAGACTGTAGTTCGGGGCCAGCGAGCTGACCTTGGCGTTGAGCCCAGTGCTGCCCGCTTTCGACCCGGTGTAGATAGCGGCGATGCCGCCAGCGCCGACCGACAGGCCGGGTGAGCCGCTCAGCACCACATCACCACCCGATGTGGTGCCTGCTGCGGTCAATGCACCTGCGCTCAGCTTCAGAGCAGGTGTTGACGTGTTGGACGAGGTACTGGTCGTCGTCACGTTCTGCGAGACGGTCAGGTCCCCACTGTTGGTGGTCACTGCCACCGTGCCGGTGGATGAGATACCGCTGTAGGCGGTGCCCCCGACCGTCACCTGTCCGATCGTCAGCGCGCTGCCGTTGAGCACGCTGAGCGCGCCAATCGATGCGCCCGTGGCGATGGTCGACAAGGTGTTGGCGGCATTGCTCAGCGTGTAGCTGCCTGATCCCAGGAATGCAAGGCCATTGCTTGCGCTGGTGATGGCACCCGACAGGGTGACATCGCCCGTGCCGCCCAGCGAACTTGCTGCCGCGAGGGTCAACGCGCCCGAGGCTGTGGCGGCGGTGCCGCTGGTGTTGATGAGCGCGCCGGTCGCGCCGCCGCCACTCAGGCTCAAAGTATTGGCGAGTGTTTTGCCATTCAGATCCAACGTGCCGCCACTGACGCTGACAGCGCCTGTGCCGAAAGGGCCGTTGGTCACGCTGCCGGTGCTGTTGATGCCGGCCTTGAGCGTGCCGGCGCTCACGGTGGTCCCCCCTGTGTAGGTATTGGCACCACTCAAGCTCATGGTGCCCGTGCCCGTCTTGGTCACCACGCCGGTGCCCGAGACCAGACCCGACAAACTGGCTGTGCCGGCCGAGCTGGT
>RGQD01000716.1 GCA_010030205.1 Betaproteobacteria bacterium
CATTATTATATAATAATGGAAATGTAGAGAAGTACTTAGAAAAAATACCTGATGATATGATTATACCATTTTTATCTAATAATGAGGGATTAGTTTTATCAATTGATAATGATGATAAATTCATTAAATATAATCTACCTCCTGTTGGTAACATACTTAGAACAAATTATTATGCAGGTAATTACTATAAAGATCTTAAATCAAAATATACTGAATTAGGCAATAATTATATTACTAATTCAGTAGACTTAGGATATTATACTAGTATACATGTTAATCCACTAACATCAACAACCTATGGACATCAACTATATAAATTAAAAGATGAGAGATTGAATAGTGAATATGCTGACCCCTCTTATAAAAAAATTAGTAATAATTTATTAAAAATAGAGAATCATAAAGTAAATGGCAAAATAATAGATATGATAAATATAAATAATGGAGATGATATGATAAATATAAATAATGGAGATAATATCCCAAATATAGGTCGTAAAAATATAGGTATGGACGCGCTTGAAGAAATTACTAGCGATACTAATATACCATATTTAAAAGAAAATGAGGCATTAGTTATATGTGACTTAGATACTAATAGTATGCCTAGTTTTAAGGCTGGTATGGTTATTAGTAGAGATTTTTCCAATTGGCCTGATGGTTATAGGCATACATTAATACTAAATTATGGACAATCCGGTATTGTATATGATAATTCTCATAATGGCACACATAAGTATGGTAATAATTTTACAAGTACGTATATTACTGAATCAATAAAAGATATCGATGGTAAAGTGGTAATATATGTACCACAGGTTCCAATAAAAGATACCAGTAAGAGCGCATCAGTAGCATCTCCAAATATTCCATTATCAAATGGAATATTTACAAGCCCAGAAAAGACAGATGTATTACAAATGTTAATTTTGAATTTTATCAAATATAATCCACATTATGATGACAATAATACTATATTTGATGAACTGAACAATATGAGTGTAAATGATTTAAATAAAATTAATAACTTGGCTCAAATAGAAAAAAATATGTATTTTGATAAACTAATAGAATATAATACAAAAAAAACTGATAGTGATAGTAATGATGATAGTCAGCCTGTATTTCAAAAAGAATTATTATACTTAAAATCAGCGCCACCAAAATCAGCGCCAACACCACCAGCATCAGTGTCAACACCACCAGCATCAGTATCACCAGCGCCAACGCCACCAAAATCAGCGCCAACACCAGTGTCAGCATCAGTGTCAACACCACCAGCGCCAACACCAGTGCTACCACCAAGGAAACAAAAGCGACAAAAGCAACAAAAGCGACAAAAGCAACAAA
>RGQD01000717.1 GCA_010030205.1 Betaproteobacteria bacterium
AATATAAATATAGTCCAGATAATGTAATAGGACCCATTGGACAAGTTGTAGAGCCTTTTCAAATTAATGGTTTACAAAATGGAACAACTTATTCTTTTCAAGTAAAAGCTTCTTATGACAATCGAGATACTAACTACTCTAATGTAATTACAGTAATACCAGATCTAAAACCAAACCAACCTTCCATTACGGAATGTACACCTGGATATAAATCTATTACTGTTATTTTTACAAAATCAACTGACAATGACGGTTCTTCCATTAATTATTACTATGTTTATTATAGCACATCAACCGTAACTATATCTTCAACAAAAATTCAAGTTCCAAGTACGGGTGTTGCAAGTTATTCCATACCTATAACTGCTGATTTAATCACTACGGATGGGACTAATTATAACATAGTAGTTGCTGCATTTAATACTTTATTATCTGATTTATCTACACCTATTTTTACAGTAAAACCATATACAGATCCATCTGCACCTGGTAGACCTTCACTTACACCAGGAAACCAACAAATAACGGTAAACTTCACAGCTTCAACGTTTTCTGGGTATGGTACTATTTCTTATTATAGAATATATTATAGTACAACTACAGTAACTACATCTACATCAACTTATGTTGATGTTTCAACTAATAATAATGCTCTGATTCCTTCTCCAAAATTAACAAATGGACTGAAGTATAATGTAGCTATAGCTGCATTTAATGGTTCATATTCTACTTTATCAGACCCATCTTCAGTATATCCATTTACTACTCCAACAAATACAGTGATTACTGATGTTGTACCAGGTGATGGAATTATTACTGTATATCTTACACCACCAACTAATAATGGTGGGTTTCCTATTATTGGTTATGGGTATCATTTAAGTCTTACTGGAGATAATAATGAAAAACCAACCGATACTAATCCAGATCCAAATATAGATACTATAAGTTATGGATTTTTTGCGAATACATCTACAACGGCTACCAGTGTTATTTTCTCAAGTTTCAATGGTTCATCAACTCTAACCAACGGAACCAGATATTATATGTTATTAATTTCACAAGCTACAAATTTAAATAACGGTGATACTGTATGGGGAAACGAAAATATTCTATCATCTACAGTACCATATACAACTCCATCAGTACCATTTGTTACATTGAGTGATGCATCCGGAACTATTATTGTAACTAATACTGTACCAGTTGGTAATAATAGTACTTCAACTCCTAATAACGGTGGTTCTATTTTAACAAGTTATACATTAACTAGAAATCCACCTTCAGGAACTATTCAAGATGTAAATCTTTTAACAACTTATTCTGCTGCATCTCCTGGTACTACAACTA
>RGQD01000718.1 GCA_010030205.1 Betaproteobacteria bacterium
TCCACCATTACCACCAACACCGGTATTGGTTCCAGCACCTCCACCACCTCCACCACCTCCGTTGGCACCACCTGCACCTCCAGCACCACCTGTACCACCACTTAACATAGTAGAGCCACCGCCACCACCACCGGTGCCACCTTTGGTAGAGTTTCCAGCAACACCTGCACCTCCAGGACCACCATTAGTAGTAGTTGATCCGTCCTGTCCAGCAGTGCCGCCACCTCCTGTTGTAAATACTCCAGAATTTCCACCTGCTGCTGCTAGGGCCGTTGTACTAACTGTTGCGCGACCTGCGCCCGAACCACCTGCACCACCACCAAATATTGAACTTCCACCAACACCCGCGGCAGATGCTATAGTAGATCCGCCGCCGCTAGCACCACCGTATTCTGCACCCTGAGTTGCGTTAACACCTGCTGCTAGAGACACTACGCCACCTAACGCACCCGTTGGCCCAAAGTTACCAGTAGTAACACCAGTTCCTGGAGTTCCGCCAGCGCCGCCTGCTGCCGATCCTACAGCACCAGCAGTTGCAGTTCCACCACCACCTCCACCACCTGTGGCCAATGCAGAAATTGCTCCACCAAATCCGCCGCCTCCACCATATGCATATAATAACCCGCCAAAATCTGTACGACCACCAACACCGCCAGTACCACCAGCAGCACCAGAAGCACCTGCTGCTCCAGCAGTTCCACCAACACCTATTGTTACAGTTACAGTTGGGCCTAGATCAGAAACAGAATATACTGCCGTAGCATGAGCACCGCCGCCCCCACCTGCACCACCTTTAATAACAGTACCAGATGCTAACGATGCTCCGGCACCACCACCACCACCGCCACCCCATATTTTAACCATAACAAATTTAGGAGTAAACGAAGTTGGTTTAGTCCAAGTATTAGCACCAGTTGTGGTAAAAACTTGTACATCAGTTGGACCACCTAGGCCTTGAGTCACTGGTGTTCCTGCAGAGTTAAATCTTTCAAATCCAGTAGTATCATATTGAACGCTTTCGCCGGGTGCTAGGGTGCCGGACCATAAAGGCGTAGTAACTGATCCATCATAGTGTTGAATAGTACAAACATTACTAACAGATCCTGAATTATTAGTTATAAAAATTAATTTAGTAGAACGATATGTATTAGCACTAGGACTTGCTATTATCGATGTAGTAGCTGCACCTGTTATTGCAGCAGTTGTTGTTCTACCAGGAGTTATTACACCACTCGAAGTATTATTATCGACCCAGGCTGTATAACTTGTCACAGAACCAGCAGATGCTGTAACAAGTTGAAGCGTATCTGTTGTAGTTAAGATTATCATATTTGTCTCTTATTTAATTAT
>RGQD01000719.1 GCA_010030205.1 Betaproteobacteria bacterium
ATTAAGACCGGCCATGACCTGCCAGACGTTGGAGGTGTTGGTCGACTTGAGCGGGCCGAACCAGTCCAGTACCTGGAACAGCGCCCAGGGTGCGGTCGGGTTCGGACGCGAGTCCAGCAGCGTGTTGAGTGCGGCGGGCAGCGTACGGCCATCGCGCGGCACCGGTACCGACCACACGGTCACGCCCGGGGCGAGGTTGCCGCGAGTCAGCACCTTGTTGTTGGAATAGCTGGCCTGCAAGGTGGCCTCGACGCTGTCGGTCACTTCGTAGCGACCCTTCATGAACAGCGAGTGGCGCTCCAACGGCGTGGAGGCGAACTGCGTGGTGTACTTCTGGTCGAAGTTGCCGTTGGCCAACTTGTTGACCATGGTGAACCGGCCGGCATCCAGCGAACCCAGCGGTCCCTTGTAGCCCGCAGCGCCCAGACCTGCGCCCGGCGCAAAGGCCGTGCCGTCGTTGTTGAAGCGCACGTCGGCCACCGAGCAAGTGCCAGTGGCGCTCAGCGCCACGCCGACCACGCCGCACAGCGCAGCTGCGCTGGGGTTGTTCGTCGCGAGGCCGGCATTGCCGCCGGTCGCCAGGCCCGGAGCCTGCGGGAAATCACCGCCCGCGTTACTGGTGTCGCGCCAGCCGTTCACATAGAAATCGCGGTCGCGCTGGTACACGGCATCGCGCTTGGTCCAGTCGACCGAGAACATGACGTTGCCGCGACCATCAGACGAATTCATGCCCATCAAGGCCGAGATGCGTTGCTCGGAGCCGTCGCCCTGCTCGGTGATGCCGTAGTGGGCATCGACGTCCAGGCCCTCAAAGTTCTTTTTGAGGATGAAGTTGGTCACGCCGGCGATGGCGTCCGGGCCGTACACAGCGGAAGCACCGCCGGTGATGACCTCGACGCCCTGAATGGCGGCCTGCGGGATGGTGTTGATATCGACCACCAGGCTGGCATTAGCCGGCTGCGGGCGACGGCCATCGACGAGGACCAGGTTGCGGTTGGGGCCCAGACCACGCAGGTTCAGCGTGGCAATGCCGGGCGTCTGCGCGGCACCGGCCTGCGCACCTGAAACGAACTGGTTGCCGCCCGGGACGAACTGCGGCAGCTGCTGCAGCACCGACTCCACGGCGGTTGTCGAGGAATTCTCTAGCGACTGGGTGTTGACGGTGACGATCGGGCTAGATGCCGTCAGGTCGCGACGCACGATGCGCGAACCGGTGATGGCGACTTCTTCCAAACCATCTTCTGCTGCCGCAACCGGCAATGCATTGACTAGCGCCGCAGCAACTGCTGCCGCAACCAGCCAGCGCGAATTAGAACTGGACGTGTGTCCGTTTGCAGACATAGTGACCGC
>RGQD01000720.1 GCA_010030205.1 Betaproteobacteria bacterium
CGCCGAACGCAAGCTCGATAGCGCGCTGGCGGCGACCTTTTTCGGCGGTCACATAGATCGACGTCGTGGCGAGGCTGCGGTGCCCGAGGTTGGCCTGTAGCACGTCCTGCGGCACGCCTTTGGCCACCGCGTGTGAGCCATGGGTGTGGCGCAGCCAGTGCGTGGTCGCTTGGCGAATTCGCTGCGCTGAGCGCGGGTCGCGGGGCGCCAACTCAGCCGCGCAGCGCTCAAAGCCCTGCACCAGCAGCTCGTAGATACGGGCTGGCGACAGCGCTGCGTTGGCTTCGAGCTGGGCCAACACCGGCGTGGCTGGGTCGTTGGCCAGCAGGTCGGGTGCGAGCCCGCGGGCGCCAAAATAGGCCTGCATCGCCGCAACCGTAGCGCTCGGCAACGCGACCTCGCGCCACCTGGCTCGTTTGCCCAGCACCATGATCGACCAGACCCAGGCGCCGTCGTCGAGTTGCTCGTGCCGCAGCCAGCCGACGGTCGCGCTGGCCAACTCGGACAAGCGCATGCCGGTGCTGTAGGCCAGCGTCAGCATGAAGCGCAGCCGCCTGGAAGCAGGTCCGTCCGCCAGTCCATCGCCAAGCCAGGATTGAACGGCCTGCCACTGCTGTTGTGACAAAGCGCGCAACTGGGGCATCGCCGGCGCATCGGGGCGTTGCGGCACATCGTCCCACGGGTTGGCGTCCAGGTAGAGCCTGCGCACCAGCCACTCGCAAAGGCTGCGAACGATGGTGATCGCGGTTGCCGCTGATCGAGGCGCGAGCGCCGCCTCGAAAGGCCGCCAGGCCTCGCTCCAGCGCTGGGTGTTGCGTGGGCCGGTCCAGGCCGGGCCCGGTGCGGCCAGGAAATTGCGGTAGGCCACGCAATCGTCGCCGTCCAGCGATGACAAGGCCTTGCGGCGCTCGACCACCGCCCACAGCAAGAAGCGCTCGGCCTCTTTGCGGTAGGCGCGCCAGGTGTGGCTGGCCTCGATGCGCAGCCGCAGCCAGGCGCCGATCGCGTCGTAGTCGGTCTGCGCCGCGAGCTTGCAGCGCGCCAGTGGCGCCCGGTTTGACCCGGTGGAGCCGTCAAGCCCGTGCGGCGGCGAGAAGCGCTCGAGCGGGACGATGCCGCCGCGAGGCGAGGGCGTCAGCGCGCGGGTGTCGACCTGCGCGCGTGCCTGCAGCGCAGGGGAGGGCAGGGCGCCCAGCGCGGTCGACTGCTCGCACAACCAGCGCACGATCCGCCGCGCGCCCTCTGGGCCGATCTTGGGCACCTTGCGGTGCCAGTTGAAACCCTTGCTGGCGATCAATGCTGTCAGATCGCTCAAGCGCTGGATGCCCACCGCCGCCAGCCGCGCCGCGA
>RGQD01000073.1 GCA_010030205.1 Betaproteobacteria bacterium
GCATCGGGCTATGTGGTCGCCCAGCGCCGTGCCGCGGTGGCGAGCAAAGGTACCGGCCGGCTGATCGAGTTGCGGGTTCGCGAGGGCAGTGTGGTCAAGCAGGGCGAGCTGATCGGGCGGCTAGACGCCAGCGACGTGCAAGCGGCGGTGGCCGCCAGCGTGTCGGGCGTGGCCCAGTCGCAGGCGGCCAAAGCCCAGGCCGAGGCAGCGCTCGGCCAAGGCCGGGCCGAACTGGCCAATGCCGAGGTCGAACTGCAGCGCCAGCAGGACTTGCGGGCCCAGAACTTCGTCTCGGCGCAAGCGGTGGACGGTGCTGAGCGCCGACTGGCGGTGGCCCGATCGGCGCTCGCCACGCTGCAAGCAGCGGTCGTCAGCGCCCAGGCCGGCATCGCGCAAAGCCAGGCCCTGGTCAAGGTGCAGCAGGTCAACCAGACCAACACCGAGATCCGCGCGCCTTTCGACGGCGTGGTGCTGGTCAAGAACGCCAATGTCGGCGACATGATCACGCCTTTTTCTTCAGCCACAGGCACCTCGGGCGCGGTGGTGACGATGGCCGACATGGCCACGCTCGAGGTCGAGGCCGATGTCAGCGAGAGCAATGTCGCGCGCATCAAGCCCGAGCAGCCGGTCGAGATCACGCTCGATGCGCTGCCCGAGATGCGCTTTCGCGGCAATGTCTCGCGCATCGTGCCCACCGTGGACCGGGCCAAGGCCACGGTGATGACCAAGATCCGCTTCGAGATGCTGGATGTGCGAATCCTGCCCGAGATGAGCGCCAAGGTCAGCTTTCTGTCGCGACCCGCATCCAACGAAGACCAGAAGCCGGTGATCGCGGTCAACCCCAAAGCCATCGTCGAGCGCGACGGCAAGAAAATCGTCTTCCGCCTGGTCGCCGACACGGTCGAGGCCGTGCCGGTGACGCTGGGCCGCAAGATCGGCGACCTGCAAGAGCTTGGCGGCGAAGGCCTGAAGTCGGGCCAACGCGTGGTGCTGAACCCGGCCGAGACCCTCAAGGCCGGCGCCAAGGTGGTGGTGAGCGCCAAATGACGCCCCCGCTGATACGCATCAGCCAGCTCAGCAAAGGCTATGTGCGCGGCGGCCAGGCGATACCCGTGTTGGTCGACATCCACCTCGAGGTGGCGCAAGGCGAGTTCGTCGCGCTGATGGGCCCTAGCGGTTCGGGCAAGAGCACGCTGCTCAACCTGATCGCCGGCATCGACAAGCCCGCCAGCGGCACGATAGAGATCGGCGGCGTGGACATCGCCAGCCTGTCCGAGGGCGAGCTGGCCGATTGGCGTGCTGCCAACGTCGGTTTCATTTTCCAGTTCTACAACCTGCTGCCGGTGCTCTCAGCCTTCGACAACGTCGAGTTGCCATTGCTGCTGACCGACCTGTCGTCGCGCGAGCGGCACGAGCGGGTGGCCGCGATGCTGGCCTTGGTCGGCCTGACCGACCGCGCAGACCACTACCCGAGCGAGTTATCGGGTGGCCAGCAGCAGCGGGTGGCGATCGCCCGCGCGCTCGTCACCGACCCGGCATTGATCGTCGCCGACGAGCCCACCGGCGACCTCGACCGCAACACCGGCGAGGAGGTGCTGTCGCTGCTCGACCAGTTGGTGCACGAGCTGGGCAAGACCATCGTGATGGTCACCCACGACCCGAAAGCCGCCGCCCGCGCCGGGCGCATGGTGCACCTTGAAAAAGGCGTGTTGGTGGATGAGGTGGTCTAGCCTCATGTTCTTGTTCAAACTGCTGCTCAAGAACGCCTTCCGCCACAAGCTGCGCACCGCGCTGACGCTGGTCGGGCTGGTGGTGGCGATCTGCGCTTTCGGTCTGCTGCGCACCATCGTTGACGCCTGGTATGCCGGCGTCGAAGGCAGTTCGAGCACGCGGCTGGTCACGCGCAGCAACATCTCGCTGACCTTCGCGCTGCCGCTCAACTACGGCCAGCGACTGCGCGGGGTGGAAGGGGTTCGACAGGTGAGCTGGGCCAACTGGTTCGGCGGCGTCTATGTCACAGAGCGCAATTTCTTCCCGCAATTCGCGGTCGACCCGAGCACCTACCTGCCGCTCTACCCAGAGTACCGGCTGCCCGAGGAGCAGAAGCAGGCCTTCTACCGCGACCGGCAAGGCGCGATCGTCGGCCGCAAGCTCGCGGACAAGTTCGGCTGGAAGATTGGCGACCAGATCCCGCTGCGCGGCACGATCTACCCCGGCACCTGGACCTTCAACCTGCGCGGCATCTGGGACGGCGCCGACGCCAAGACCGACGAGAGCCAGTTGCTGATGCACTGGGGCTATGTCAACGAGACGATTCGGCTGAAATCACCGCGCCGTGCCGACGCGGTGGGCGTGTACATCGTCGGCATCGACGAGCCCAACAACGCTGCGCTGGTCGGCCAGCGCGTCGACCGGCTGTTCACCAATTCACTGGCCGAGACCATGACCGAGACCGAGGCCGCTTTCCAGCTCAGCTTCGTCTCGATGAGCGAGGCCATCCTGGTGGCGGTGCGGGCAGTCAGCCTGATCATCGTCGTGATCATCATGGCAGTGATGGCCAACACCATGACGATGACCGCGCGAGAACGACTGGCCGAATACGCCACGCTCAAGGCGCTGGGGTTTTCGCCCGGCTTCGTCGTGCGGTTGCTGTTCGGCGAGAGCCTGCTGATCGCAGCGATCGGCGGCCTAGCTGGTGTGCTGCTGACCTTGCCGCTGGCCGCAGGCTTTCGCAGCGCGGTGGGCACGTTGTTCCCGGTGTTCCAGGTCTCGACGCTGACGATGGCGCTGCAGCTGGCCGCAGCGCTCGGCGTGGGCGCGGTGGCCGCGGCCTGGCCGGCCTGGAAGATGAGCCGGATCGACATCGTCGCCGGGCTGCGCCAGATATGAGCCCACCCCCGAAGCGCCTGCGGCGCCCCCCCTCAAGGGGGCAACACCAGTGGCCCGGCGAAGCCGGTTCCACGGTGTTCGCTGGGCCAAGACCACGCGGAATTTGACATGCGTGCCATCCCCTTCAGTTACATCGCACGCAACCTGTGGGTGCGGCGCGTCACCACCGCGCTGACGGCCGGCGGCATGGCTTTGGTGGTCTATGTGTTCGCGACCGTGTTGATGATGAGCGAGGGCATCCGCAGCACCTTGGTGGCCACTGGCCAACCCGACAACGTGATCGTGTTGCGCAAGGGCGCAGGGGCCGAGATCAACAGCGGCATCGAGCGCGACAAGGCCCATGTGCTGTCGACGCTGCCCGGCGTTGCCACCGACGCGGCCGGCCAGCCGCTGTTCAGCCCGGAACCAGTGGTGCTGATCAGCCTGCCCAAGCGCAGCAACGGCAAGCCCAGCAACGTGACCGTGCGCGGCAGCTCCGAGCTCGGCCTGCAGCTGCGCCCCGGGGTCAAGTTCGTCGCAGGCCGGATGTTCCGGCCTGGTACCTCGGAGATCGTCGTTGGCGCGGCCACTGCGGCGGGGTTCGCAGGCATAGACCTCGGTGCCTCGCTGCGATTTGCCGGTCGCGAATGGTTGATCGTCGGCAAGTTCGAAGCCGGCCGCAGCGGCTTCGACTCCGAGATCTGGGGCGATGCCGAGCAGATGCTGCAGGCCTTCAGGCGACCGGTCTACTCGGTCGTGCTGTTGCGACTGGCCGATGCTGGACTGTTCGAGGCCACCAGGTCTCGCATCGACGACGACCCCAGGCTGTCGCTAGAGGCCAAGCCCGAGGTCCGCTTCTATGCCGAGCAGAGCGAGGCGCTCGCCACCTTCATCAACATCCTGGGCCTGAGCCTGGCGCTGATCTTCTCGATCGGCGCGGTGGTCGGCGCGATGATCACGATGTTCGCGGCGGTGGCCTCGCGCACCGGCGAGATCGGCACGCTGCGAGCGCTGGGTTTCAGACGCGGCGCGGTGCTCACCGCCTTCATGACCGAATCGCTGCTGCTCGCAGCGCTGGGCGGCTTGGTGGGGCTGGCCGCAGCCAGCGCGATGCAGGTGGTCGATGTGTCGACCACCAACTTCCAGACCTTTGCCGAGCTCGCTTTCAGGTTTGTGCTGACGCCGCAGATCGCTGTTCAGACGATGGTCTTCGCGCTGGCGATGGGCGTGGTCGGCGGCTTCATCCCTGCCTGGCGCGCCGCGAGCATGCAGATCGTCGACTGCTTGCGCGCGGCTTGAAGCCATTGAGGCGCAATGCGTCTACCCTGGCGGATGCACGTCCTCTGCTCGAACCAAGCCCGCGAACTTGATTCATTGACACAAGCCAGGAAAGACAGGCACCAAGCAATGGGCCGACGCGGCGGCACAGCTGTCAAGTGCGTGTAGCTCACCCAGACGCGTGATGCCGCCGCGAGACAAGGCGAGTGCCACCGACATAGCCTGGTTTCGTCATCAACTACACGAATTCAATGCGCAATCTATGCGCGGCAAAGTCGAGCTTGCTGTGCCGCGCACAAGTTCACAACCAGCCCAGCAAGCCTGAGACTAGACTTTTCATACCGAGAAGGTCGTCGGTGCCGCAGCCTCGTGAATCAACAGGAAAGTCCTGCAACCACCATGACACCAAGCGTGATTTCGCAGACTGAATTGGCTCGCGCTCGCAGTCGATTGCTGCAGATGCACTTCGAGAGCGGTGTTGGCCATATTGGTGGCAACCTGTCGGCGCTGGATGCGATGCTGATCGTCTTTCACGAGTTCCTGAGCGAGGAAGATCGCTTCATACTTTCCAAGGGACATTCGGCTGGTGCGCTCTACATCTCGTTGTGGAGTGTGGGTCGCTTGAAAGATGAAGACCTCAAGCAATTTCACAAGGATGAGACGCTGCTCGCAGGGCATCCACCTGCTGCAGGCATCCCGGACATTCCTTTCGCCACCGGCAGTCTCGGACACGGCCTGTCTTTAGCCGCAGGTACAGCACTGGGCATGCGGCTCAAGGGGAGCCAGGCACGCGTCATTTGCCTGACTTCAGATGGCGAATGGCAAGAAGGTTCTACTTGGGAAGCACTGATCTTCGCAGCCCATCACAAGCTGGCCAACCTAACCGTTCTGGTTGACCACAACGAGCTGCAGGGCTTCGGATCGACAGCTGAGGTGGCCTCTATGTCACCCCTGTGGCAACGTTGGCAAGGCTTTGAAGTCGATGTCGATGTCATAGACGGACATGACGTCACAGCGATCCGCACGGCGCTGCAACGCAAAACAGATCGACCGCATTTCATCGCGCTTCGCACTGTCAAGGGCAAGGGCGTCAGCTTCATGGAGAACCGTATGGACTCGCACTACCTTCCTCTGACTGAAATGAATTATCAAACCGCCATGAATGAACTGGCACAAGCATGAGGATCCAGTTCTGTGAAGCGATGGTCGCGCGTGCAACCGATCCCAAGATGCTGTTCCTCACGGGCGATCTGGGCTTTATGGCGCTGGAGCCACTGCAAAACGCGATGGGCGCGCGCTTCATCAATGCCGGCGTTGCAGAGCAAAACATGATGTCAGTCGCGGCCGGCTTGTCGCACCAAGGCTTCGAGGTCTGGACCTACAGCATTGCGCCGTTTTGCTACGCCCGACCTTTTGAGCAGATCCGCAATGACATTGCTTTCCACAAGCTGCCCGTCAAGATCGTCGGCAACGGCGGCGGCTACGGCTACGGCGTGATGGGGCCGACACACCATGCGATAGAAGACTACGGCGTGATGCTTTGCCTGCCCAATATGTCGGCCTACGTGCCGGCGTTCGACGAAGACTTGAGCGCTGTGGCTGAACGTGCCGGTGCGTCTGGCCATGCCGCTTATCTTCGACTGGGCCGTGGCGAGACGCCCAAGGGCTATGTTGTGCCGCCCTATGCACCGTGGCGGCAGCTCACGCAAGGCAGGGGGGCGGTGGTCATCGCGGTGGGGCCATTGGCCGGGAGCTACATCGGCGCCTGCGAAGCAATGCCGTCAGTCACTCGACCCAATCTGTGGGTCGTGTCAGAGCTGCCGATTGAGCGAAATCCAATACCACCCGCACTTTGGGACCAGATTGCGCGTGCCGATGTGCTGTGTGTGGCCGAGGAGCATGTGCGTCGCAGCGGATTTGGCGCAGAGCTCGCACTTCATCTGGCCGACCGCAACCGCACCCCGCGCCGCTTTCATCATCTGTATGCCAGAGCGCACCACTACGCGCGCTACGGTTCGCAGCAATGGCTTCGTCGCCAGTCAGGTCTGGACGTGGAAAGCTTGCTCGCGACGCTGGCACGCGGTTGATAGAGATGGCGGCGATGCTCGAACTACAAGCCCATATCCGCGCGCTGCGTGGCCCAATTCTTGTGACGGGCGCGTCGGGGTTCATAGGTGTCAACCTTCTCCAGCGCTTGCTCAAGGAGCGTAGCGACGTCTACGCAGCAGTCCGCCGCGGCAAGAACTGGCGTTTGGACGATGTCAATGACGAGAGGCTGGTTGTTGTCGACCTGAACGACTTCGCATCGACCAAGAACATGGTCGATTCCCTGCAGCCTCAGACCGTCTTCGACTGCGCGGCATACGGCGCATACTCATTCGAGGAAGACGGCGGACTGATCTACCAGACAAACTTTCAGTCCATTGTCAACCTGGTTGGCTTACTACAAGGGCGTCAGTTCGGCGCATTCGTACATGCCGGCAGTTCGTCAGAGTACGGCACCAATTGCAGTGCGCCTAGCGAAGACAGTGCCTGTGAGCCGAACAGTCATTACGCCGTCTCCAAAGTGGCTGTGGCGAGCTACCTGCAGTACATGGGAAAACACAAGAGTTTCCCCTGCGCCAATCTACGACTTTACGCTGTTTACGGCCCCTATGAAGACACCTCGAGGCTGATTCCCAATGTGCTGCGCCAGGCATTGGCCGGCAAGCTCCCGCCATTCGTGGACGCGCGAACCTCTCGGGACTTCATCCATGTCGATGACGTCGTCGCCGCTTTTGTTCGCACTGCCACCGCGATGCAACCGGAGTTGTACGGCCAGAGCTTCAACATAGGAACCGGCACCAAGACAACGATTGGCGAACTCGCCGCAACGACAAGGCGGATTTTTGACGTCACCGATGAGGCCGAGTTCGGCACCATGGAAGGCCGCGCTTGGGACTTGGCCGAGTGGTATGCCGATCCGCGAAATGCAATCGCCAAGCTTGGCTGGAGGCCCAAGATCGGCCTTGAGGAAGGGTTGCGCAGCACCGCCGAATGGGTCATGACGCTGAGCGATGCAGAACACGCCGCTGCGACCAAGCGAGATCCTAACGCGCGCAGACGCAGTGTGTCGGCCATCATCGCCTGCTACAAGGATGGGCAAGCCATTCCGGTGATGCACAAGCGCCTGACCGAGACCTTCAAGAAGCTCGACATCAACTATGAAATTATCTTCGTCAACGACTGCAGCCCAGACGACAGCGCGCAGATCATCCGCGACCTCAGCCTGATCGACCCGCATGTGATCGGCATTTCGCATTCGCGCAACTTCGGCTCGCAAATGGCCTTTCGCAGCGGTATGGAGTTGTGCACCATGGACGGTATCGTGCTGCTCGACGGCGATCTGCAAGATCCGCCTGAACTCATCGAGCAGTTCTACCAGCGCTGGGAGGAGGGTTGGGACGTCATCTATGGGCGGCGCGTCAAACGCGAGATGCCCATGCTCTGGGGCCTGATGTACAAGCTTTTTTACCGAATATTTGCGCGCTTCAGCTACATCGTCATTCCGCACGACGCGGGCGACTTCTCGCTGATGGACCGCCGCGTCGTCGGCTGGTTGCTGAACTGCCCTGAACGCGACCTGTTCGTCCGCGGTTTGAGAGCCTATGTGGGCTTTCGACAGACCGGCGTCGACTATGTGCGGCCGGAGCGCATGTTCGGCCGCTCGACAAACAATCTGTTGAAGAATATCGAGTGGGCCAAGAAGGGTATCT
This sequence comes from Betaproteobacteria bacterium, assembly GCA_010030205.1. Classification (GTDB taxonomy): domain Bacteria; phylum Pseudomonadota; class Gammaproteobacteria; order Burkholderiales; family Burkholderiaceae_C; genus Pseudaquabacterium. Next base: position 7,902 of record RGQD01000073.1, read on the forward strand.
TCTCATTCAGCGACACGCCGCTAACGATGCTCACGAGCGTTGGCATCGTGGCGCTCGCGCTGTCCACCGTCGCGGCGGTGGTCACTGCGGGCTTGAAGTTGCTGTTCCCCGGCATCGCGGCACAGGGCGCCACGACCTTGCAGATCCTGATACTGATGTTTGGTTCGGCAAATCTGTTCGCCGTCGGCTTGGTGGGCGAGTATGTCGCCAAGATCATGGCCGAGGTAAAAGGTCGGCCACGCCTGATCCGAGCGGCGCTGATTCGCAATGGTGCGACCACTGAATTGCTGCCCGACGGGAAAGCACGCTGAGGATGATCGCGGCGCAATGGAATTCCGACCGCGGCAATGCGGCTCAGGTTCGGGCCCAAGCCGCTTTAGCGCAGTGACCAAAAGGCTGTTTTGAATCGCCCCTCACGCCAGTTTCGACCTGCGACTGCGGTGGTCGCAGCACCGCCGGATCGACAACGTCTGCTGCGATTTCTGGCCGCAGGGGCACTGAACACCGGGTTCGGCTTTGCGGTCTATAGCGCAGCCATCGTGCTCGGCGCACCGGTCTGGGCTGGGCTGGTGATTTCAAATACCTGCGGTATCGCATTCAATTTCGTCACAACCGGTGGCTATGCCTTTCGCAACCGCTTGATCAAGAGATTTCCGCGCTTCGCGCTCAGCTATCTGTGCCTAGGGCTCGTCAATTGGCTTCTGCTCGAATGGTTGGGCGCGTGGTTGCACGGCCCGATCACCGCACAAGCCATATTGGCAGCACCGCTGGCACTGCTGTCCTATAGCATTCTGGCCCGCTTCGTTTTCACGACCACGGCGGCGAAGCTGACCTTATGAATCCGCAGTCTCTTCATCACGGCTCGACGCGACCCGACTTGAGGCACGGCAGCAAACAGCGGTCAACTTCGACCCGGGCAATAAAAATCATCAGAATTGAGAGTCGCGCCATGCAATGGATGGCGTATTCATTCTTGATCTACTCAAGGACCGACCCTTTTCACGGCTGTACGACTACACCGTTGAATACTTTGTTCACTATCCCGCACTCGGCTTCACCTGGTACCTGCCATTTTTCGCTTTGGTTGAAAGTTTTTTCTTTTCGGTTTTTGGAATTTCCGCCGCCACGGCCCGATTTACTGAGTTGTTTTTTATATTATTAGCAATTCTGGCGTGGTATGCTTGGGCCAAGCCAATTTGGGGCAGAATTCCTGTTTTCTTTTCGATTTGTTTATTCTTGGTCAGCCCGCAAGTAATTTTATGGAGCCGGGCTGTCATGCTCGAAGTACCGGCATTGGCCATGATGATGCTGTCCTTGTACGCTTTTTCCTGCTACTTGAAAAAGCCTTCTCATTGGCTATCCATCGTCACCGGCCTCATCATTGGCTCGATGTTGCTCACGAAGCAGCTGACGGTGCTGCTGTTTCCGATCCTGTTGGCTGAAATCTGGGTCTCGGGCGCCTGGAAAAAAGTAATTCAGCTGAAGAGCTTGACGGGATCAGTCATCATTGCGATGGCATTGGCAATTGTAGCGATGCACGCAATGAAATTTGGCTCGACCGCCATGGGGCATCTCGAAAGCAATGCCGGCGGTATTATTTCAATCGAACGCTTTGGCTCGAATTTCAAAGCCGCTTGGGAGGCCTATCCGTTACCATTTTGGTTTCTCATTGGCGCCGGTGTCGCCGCGATGATGAAAGCGAAACGCCAACGATCGGATTTCATATTGATGGCATGGATAATATCGTGGTTCGTTTTGTTTGCGATATTTTCCAACTATTATGCCAATACCTTACGCTACACTATCTACATGACGCCAGCGGTCGCACTCATTTCCACGCGCTGGCTTTCTGAAATTACCAGCGCATCAATCAAAAAGTACGCCATAGTTTTGCTCACAATCTTCTACAGCGGCTACAGCCTCGCCAGAATCAACGAGCGAGCGCTCTTTGTGAATGGCTACGAAAAGGCAGCCGCCTATGTATTGGCGAGCCCAAGCAAGGCGCCGATACTATTTTGCTGTAAACACGATGGGAATTTCATATTCGACACAAGAATCGGGGATCCGAAGCGCAATAAGATCATCCTCAGAGCCGACAAGATATTGGTTTCCATCGCAACCATGAAAGTATTTGGAGTAAAATCTTACGTCACCAGCGACAAGGATATATTCGACCTGCTCGACAGGTATGGCATCGAACTCATTGTCGCTGAAAACAAGGATATCGTCGAAACCCCGGAGTTGACGCGCTTGATTGAACTGCTGAAAACCGATGCCTTCGAGAAACTGAAGAGCATTGATATTTCAACCAATGTGCCGCAATTCACAGACTTGAGCGTAAACATTTATCGCTACAAGAATAGCAAACCGATTGCAAATAACGAGATTGAAATCCCCATGCCGCACATCGGTCGTGCTTTGCACTTGAAATTGGAAAACTGAAGCGAGCGCGCCAAGCGCGCGCTGAATGGCGCAGCTGATCGCGGGTCAGCAGGCCCGCATCGGCAAGAATGACACGCAATGGTCTGGCGTTGCGCCAAACGCGCCTGGGGTCTCACCCACCTCGACGTCACAGCGCTGTTGCACCGTGGCGCGGGCAGCGCCCCTGTCCGGCAGTCTAGCCAGTTTGGGACGGTCAGCGCCGCCGGGCCACCAAGCACGATCAGGGCCGGCCGCAAGCCTCTCCGAGCCCTGGCGACCCGACCTACGAGGCCCGCATCTGAAGAGCCGACCGTGCCCGCTTGGCCTTAAAGCTTGAACGGCGAAGGATCGAAGGTCTTCAGGTTCAGCGCGCGCCAGACCCGCTCGGAAGTCACCGGCATCTGGATCGCTTCAGCCGCAGCGCCAAGCCCGGCGTGGTCGAGTGCATCGATCACCGCGTTGACAACCGCAGGGGTCGCACCGATGGTGCCGAGCTCGCCCACACCCTTGACGCCCAGCCGGTTGGTCTTGCACGGCACCGAGGTGTCGAAAGCGGTCTTGAAACCCAGGAACCCGTCGACATTGGGCAGCGCGTAGTCCATGAAGCTGGCGCTTTGCAACTGGCCGGTCTCGGCGTCGTAGGCGACACGCTCGCACAGCGCCTGGCCTATGCCTTGCACCGCACCACCGTCAACCTGACCGCGGACGATGGTCGGGCTGACGACGCGCCCGATGTCGTTGACCGAGGCATAAGCTACCACCGCCACCTCACCAGTGGCACGGTCGAGTTCGACCTCGCAGACATGGCAACCGTTGGGCCAGGTCGGGCCGCCGGCCGAACTCGTGCTGTCGACATGGATACGGGCCTCGGGCTGGCGCGCGGCGAGCTCGAACAAACCTATGCCCAAGTCGGTGCCCGCGACCTTGAAGCGGCCTTCGCGGTATTCGATGTCGGCTGCCGGCGCTTCCAGCGCCTCGGCGGCCAGGTTCTTGGCCTCATCGACCGTGCGGCGCGACGCCACATCCACCGAAGAGCCGCCGGTGAACAACGAGCGCGAACCGGCGCTGCCGAAGCCGTTGAGACGGTCGGTATCGCCTTGCAGCACGCGGATGCGGTCGATCGACACGCCGAACACATCGACCGCCAACTGAGCATAGCTGGTCGCGATGCCCTGCCCCATGCCCTGCGTGGCCGAGCCCAGCTCGATGAAACCGTCGGCAGTGACGTTGACCGTCACCCGCTCTTCCATCACGTTGCCGCCGGTCCACTCCAGGAAGGTGGCGATGCCACGACCACGCAGCTTGCCACGGGCCTCGGACTGCGCACGCCGTGCCGCAAAGCCCGACCAGTCGGCCAGCGCCAGGCCCTGGTCGAGAATCTGCTCGAAAGCGCCGCTGTCGTAGGTCTGGCCCATCGGATTCTTGTACGGCATCTGATCGGGCCGGATCATGTTGCGGCGGCGCAGCTCGGCCGGGTCGAGCCCCAGCTTGCGCGACGCGGCGTCCATCAGCCGCTCGGTCAGGTAGATCGCCTCGGGCCGACCAGCGCCGCGGTAGGCGCCCGTGGGCGTGGTGTTGGTCATCACCGCGGAAAAATGCAGATCGATCACCGGGATGTCGTAGATGCTGGTCGACACCCAAGGCCCGATCAAGACCTGGATTGCCACGCCGGTGCCGGTGGCATAGCCGCCGACGTTGGCGATGCCGCGCACCCGCAGCGCCAGCACCTTGCCTTTGGCGTCGAGTGCGAGCTCGGCCCGGCTGACGACGTCACGGCCGTGCACTGCGGCCAGAAACTCCTCGAGCCGGTCGGCACGCCACTTGACCGGCCGCTTGATCTGCAGCGCTGCAAAGCCCACCGCGATGTCCTCGGGGTAGATGCCGGTCTTCATGCCGAAACCACCGCCGACATCGCCGACCAGCACCCGCACTTTCTCAGTGCTCAGGCCCGGGATCGCGTCGACCAGCCCGCCGCGAACCGCCGTGGGCATCTGCGACGACAAGCGAACGACCAGCCTGCCCGCGTCAGCGCTGCCAAGCGCGCCAACCGCAGCATTGATGCAGCGCGGCTCGATCGGGCTGGGCGCCAGGCGCTGGTTGTCGACGTCGACAGACACCCGGTGCGCAGCGCCGGCAAAAGCAGCCTCGGTCGCTGCGGCGTCGCCGTGACGCATGGCCGCAGCAATGTTGTCTGGGGCTTCGTCGCAAAGCTGGGGCGCGCCGGGCCGCATCGCCGCGAAGGCGTCAACCACTGCGGGCAGCTCTTGGTAGTCGACCTCGACGGCCTCGGCGGCAGCGCGGGCTTGGTCCAGCGACTCGGCCACCACCGCGACCACCGCCTCGCCGACAAAGCGTACCCGACCGTCGGCCAGCGCGCGGCGCGGTGCCGACACGCCGGGCTTGCCGTCGGGCCTGGGGAAGCCCGATGGCGCAGGCATCGCCTTGACGCCAGCGGCGACCAGATCGGCCCCGGTGTAGACCGCCAGCACGCCGGGCATCGCCTTCGCAGCCGCGGTGTCGATGCTGGTGATGTTGGCATGCGCATAAGGACTGCGCAGAAACGCTAAAAAGGTCTGGCCAGGCAGCGAGATGTCGTCGGCGTACTGGCCGAGGCCACGGATCAGCGCCGGGTCTTCGATCCGGCGCACCGACTGGCCGCTGCCAAAGCGCCCTGCTTCGAGCGGGGCGTTCATGCTTGCGCTCCGGCCATCGCGGTGGCGGCCTGCTGGACCGCGGCGACGATGTTGACGTAGCCGGTGCAGCGGCAGAGGTTGCCCTCGAGCGCGTGGACGATCTCACCCTCGGTCGGGTTCGGGTTGCCGGCCAGCAAGCAGGCACTGGTCATCATCATGCCGGAGGTGCAGAAACCGCACTGCAAGCCGTGGCAGTCCATGAAGGCTTGCTGCAGCGGGTGCAGTTTGTCGCCCTTGGCAAGGCCTTCGACAGTCGTGACGCTGCGGCCCTGGGCCTGGACGGCCAGCACGCTGCAACTCTTGACGGCTTGGCCGTCCAGCAACACGGTACAGGCGCCGCACTGGGCGGTGTCGCAGCCGGCGTGGGTGCCGGTCAGCGCCAACGGACCGCGGAGCATGTCGATCAGCAAGGTCGTTGCTGCCACGTCGGCGGTCACGGCTAGTCCGTTGACCTCAAGTTTCAAGGGGATCATGCCCAATTCTCCGAAGCTGTTCATTCAGCCGACATGGTAGCGGCAAGCGCGAGAGCGCGCTGAGCAGGCGGCAATCCATCGACACACCGATGGATGCAGACACCACGAAGCTCCACCTCACAGGCGCCGACCAAAGGTCTTCCAGACCGCCCCGAGCGCGACCAGCAGCGTGGCCGCACCCAGTACCCATCCCCGGTTGTCGCGCAGCAGGCGGATGAACTGCTGGACCCGCTGCTGAAACACGCTTTCGGCGACCGGAACGAGCAGTCGTTCGTTGACAGCTGGCGCGATAGCCGTGTCGGAGCGGCCACCATCGCCGCCAGAACCACCATAGGCCGATCTGACCTCGCCCAGCCATTCGCGCCGCGCCCCCGGCGTTTGCAGTTCCATCTTGGCATCGCCGGCGAACAACAGCTCGGGCAGAAAGCCAGACTGCCTCGACGCAGCTTGAGCGGCCAAGCCCGAGGCAGCAGACCGCGCTGGGCCGGCCGAGGCACCCACACGCGATGCAGCGACAGTGGCCGGGGCCGCACGCTGCATCTCCAGCAGCAGGTCGAGATTGCTGTTGCCCGTCAGGACCTCGCCACCGACCGGCAGCGCCAGCGCTTTGCCGACGGCAGCCGAAGCCGGCAGCGAGGGGTCGCGATCACCCAGCTTCGGGCCCGCGGACTCAAGCGGCGTGCTCACCGGCAAGGCCATCGCAGCGCCGGCGGCGACCAACCCGAGCAGCAGCAAAACCCTCCCGATCTGGGCCTCGCTTGGACGGTCGCCCGCAGGCCTGCAAGTGAAAGATATTGTGCTCATGAGCCCTCCCGAGCTTGACATGCCGGGCAGCGCAAGCTTCTACATCAGCAGGCCACCCCGGCAAACCCGCAAACGCGCGGCCTGCGCTAAACCAAGACCTCAGCGCAACAAGGGTGGCCTAGGAAAGCCTGCGGACTGGCACTGGCGCCGTAAGCGCCCGACTGGTACACCACCACGAGGTCGCCCACATCGGCGACCGGCAGGCTCATGCGGTCGGCCAACAAGTCGAGCGGCGTGCACAGCGGACCGACCACCGAAACGGTTTCGCGCAACAAGGCATCCGACTTGTTGCCGATCGTGACCGGGTAGTTCTTGCGCAACACCTGACCGAAATTGCCGGACGCAGCGAGGTGGTGATGAAGACCGCCGTCGCAGACCAGAAACACCTGCCCGCGCGACAGCTTGCGGTCGATCACGCGGGTGACGTAGATGCCGGCCTCGCCGACCAAATAGCGGCCCAGTTCGATCACCAGTCGGGCCAAAGGCATCTCAGTCCGGGCCCGCTGGCACAAGTTGGCCAGGTTGTCGGCAATCGGCATCAGGTCGAGCCGCCGGTCGCCCGGAAAATAGGGGATGCCAAAGCCGCCACCCAGGTTGAGCGACAACACCGGTGCGGGTGCAGCCGTGGCCAAGCGCAACGCGAGTTCATAGCACTTGCACTGCGCTTCGCAGATCGCCTCAGCACTCAGATTTTGCGAGCCCGCGAACAGGTGAAACCCCTCGAAAGCCAGACCGAGCGCCGCGATCCGGGCCAGCATGTCGGGCACTTGTTCGACATCGATGCCGAACTGCTTGGGTCCACCCCCCATCTTCATGCCCGAACCCTTGAGCTCGAAATCGGGATTGACGCGCAGTGCCACCCGCGCCGGCCTGCCCAAGCTCTGCGATGCACGCGCCAGCACATCGAGCTCACGCCCAGATTCGACGTTGACCAGCACGCCAGACGCACAGGCCTGGCGCAACTCGGTGTCGCGCTTGCCAGGTCCGGCGAAGCTGACCTCCGCCGGATCAGCGCCGGCATCTAGCGCCACCTTCAGTTCACCGCCAGACGCGACATCGATGCCGTCGACCAAACCTGCCAGCAAACCCACGACAGCGGGCATCGGATTGGCTTTCATTGCGTAGTGCAGCTTGACCGCCGCTGGCAACAACTGCCTGAGCTGCGCCACACGCTGCTGCAGCAAGCCGCGGTCGTAGGCGTAGAAAGGCGTCTGGCCAACCCTAGCGGCCAGCATGTTCAACGGCAACCCGCCAATGACGAGTTGACCGGCGCGCATCGCGAACTGGTCCATGTCAGCATGGACTGGCAACGACCGTGGTGCCAGCGTCGAAGCCAAGAGTGGCTCGGTGGAAAGCCCCGAACCCTGCAAAGGCAAGAGGCCAAGCTCGGCGCAAACACTCATGCCAGCTCCAGCGAATGCCGAAGCGACCAAGCAGCTGCCAGATTCTTGCGATCTATCTTGCCATTCGGGTTTCGAGGCAAGGGGCCGACTGCTGGATCGACCCCTGCGGGCACCATGTAGGCCGGCATGCGGGCGCGGCAGCCCGCCAACAAGCCGGCTAGGTCGAGCGCAGCGACATCGCCAGGCGGTGTGGCGATCACCTGGATGACCTGACCCAAGGTGGCATGGCCGACGCCGAACGCTACACATTCGCCGACCAGCCCGCTGGCATAAACAAGCTCCTCGACTTCGGTCGGGCTGACGCGGTAGCCCGAGGTCTTGATCATCTCGTCCTGCCGCCCAATGAAGTACAGAAATCCCTCAGCATCCTGGCGCACCGTGTCGCCGGAGTACACCGCATATTCAGGCAACTGCAGGGCCGAATGGCGGCCGCCCACAGCAGCTGGCAGCAGCTTGTAGCGCTCCGCAGTCTTCTCAGCGTCGTTCCAGTACCCCTGCCCCACCAGCACACCACGATGAACCAGTTCACCGGGCTCGTCCACCGCGCAAGGCGACCCATCGTCCCGAAGCACCAGAATCTCGGCGCCGGGGATCGCCTTGCCAATCGAATCGGGGCGTCGGTCGACTTCGTCCGGCGGCAAATAGGTCGAGCGGAAGGCCTCGGTCAGGCCGTACATCAGGAAGGGCTTGGCCCTGGGGACTCGCGCACGGATCGCATCCAATGTCTGGCGCGGCATTCGGCCGCCAGTGTTGGCGAAGTAGCGCAAATCCTGACCAAGTTCGACCGGCCATTCGATCTGGGTCAGCTGGATATAGAGCGGCGGCACCGCCGTCAACCCAGTCACGCGCTCACGCTTCATGGTCTTGATCACATCACGCGGCATCAGGTAGTTCAGCAACACCACCCGTGCGCCGGCGTGGAACGCGGTGGTCAACTGGCTGAAACCAGCGTCGAAGCTCAGCGGCAACGCGGCCAACAAAGTGTCGCCAGCATGGTTGCCCAGGTAAGAAGCCACGCTCTTGGCACCCGCCACCATGTTCCGGTGTGACAGCACCACCCCCTTGGGCTTGCCCGTGCTGCCAGAGGTATAGAGGATCGCGGCGATGTCGGTGTCGATGATGCGGTGCGCAACGCGATGCGCGGCATCGACAAGATCAGCCCAGCAAAGCAGATTCAAGCCGGCAGGAAGCGCGACAGCTTGAACCGGCATTTCGGTCAACAGCACGAAACCCAATGCGGGGCAATGGCCCAACGCTGCGGCCAGCGCCGGCAAGCGCTCGGGCGATGTCACCAACAGCTTGACACCGCAATCCTGCAGGATGAAGGCCACTTGCTCAGGTTTGAGCAAAGGATTGATGGGCACGAACACGCAACCCGCTGCCGATACACCAAAGCTGGCGACCACTGTCTCAAATCGCTGCTCCAGATAAATACCCACACGATCGGTCCGCTGCAAACCCAGACCCACCAGTCCCGAGGCAAATTCAAATGCCTCATCGCTTAGCTTCTCATAGGAGATCGACTCTCCTCGATCCGTCAGCGCAATAGAAGCAGCAGACCGCTCAGCTGAGACGGCAAGCAATTCATGGAGCAAAGAAGATTCAAGCATCAAGAGGTCTCAAGGCCGCTCTCCCTGTCAGCCACTCCAAAGACTGTACATCCGAGA
>RGQD01000721.1 GCA_010030205.1 Betaproteobacteria bacterium
CATACACCGCGCCGTCTGAGATGAGCAAGATGCAAGGCGCACCGTCTGATCCTTTGAGGGCGAAGGTGGCCGCCAAAGCGTTTTCCATTTCTGTGCCGCCCATGTCAGCATCAAGTTGCTCGAGACGGTTCCAGGCCTGGGTGATGAACTTGCCGCTGGCCGGCACCATGTGCGGGAACAGGTGCTTGAAGTCGCTGCCAAAAAGTGTGACGTTGAAGCTGTCGGTCGGCCTGAGCGCGTTGAGTATTTCCAGCGCCGCCTTGCGTGCTTGAACAATGCTGGTGCCGCCCATCGAGCCGGAACAATCAATCAGCAGCTTGACGGCGAGGGGTTTCTTGTCGTTCGCAGCGACCGGTGGAATTCGCAGCGACGCGATCGCCACATGTTCATCGCCGTCGGGTATGTAGACACAGCTTGACTGCGCGGTGCTTGACTCGAGGGTCAAGACAAAATCGCGATCGAGCACGGCTTGACCTGAGATCTTTGCGCTGATCCCGTTGACGAGCTTTTCGTAGGAGATCGTGTGGGTCGGGCTTGCGATCGTCATCGATGCCAATGAACCCTCGACCAGGACCGTCAGGCTGAAGGGGTACTCTGCGATCAAAGAAAATTCAGGGATCTGGTGCGGCTGCAAGCCCGCCGCCTCGGCATTGCCATAGCGCGGCGCGATCGTCGTCGGCAGCAGCAGACGCAGTTTGTTGCCTTGCCAAGACAGCATCAGCGCGTAGCGGTAGCGAATGACGGCGCTCTCACGGGCCATCAGGTTGCCGATGCTGGCGGTGTAAAGGCCTGGGCCAGTTTCTTGCAGCAAGACGGCGCTGTTGCCGTCGGTCACCGCCTCTTCGTAGTCGCGCTCAGCCCTCTTGCGCTCAATGACTTGGCCGGCGAGTTTCTTGCCGGCAATCTCAAGCTCGAGGCCCAGCAAAACGGCACCGATGGGCAGCGGGAAGGTGTAGACGGTCTCGATGTTGGTGTTCTGCGGGTTCACATAGGACTGCTCGACCTCGACCTCGGCGACAAGTTCGTGCAGGCGGGCCCGAACCTTGACTTCCTTGAGTGCAAGCTGTCCGCCATTGCTGTCCACCAGGATGGAGCTGTTTTCTTCAGTTGTTGTCATGGTCTTGGCCTTTTTTGATCTGTTCGTAGAGAGCGGTGACACCGCGAAACAGCGCGCGTACATCTTCTGAACTCAAGCCCGCACGGCCTGGCTCCAAAGTGATTTCAAGTCCGTCGGCCACGACAAGGTGGCTCCAGACCTCAACCGTCCCTGCGCCGCGAGGGCGTGGCGGCGGCAGGAGCCCGGCTTCTGGCGCAGCCAGGATTTCTCGGATGCGCTCTAGAGAGAGCCCG
>RGQD01000722.1 GCA_010030205.1 Betaproteobacteria bacterium
TGCCGAGACCACCGCGATGGCCGACTGGCTGGCCAATTGGCACAGCGCCTGCATGGCCCAGGCTCAGCAGCTGACCCAACGCCAGCGCTTGTCGCGACGCATCAAGCGCCTGCCTTTGTTCGCCGCTGCGCTGGCCTTGTTGGGGGCGGCGATGGCCTTGGTGCCGGTGCGACTGTCGGTGCTCGCGCCTGCTGAGCTGGTGCCGGCACACCCGGTGGCCGTGCGGGCGCCGCTCGACGGTGTGGTGCAGCAGTTGCTGGTCAGCCCGAACGTGACCGTGCGCGCCGGCCAAGCGCTGTTTGCGTACGACGACGCCGCGCTGGCCAGTCGCCGCGAGGTCGCCACCCAGGCGCTGGCAACCGCCGAGACCGAGCTGCGACAACTGGATCAGCAGTCGCTCTACGACAACAAGGCCCGCGCCGCATTGCCCGGCGCACGAGGCAATGCGGCCGAGAAGCGCGCCGAGCTGGCGCTGGTCGACAAGCAGCTCAAGCGATCTCAGGTGCTCGCGCCCAGCGACGGCATCGCGCTATTCGACGACGCCAGCGAATGGGCGGGCCGCCCGGTCAACACCGGCGAACGGGTGATGCGGCTGGCCGCGCCCGACGACAAGGAGATCGAGGCCTGGCTGGCGATCGGCGACGCGATCCCGCTGCCCGCAGGCGCGCGCGTCCAGCTCTACCTGAGCGCCAGCCCGACCGAGTCGCTAAGCGGCACGCTGCGCTATGTCTCGCACGAGGCCCAACGCCGGCCCGACGGCAGCAGCGCTTACCGGCTGCGCGCCACGCTGGACGCAGCCACCGTGCAGCGCATCGGCGTCAAAGGCACGGCACGCGTGGCCGGCGACGAGGTCAGCCTGGGCTACTGGATGCTGCGCAGGCCGCTGGGAGCGGTGCGTGAATGGCTGGGGCTCTGAGCGCTGCGCTGCCCGAGCTGCGCCAGGAGCTGGCGCTGCACCGCGGCCCGCGGCTGCGCGATGGCCAGCCGAGCTGGACCCTGCACGACCCGGTGCGCAACCAGTTCTTCCAGCTCGACTGGCTGAGCTTCGAGATCCTGGCCCATTGGACGCTGGGCAGCGCCGAGCAGATCGCCACGGCGATTGCCGACCACACCACGCTACAGGCCGAGGCCGAGGACGTCACCGCGCTGCTGGGCTTCCTGCAGCACCACGAGTTGGTGCACCAGCCTGGCGCCCATCAAGCTGCCGCGATGGCCCGCCGCGCCGGCGCCAGCCGCCCCGGGGCGCTGCACTGGCTGCTTCACAACTACCTGTTCTTCCGCGTCCCGCTGCTGCGGCCCGACGCGATGCTGGGCTGGCTGCAGCGCCAGCTGGGTTTCGTCTTCGGTGC
>RGQD01000723.1 GCA_010030205.1 Betaproteobacteria bacterium
GATCATGATCGGCGAGATCCGCGACCGCGAGACGGCCGAGATCGCGGTGCAGTCCGCGCTGACCGGCCACTTGGTGCTGGCCACGCTGCACACCAACGACGCGCTGTCGGCCGTGACCCGGATGGTGGACATGGGGATCGAGCCCTACATGGTGGCCGCCGCGCTGAAAGCCAGCATGGCACAGCGCCTTGTGCGGCGCCTGTGCGAGGCCTGCGCCCAGCCCGACGAGCCGGCCGATGCACTGCTGCAGCGCTGGCAGGCGCTGCAGGCCCGCCTGCCCCCCGGGCCGCTGCGCGACCAGCCCGCGCGCTGGCGCCGCGCGGTGGGTTGCCCGGCCTGCCAGAACACGGGTTACCGTGGGCGCTTCGGCATCTACGAGTTGGTGCCGGTGTCGCCCGCAATGCAGCACCTGATCGCTGGCGCTGGCAGCGCATCGGCGCTGATGGCTATGGCCGACAGCGCCGGCCGACGCAGCCTGGTCGAGGACGGCCTGATCAGGACGCAGCAGGGCGACACCAGCTTCGACGAGGTGTTGCGCGCGGCCGGCGGCGCGGTGCTGGAGTAAGCGTTGGCTGCGCCTTCGAACGCCAACCAGCCCACCCAGTTCAACTACCGGGCCATCGACGCCGAAGGAGCCTCGCGCAGCGGGCAGCTTGATGCGGTCGATGAAACCAGCGCTTTGCGCGAATTGATCCAGCGCGGCCTGACGCCGCTGCAGATCAGCGCGGTGGGCGGGCAGCGCGCGCCGGCGCCCACCGGCCGGCGTGCCCGGGTGACGCTGGTTGACCAGATCGTGCTGGTGCAAGAGCTTGCCACGCTGCTGACGGCGGGTGTCTCGTTGTCCGAGTCGCTGCCTTCGCTGGCACTGGCCTATGCCAACCAGTCGCTCGGGCCGGGGTTGGCGCGGGTCGACCGTGATTTGCGGTCTGGCCAGCGTTTGTCAGACGCCCTCAAGCAAAGCGGCCTGGCGCTGCCGCCTTATGTGCTGGCGTTGGTGCAGGCGGGCGAGGCCAGTGGCGAACTGGGCCCGGCTTTGGCCGATGCGGCGCTCATGCTCCATCTGCGACGCGGCATCGGCCAGGAACTGCGCAACGCGCTGGTCTACCCAGTGGTGCTGGTGCTGTCGGGCATTGTTGCGGTGATGGTGATCTTCATCGGCGTGGTGCCGCGGTTTGCCAGCCTGCTCAAAAGTTCTCGGGCCGAGGTGCCTGCCTTGTCTCGCTGGGTGATCGAGGGCGGTCTGTTCGTCAAGCAGCATCTGCTGGGCTTCGGCCTGGGCACGGTGGGGCTGGTGGCGGTGATCGCTTTCGTGCTGGCCAGCCCGGTCTGGCGCGCCT
>RGQD01000724.1 GCA_010030205.1 Betaproteobacteria bacterium
CGATCTCTTGCGGCGTCAGGTCCAAGACATTGGTCACCAACAACAACTTGCCGTCCATCAACTCGGCCCGCTGCTGGGCCTGGGCGTCGAGGTCGTAGGTGAACAAGTCAGACTTGAGGTCGACCTTGACGATGCGTGACAACCGCGCATCGGCAACCTCGTGGAAGAAGCGTGCCTTTGCGCCGCTGTCCGACAACTTCCTGCCGCGCTTGACCTTGCCCGCATCCTGACCGTCGAGCTTGCCGGCGAGTTCATCGGCCCTGGCCTGTAGCGCCGCGATGCGCTGGCGTCGCAGATCAGTTTGCTCCCGCGCCCGCTCGGGGTTGTGGGCGACGATCAGCCGCAATGATTGCCACTTGACCTCATCAACCATCTCCGCCTGCGCCTGGCCGGCCTTGGCTTGGAAGGGGGCCAGGATCTCCTCGAATTCACCGTAACGCCGCCCTGGCACCGCCAGGATGAACTCCAGCGGCTGATCCCCCGTCAGCCTGAGCTTGCCCAACTCCTCGATGTTGTCGAGCGACAGCAACCCGCGGTCAGCCACCACGATCAGCCGCCGAATTTGCGGGTAGCGCGCCAGCACCTTCTTGAGCGTCGGCTGGAGCGTGGGTGCCTCCGCCGTGTTGCCTGCGAAGACCTCGTGGTAGATCGGCATGCCGTCGGCGGTCTGCACCACGCCCAGCATGAACTGCCGGGCAACGAGGCCCTCCTTGGACATGCCATACCGGCGCACGTCACCTTGCTGCTCGCTGAGCCCTTCGGTGCGGATGGTGGTGAGGTCGTAGAAGACGACCGACAGATCGTTGTCGATGAGAGGACGCAGCAAGCCGGCCACGCAATCGTCGACTGCGTCCTGGTGGTCCATCAGCGCATCCATGCTGCGCAGCAGTTGCTGGTGGGTCAGCTTGGCCGTGTCAAAGCCAGGCATGCTGACGGTTTGCAACCAGCGCAGCACGCCGAGCTTGGAGTCAGGGTCGCACAAGCGGTTGAAGACCATCACGCGCAATGCGTGTTCAACGGGATTGGTGAACCGCGCACGACGGAAGACAGCGCCAAGAGAGTCGAAGCCCAGTTCGCGCCAGAGTTGATCGAGCGCCCAGACATCGCCCAGTGCGAGGGCGGATTCGAAGCGGACCTGTGGCGTCGAGGTGTCGTCAATAGATCGGCCCTTAGCGCGCAGCAAACCGCCGAGCAGGGAATCGACCTGGCCACCGGTCTCGTCGATGCGCCCTAGCGTCGCCAGGGTGCGCTGGCGAGGACGGCCGCTCTCATCACGGAAGGACTCCACGAGCTGGGCGTAGGTACGACCGCCGCTTCGGGTGAGCTTGATGAAC
>RGQD01000725.1 GCA_010030205.1 Betaproteobacteria bacterium
ACACCATGCAGGAGAAGCGACATGCTGTTCTATGACTCCGTCGGGCCCAACCCGCGCTTCGTGCGCATCTTTGCAGCCGAGCGCGGCGTCGAGCTGCACAGCACCAAGATAGACCTGCGCGGCGGCGAGAACCGCCAAGCCGCGTACATGACCAAGAATCCGATGGGTCAGACGCCGGCGCTAGAACTCGACGACGGTTCCGTGATCACCGAGATCACCGCGATCTGCGAATACCTCGATGAGATCGCACCGAGTGGTCGCTCGCTGATCGGCGCCAACGCCCAGGAGCGCGCCGAGACGCGGATGTGGACGCGGCGCATCGACCTCAACCTCATCGAACCCATGTTGTCCGGCTTTCGCTACGCCGAAGGCCTGAAGATGTTCTCGTCGCGGATTCACTGCATCCCGCAAGCAGCGGACGACTTCAAGGCGATCGCGCAGGAAAGGCTGGCGTGGCTTGACAGCCAGATCGCCGGCCGCGAGTTCATCTGCGGCGAGCGCCTGACCATGGCCGACATCCTGTTCTATGTGATGGTCGAGTTCGGCACCACGGTCGGCCAACCCCTGAACCCTGCGCTGACCCACGTCGCGGCGCTGCTCGCGAAGATGAAAGCCAGACCCAGCTCGCAGGCCTGAGCTGACGGCGCGGCTGCGGTCCTGGCAGCCCTCGGGCGCAGACGCTTGTCCACTTCGTTACAGTGAGCCACTGATCGCCCCGACACCGGCCGAAGCCCGCCACCCTGCAGGGTAGATCAAGCCAAGTGGCAACGCCGAATGGCTTGAGAGCACCGTCAACCGAGAATCCGATGACCCTACAACGCCGCACCTTCATCACCGCCGCCTCGCTGCTGGCCAGCGCGGCGCAGGCCCAGACGCCGGACAAACTGGAAAAACCCCAGCTCACCCTGGCGGTGGGCGGCAAGAACTTGTTGTACTACCTGCCGGTGACGATCGCCGAGCAGCTGGGTTATTTCAAGGCCGAGGGGCTCGATCTGAAGATCGTCGATTTCGCCGGCGGCAGCCAGGCGCTGCGCGCACTGGTGGGAGGCAGCGCCGACGTGGTCAGCGGTGCTTTCGAACACACCATCAACATGCAGGTCAAAGGCCAGCGACTGCGCGCGATCGTGCTGATGGGGCGAGCGCCGCAAATTGTGCTGGGCATCAACCCCCGAACCCTGGCCAATTTCAAGACCGTGGCCGACCTGAAGGGCAAGAAGATCGGCGTCACTGCGCCGGGCAGCAGCACCCATGTGATGGCCAACTTCGCACTGGCCAAGGTCGGTTTGAAGCCCAGCGACGTCAGCATCATCGGCGTGGGCACGGGCAACGGCG
>RGQD01000726.1 GCA_010030205.1 Betaproteobacteria bacterium
CGCTGCACCACCTTGATCCAGTTGCCGGTGGCGTTCTGCGCCGGCAGCAGCGCAAACGCAGCACCGGTGCCAGCGCCCAGGCCGCTGATACGGCCGTGGAAGTTCTGCTTTTGGCCGTAGACATCGGCCGTCAGCGTCGCTTTCTGGCCCAGACGCAAATTCTTCAACTGGCCTTCCTTGAAGTTGGCGTCAACCCACAGCTTGTCGAGTGCGACCACCGCCATCAGCGGCGTTCCTGCCGCCACTCGCTGGCCGATCTGCACGCTGCGTCTGGCCACCACACCGTCCAGTGGCGCGGGTAACTCGGCCCGACGCAACGCCAGGTAAGTCTCACGCAGCCGCGCGGCGGCCTTTTGCACGCCGGGGTGTTGGGCCACGTTGGTGCCATCGGTCAGGCTCTGGTTCGACAACAGCGACTCTCGGGCCGCGACCAACGCTGATTGCGCAGCAGCCTGGGCACTGCGACTGGCCGCCAGCTGCGCGCTGGCATGGGCGTATTCCTCCTGGCCCACCGCACCACTGGCCAGCAGCGGTGCTCGGCGGTTGACATCATCTTGCGCACGCTGGACCTCGCTGACTGCTCGCGCCAGCTCGGCTTCGCGCAAACCGATCTGGGCGCCGAAGGTGGCGTTGTTGGCGTAGAGCGTGCGCACTTCCCGAACCGTCTGCCCAAGCTGAGCCTCGGCCTGGTCGAGCGCCACCTTGGCATCTGCGGGGTCGAGTCGGACGAGGGCCTGACCGGCTTTGACCGGGTCGGCGTCGTCGGCCAGGATCGCGACCACCGTGCCCGCCACCTGCGAAGTAATTTGCACCACATTGCCCTGCACATAGGCGTTGTCGGTCGATTCGACGGTGCTGAGCGCTAGATGCCAATAAGCTGCGTAACCCGAGCCACCCAGCAGCACCAGCAAGGCGATCGCACCCAGCGCCTTCGCGCGGGCGTTGGAGGAACGGGGCGTGCTGCGGGGAACGGGGCTAGAGGCGATGGGTTGGGACATGGCAGGCTTGTGGTGATCGGTCAGGCAATCGATTGAAGTCAGGCGGGCTCAGCGAGCCGCCGCCAAGGCGCCGGGCACCGGCAACAACGCGGTGGGCGCGGATTTGTCGTCGCGCCACCCGCCACCTAGCGCGCGCATCAGCGAGACTTGGGCATCCAGCGCGCGGGCTTGGAGTTCGGCGCGCTGGTTGCGCTGAGCCAGCACGCTGGTTTCAGCGTTGAGCACCAGCAGCTGGTTGCCCAGCCCGGCGCGGTAGCGCTGCTGCGCGAGCTCGTAGGCGCTTTCGGTCAGCGCCTGCGCCTGGGCTTGCTCCGCTTGTTGGCGGGCAACGGAT
>RGQD01000727.1 GCA_010030205.1 Betaproteobacteria bacterium
CGGCTTCGACACTTTTGGCATCCAGAAAGCCATCAGCTCAGGCAACCCGCTTGATGCGCTCGACGGTTTCTATGTCAACGACTGGACGCTGCCGACGCTGCTGAATGGCAAGCCCGTGGCCGGCTCCGGTGGCCAGGAAAAGCCCGAAGCCTTGCTGTCACTGTCGCTCGGCCTGTACGGCGGCGCATCAAGCGGGTTGCCTGAGCTGATGGCTTTCTGGATGCCAAAAGTGTCGAAGCCGAAAGACAGGTCCAACTTCGCAGAAGCCGCCCCCTTGGCGCCGATGACGATCGACAGCCAGGACAAGGGCGGTAACGGGATCGGAATCCTCGCCAGCAGGACGTCGAAGCCGAAATTGAACTGCAGCAAAGGCAATTCGTAGGTGAACAGCGTCGCGCTGCCGCCGCTGAAGACCTTGGCCCAGTTGCCGATGTCGGTCAGGTAGGGCATGAACTGCAGGCCGGAGCGTGCGGTCGCACTGCTGGTCGCGCCGCCCGAGGCCATCGTGCTCAGGCTGGCCACCTGGCTGAGCAGCTCGCTGCCCGAGCTGCCGGTCGAGGCCGCGGATGACCCCGAGACAAAACTCATTTGGGACGTGCCCAGGTGGTAGATGCTGCCCAGCGGCAGGCCAGCGCTGGCGGTCAGCAAGGTGCGCAACATGTCGGGCATGTTCAGCGCAAACTGCACCGCGTCGAGGAAGGCCCAGTCCAGCGCCGGGGGTTTGTTGCTGGTCACCCCTTTCCGGTAATACTCATACGCGGTGTCGATCAGGCCTCGCACCGTGTTGTCACTCGGCTTGCCGAGGTCCGCGCGGGCCGAGTCGAGGAAGATGTCCAGGCCGTCAATCGGCGTGGTCAAAGTGGTGACGACATCGCGGAACGGCGCGGCGACATCGGCGATCTTGTTGGCGATCGGCATCAGGAAATCGAACACCGTCGAACGCATGTCCAGACGCAGGTTCTGGATCGAGATGTCCGGGAAAGACACCGTCTTGTCGCCCAGGCGCCAATTCCAGTCGATCACGAAATCGGCCATCAACTTCGGCAAGCCGAAAGCCGTCAACTCGACACCGAGACGCAAGTCGGCCTGCACGCCAAAGTCAACGCTCAGCGCGGCCTTGGGGTTGGACACCAACTGGTCCAGCGACAAGCGCCCGGCCGAGTCGCCTTTGAGGTCGATGTTCAGGTGCCCGCTCAAGCCGCTGCCCTGGAAACCGGGTTTGCTGAGGTCGCTGTCTTCGTCGGTGACCGCCGCCGTGAAGAACAGCAGCTTGCCGGTGCCAGAGAAAGGCGTGACGACCGATACGTCTTTCGGATCGCCGTCCAGGTA
>RGQD01000728.1 GCA_010030205.1 Betaproteobacteria bacterium
GTGTGGGACCAGCGCGGCGGCACCAAGACCACGCACGAGGACCTGATCAAAGCCATGCGCGGGTACGCCGATGGTGGTGACGTCGAGAAGATGCGCCACGCCCTGATGGTCAAGCACTTGGCCGGCGGCACGAAGCAACCCAAGGCCGTGCTGCTGCCGCAGAGCGATCCCGAGTACCAGCGGATCATGGACAAGTGGACGAGCGGCAAGAAGCTCTCCGCTGCGGAGAACGTGAACCTGGGCATCAGCCACCCTGTCAGCGCAGTCAAGCTGCGCGCGCCTATCAGAACCTTAGGGTACAAAGAGCAGGCCGACCCAAACCAACCTGTATCGCCAGAAAAGTTCATTACACCTGAAGCACTACAAGGCGGCGCTGGCATCCCGTTGATCGGTGACATGGCTCGCCTGGGATTGCTGACGCACGTTGGCGATGAGGAATTGCCTACACCAGTACGGATGCAGGCAGGCGCGCACCACATGCGCAAGATCAAACCCTCGGGCGAGAGCTCTATCTGGGCATCAGCCCCCGGTGTCATCTCACGGCAGAGCAAGCTGGTAAAAACTGCCATTGGCATGCCGGGTGTGGATAAGGTCTACGGCTTACACGCATCCATGCTGCCGACCGGCGTTGACTTTGGAAAACCCTTGAGCAAGACGTTGGTGGGGCAACTTCAAAACAACCCACCGCACCCGGACATTGGTAATGCTTTTAACACGGTCATGCGCAAGAAATACCCGGAATTTGCGGGTGTGGAGAACCCCGCAGAGTTGCACGAACAGCTCATGGCTGACACTAGACGCGCGCCTGGGATGCGCAAGACGTTCGTAAAATTGATGGACTCGGCACCATATCAGAACGCTGGCATGCCCAGCGTCGGCCATGCGCGCGTCGCAATATCGGATCCAGAACAACTGAACCTACCCGTTCACTCAATAGGAATGGGGATTGGTGAGTACGAACCAACGGGACGCATCATCCGAAAAGCAACGATGCCCCACGAGGATTACAGCGCGGAGAGCGCAGGCAAGCATACGGGGCGGTTTGAGGTGCCCATGTCCCGGGCGGAGATGTTTCCGGAATGGGAAGCCAAGCGTAGGGAGCTAAATATGAGCACATCGGCAGATCCCCGATCGTTCTCCATGAGCATGCCTATCCAGAAGTATGACCAAGAATGGGTTGACAAGGTCATGCCGCTATATCTTGCCAAACGCAAAGCAATCCTGGGCCGTGCCAAAGGCGGTTCAGTCTCCATGGACGAGATGCTGGCGCACACCACGCTGGGCAAGAAGGCGCCCAACGTCAGGAACATCGGCGCGGACGAGGC
>RGQD01000729.1 GCA_010030205.1 Betaproteobacteria bacterium
ACCTGGGTCAGCCTGCACCACGGCGGCGGCGTCGGCATGGGTTACTCGCAGCATTCAGGCGTGGTGATTGTTTGCGACGGCAGCGCCGAGGCCGACGAGAAGCTGGCCCGCGTGCTGTTCAATGACCCGGCCACGGGTGTCATGCGCCACGCCGACGCTGGTTACGACCTGGCCCGCAGCAGCGCCCGCGCCAATGGCCTGAACACCGGCTTTGGCAAACTGGCCAACCAGCGCATCGGCCATGACGATCTGGCCACGCTGCAGCTCAACCTGCTGCGCTCGCACGCGGTCGGCGTGGGCGAGCCCCTCGCGCCAGAGGTGGTGCGGCTGATCCTGCTGCTCAAGGCCGCCAGCTTGGCGCGCGGCTACTCGGGCGTGCGCGAAGCGGTAATAGATGGCCTTTTGGCGCTCTACAACCAGGGGTTGACCCCGGTGATCCCCTGTCAGGGCTCGGTCGGCGCCTCGGGCGATCTGGCACCGCTGGCCCACCTGTGTCTGCCCCTGATCGGCGAAGGTGAACTGCTGCTGTACGGCGTGCGCATGCCGGCGCTGGCCGGCCTGCAACTTGCCGGCCTGACCCCATTACAACTGTCAGCCAAGGAGGGCCTGGCCCTGATCAACGGCACCCAGGTCTCCACCGCGCTGGCGCTGCACGCGCTGTTTGGCACCGAACGGGTGTTTGAGGCGGCTGTGATTTCGGGCGCACTGACGCTGGATGCTGCGCGTGGCAGCGACGGCCCGTTTGACGCCCGCATCCACGCCGTGCGCGGCCAGCCGGGCCAGATCGACTGCGCGACGGCCTACCGCGCTTTGACTGCGGGCAGCGCCATCCGCCAGTCGCACCTGGAAGGCGATGACCGTGTGCAAGACCCCTATTGCCTGCGTTGCCAGCCTCAGGTCATGGGCGCTTGCCTGGACCAGATGCGCTATGCGGCCCAGGTTTTGCTGCGCGAGGCCAATGCTGTGACTGACAACCCGCTGGTGTTTGCTGACGCGGGCGTGCTGCTGTCGGGTGGCAATTTTCACGCCGAGCCAGTGGCGCTGGCGGCCGACGCGCTGGCGGTGGCGATTGCCGAGATCGGCGCCATCACCGAGCGCCGCATTGCCATGCTGGTGGACACCGTGGTGTCGCGCCTGCCGCCGTTCCTGACGCCCGAGCCGGGGCTCAACTCAGGCTTCATGATCGTGCACGTGACCGCCGCCGCGCTGGCCTCTGAGAACAAGTCTTTGGCTCACCCAGCCAGTGTGGACAGCCTGCCGACTTCGGCCAACCAGGAAGACCATGTGTCGATGGCCACCTTTGCCGCGCGGCGCCTGCAGCC
>RGQD01000730.1 GCA_010030205.1 Betaproteobacteria bacterium
CTGGTCCGCTGCCCACGCCTGCGCGCTGCTCACCCGCAAGCTGGGCCGTGCGCTCTATCCCAGGCTTGACACCCGTGGCTACGACGTGATGGTGGCCGAGACGCCTTACCCCGGCCGGGTCAGTGTGGGCACGCAGCTCGTGGTGCGCTACCACGACGCGTTTCCGCTGCTGATGCCGCACACCGTCTCCGATTGGGCCCACCATCAGGCCGCGCATTACCAGGCCTTGCGCCGCAACGTGCTGGACGGTGCCTGGTTCGCCTGTGTGTCGGACGCCAGCCGGTGCGACCTGGTCTCGGTGTTTCCGCAGGCCGCAGCGCGCGCGCTGACCATCCCCAACATGGTGTCGCAGCGCTACTTTGCCGAAGACTCGCCGGCCGAGCGCGTCGGCGACATCCTGCGCACCCGCGCTCACCGTCAACTCAGCCAGCAGCCATTTGCCAGGCGCAAGAGCGACCTGCCGCTCGAGCCGCCGCCGCCTGGCGCGTTCGACTACCTGCTGATGGTGTCGACGCTCGAACCGCGCAAGAACCACCTCACGCTGCTGGCGGCCTGGGAGAAGCTGCGCGCCCACGGCCACCCTCAGCTGCAATTGGTGCTGGTGGGCATGCTGGGCTGGGAGCATGGCGCCATCCTTGGCAAATTGCTGCCCTGGGTGATGCGCGGCCAGCTGCACCTGCTGGACGATGTGCCGGCCGCCGAGCTGCGGCTGCTGTACCGCCACGCCTTGGTCACCGCATGCCCCAGCTTTGGCGAGGGCTTCGGGTTCTCAGGCGTCGAAGCCATGCGTTGCGGCGGCGTGGTGGCTGCGTCCGACTTGCCAGTGCACCGCGAGGTCTATGGCGACGCGGCCTTGTA
Source organism: Betaproteobacteria bacterium (assembly GCA_010030205.1). Classification (GTDB taxonomy): domain Bacteria; phylum Pseudomonadota; class Gammaproteobacteria; order Burkholderiales; family Burkholderiaceae_C; genus Pseudaquabacterium. The sequence continues at coordinate 859 of RGQD01000730.1, forward strand.
TTTCAACCCTTATTCCAGCGAGGCGCTGGTGCAAACCCTGTCGAGCTTGATCGGCGCCGACGCGCTGTCGATGCGCAGCAATCTGGTGGCCCGGGGCGCCAGCAGGTCCGCGCGCTACCAGCCTGACCAGGTGCTGCCGGCGTGGCAGTGCTTTCTGGACCGGGTGTCTGCGGCCCAGGCCTCAGGCGATTTTCCATCCCTGGCCCGTTCAGCGGCGCCACAGCTGCGAGCGAGACCATGAGTTTCCAACTCGCGTCGCGACTTCCATCATCCACGAGGATGACCTCAGCAGCCGCATCCAGCCGATCGAGGAGACTCTTGACTCGCTCCGTGAGCAGAGGAAAAACGGCCTCCTCATTGTAAACGGGAACACCGACTTCTCTTAACTTTTGCACATGCAGAAGCGCTTTGAGTTTTTCAGGGGGAAGATTTCTGCGCTCATTGCCTAAACGACAATCGACC
>RGQD01000074.1 GCA_010030205.1 Betaproteobacteria bacterium
GCGCCGAAAAGGCGTTGCCCATGTTCAACGACAGGCTGGCCAGCAGCATCAGACCAAGGAGGACGAGGCGCAGGCGCCGCGCCGGGTTGAGCAAATCGGTCAAGGTCTTGCCTCTGATTGAGCGTGCTGCCAGTTCGACGAAGGCGCCGGCATGGTTTATGCCAACCCAGGCAAGCCACCGCGCCGCATCGCACCAGTCAACGCAGCGGCGATGCGCTGGCTTGGGCAGTGTTGCACAGCAGCCGATCAGCCTGCCGGTTTTTGGATGGTTTACTGATTTCGATGGCACTGTGCCTATTTCCCAGCGTAAGGGTCATTTGCTGTGATCATGCACCCGTTCTTGATGCGGCAGTCCAAGATCACTGCCCTCAGCGGTCTGCACCGACACGCTGGCCGCGGCCATGTTGGCCGGCGACAGTCTGTAGATGATCGAAAAGCTCTACCGACACCTGCTGCGGACATCGGCCGCCAGCGGTGACCGCTCGTTCAGCAACTCACGACGGTCGCCAGCACCGGGCCCAAATACGTCGCAAAGTCATCCCTCAACGCCGGCTTCGAGAGAGATCACATATGCAATTCGCGGCGCGGTTCGGCGTTTCGGTGGCAACCCTGAGGCACTGGGAACGTGGCGAACGCAATCCGCAAGGCCCCGCGCTTGTTCTGCTGAACCTGATCGACCGCGACCCGGCTGGGGTGTTGCGGGCGCTGTCTTGAAAGTCTCACCGGCATGCATCGACCCGAGCAGATCAAGCGCACCGCAGTTGGCGGCGGGTAAAAATCCGGTAATGCCCCGAACAGACCCTATCAAAGCAGCCCGGCTACCTCAACAACCCGACCAGCGAAAGGCTGGCGCGCAGCATGTCGTTGATGCGGGTTTGCCACCCATCGCCGGTGGCTCGCAGCGCGGCCAGCACGTCGGGATCCAGGCGCAGCTTGACAGGCTGCTTGGTGACAGCAGCCAAGCTGCCGACTGGGCGTCCGCGGCGGCGCGCAAGCACCTGCTCTGGCGTGTGTACGCGCCCAGTCCGGCCCGCCTTGGCCTCGGCCAGGGATTCGCGCAACCCCGGCAGCGCCTGTCCGGCGTCGGCCTCAATCGCGGCAGCCAGCTTTTCCAAGTCCTGATTCTTGAAGGTCTTCATACGCTCAGTTCCGCTTGATGTTCTTGGGCCTGACGTTTGCGCGTTCGGCCTTGGCGTAGACCATGACCAGCAGCACAACTTCGTCACCCACCAGGTGAAAGTAGATGACCCGCATACCACCCCGCTTGCCCACGCCTTGACGCCGCCAGCGTAGCTTGCGCGCACCATCGGCGCCCGGGATCACGTCACCCGCGTCAGGATTCCCGGCAATGAAATCGATGAACGCCTCGCGCTCCTGAACATCCCAGAACGCATCGGCCTGCTTCTGGAACGTTGGGGTTTCAATCACCGTGCGCACGAGATCATTGTGCACCCAAATAATCACCAATGTACAGATCGGTTACCTATGCCTCAGGCGATGACTTGCCGCTCCCCACGTTGGATCCATTATCTGACTCAGCCGCAGATCAACTCCCTGGGCCAGCCCGGTGTTCGTGATGCCGCAGTTCAGCCTGGTCGCCTTGGTGGGGGTCGCGCTGCCGCTGTTCATCGTCACGAGATGGTCATGCAACGACCGATACCGCATGGAAGGTCAAGCTGCGCCCGGTGAAGGACGCAAACCGCCGCCGGGACGTTTACCTAGATCTGACACAAGGGCGGGCCTTGATCACCAAGGCTCCCGCCGATCTGGCGATACTGTTGAGCGCCCTGTCGCTGGTGCCATTGCGTCCGGGTGCCATGGCCGCACTGGTGGCGGGCAACTTCGACAAGCGCCTGTCCACGCTCACCATCGGCAAGGACAAGCACGGGCAGGATCGCAAGATTACCTTGCCAACGGCCACCGCCGCCTTCTTCACCGAGCAGGGCAAGGACAAGCTGCCGACGGCTCCACTGCTGGCGCGGGCCGATGGGTCGGCGTGGAACAAGGATGCTTGGAAGTACCCCATCAAAGACGCCGTGATCGCAGCCGAATTACCCATCGCCGCCACAGCCTACGCATTGCGCCACTCCACCATCACCGACCTGATTGCCCTGCACAAGCTCGACACGCTCACCGTGGCGCAGTTGTCGGGCACCAGCTCTAGTCTTGAGCCGCAGCCAGAGGCCGCAATGATCGAGCCGAACGGCACTGAACCCAGACCAAGGCGATGGCGATCCGTGCCGCCGCTGCGTATCGCCCCTGTGGATACTCTTGAAGGTAGGCCGTGTAGCCCGCAACCGTATTGCCGCTCTGCGCCGCCGCCCAGCCTTGCTGTTCGATCTGCGCATCGCTGTCACCAACTCCGGTTTGACCGCCGCCGCCCCGGCCTTGAAATAGAACTCGCCGACGATGCTGCCCTCGGTCCAGGGTTCCTGCTGCTTCTTGCTCTCCACCGTCACCGCCGCCGAAACGCGTTTCAGCTTGGTGGGTCTCCACCGGAACATCTGGTGCGTCGATGAAGCGCAGCAACTGGCTGGTGTACAGGCCGTTGCTGCCGGTGCCGTCCGCTGCCACGCTGCCAGGGCGGGTTGCGAAGTGGATCAAGGTGCCTGATGGCGCGGCGCTGACCCGTGCCAGCCCACGATCATTGCTGCGCAGAGTGCGCGCATAGGGGTTGTTGCGGCAGGCGTCCAGGAACGGCAGCTTCAGCCCCGCCTTGGCCTCGTCCAGGCGCTCCATCAAGGTGTTACGGTTCAGGCTGTTGAGGGCGACGTCTTCCTCGCTCTGGATGTCGGCATCGACCGCCGGCAGGTAGTTGATGCCCTTGACCTGCATTCCGTGCCCGGCATAGAACACCACCACCTCGTCGCCGGGCTTGAGCGTGTTGGCGAACGCGGTAAGGGTGCGCCCGATCTGCTAGCGCTTGAGGTTCTCGACCTTCATCACCTTGAAGCCCAACGCGGTGAGCTTGACGTCCATCGCCCTGGCGTCGTTCACCGGATTCTTGAGCGCGCCGTCGGTGTAGGCAGCGTTGCCGATCACTAGCGCCTGCAGCGCGGCGTGGGCCGGCATCACCGCGAACAGGGCGATGGCCAGTGCTAGCAGCAGGCTGCGGAGGTTGTTGGGAATGAAGTGTTTGAGCAAGCTACTGCTTGGTCGGCTTCCAGTTCCGTGCATCGGCCTGAGCAGTAGCGCGTTGCTGCGGGGTGAGAAGTTTCTCGACTATGTCTCGATTCTTGACCGAACCGGCGTCCGCCCCAACGCTCGCCAGCAGCCACCAAAAATATGCCAGCTGGTCGTCCTTGGGTACGCCTCTGCCTTCGGCGTACATGAGGCCAAGGTTGAACTGCGCATCGGCCGTGCCTTGGTCAGCAGCTTTGCGATACCAGAGCACAGCTTGCTGGTCATCCTTGGGTACACCTTCGCCTCTTTCGTAATTGCCGCCGAGGTTGAACTGGGCCTCAGCGTCGCCCTGATCGGCTGCCTTGCGAAACCAGAACACCGCTTGCTGGTCGTCCTTGGGCACACCTCGTCCGTTGTCGTACATGACGCCAAGGTTGAACTGGGCCTTGGCATCGCCTCGATCAGCCGCCTTGCGATACCAGAAAACTGCTCGCTGGTCGTCTTTGGGCACGCCTTGACCGGTGTCGTACCTATAGCCGAGATTGCGCTCGGCCGAAGCAAAGCCCTGATCAGCGGCCTTGCGATACCAAAACACAGCTTTCTGATCGTCCTTGGGTACGTCGTCGCCCTTGGCGTAAATGTTGCCAAGGTTGAACTGGGCCTTGGCATCGCCTTGATCAGCCGCCTTGAGAAACCAGAACATCGCCTGCTGATAGTCCTTGGGTACGCCTTGGCCGTTGTCGTACATAGCACCGAGGCTGAATTGAGCATTGGGATTGCCGCTTTGCGCCAGAGGTAGCCAAGCTCGCATGGCCGTCTTGTAGTCCCCTCGGTTGTACGCAGCCAAGCCATCCTCATACGGCCCAGCCAGCGCAGGCCCGGCAGCGAACAGCAACGCCGCAATCAGCAGTCTCAGGTAGCTCATCTAGCGCCTCGTTGTCATTTGCTCAGTTCGCACAGTATCCGCGCTTCGCAGGGCAGCGGGGTCGATCATCGAGGTTCAGACCGTGAGTTCAAGCCACAAGGTGGTATCGGCAATGTAGACCGCAAGAAGCCGAAAGGGTTACGGGTACACCCCAAACTGCGTCAGGTTCAAGCCCGTATCAGCGGCCAGTTGCTGGAAGTAAGGCAGATCCAAACTCTGCGTCCCGCCCCCGCTGTAGCTGCCATCGACATCGCCTCTCAGCACCCCGACCAGACCAACATGGGTCGTGCCGGAGGCTGCCAGCGTGGCAGTCAAAGCCGGCACCGCACCAGGGTTCAGGTTGGCCTTGGCAGGCACCGATGCGTCGGCTTGATTGAAAAACAACCACAGCGGGTCAGGCGACGGCAAGCCGACCACGTGCTTGAGCACCGCGATGGCGTCGCTGAGTTCAACCTTGCCGTTGCCGTCGAAGTCAGCCGCAAAGGCTTGGTAGGGCGACAGCGCCTTGCCAGCGCCGTTGACGTCGAGGCCGACGATCATCTTCAGGATCGCGATGGCGTCCTGCAGGTTCACTTCCTGGCTGGTGGCCGAGGCCGGCATCAGGCTGGCGGTCAAGTCCAGGGCGCTCCCAACAGTGAGGCTGGCAGCGCCGCTGGCGCTTGAGCTGGCAGTGTGGCCAGACGCGCTGATGTCCACCGCGCCCAGCAAGGTATGCGCCTTCCAGCTGTAGGCCAGCAGATCGACCGCTTTGCCAAGGCCGCCGATCACCGACTCAGCGGTGCCGTGCAAGTCCGTGTACTTGGCCGTCACAGTGATAGCGTGACCGACCTGCCCGGTGGACACCTGCAACGCACCCGTCGTCGCGCCGCCGATCACCACGCCATCAGCAAACCACTGGTAGCTGACAGGCCCCAGGCCATCGGCATCGGCAGCGACGGCTGTCAGTGTTTGTCCTGCCGCCAACGTGCCGTTGATGAACACCGAACCCGGGTCATTGACGTTGACCACCGGAATGGTGGCCGAGCTGCTGACGGACTCCGCTGTGCCGTGACCGTCTGTGTACCCGCCAACAACCGTGACCACCTTGCCGACCTGAGCCTCGCCCAGCACAAGGGCGCTGCCGGTGGCGTTGGCGATGTTGGTGCCGTCGGCCCGCCACTGGTAAGTGATGGCGCCCAGCCCATCGATGTCGGCCAGCGTGTTGGTGGCGGTCAGCGTTTGGCCCTGGGTGGCTACACCCGTGATCGTGACGGCACCGGTAGGGACGTCGTTGACATTGACGACAGCGGCGGTGGACAAGCTGGAAACTGATTCCGAAGCGCCATGCCCATCGGTGTAGCTGGCAACAACCGTGATCGCTTTGCCCACCTGCGCCTCGGTCAGCACCAAGCTGCTGCCAATTGCGCTGCTGACGTTGGTGCCGTCGGCCTTCCACTGGTAGCTGATCACACCCAGTCCATCAACATCGGCCACTGTGTTGCTGGCGGTCAGTGTCTGGCCTTGCCTCGAAATGCCAGAGATCGTCACGGCGCCCGTGGGTGCGTTGTTCACAAAGGCAACTGATGAGATCACGCCGTCGGCGAACGACAGGCGCTCGACATTCAGTACCGTGTCGGTGCCCTCAGTGCCGCCGCTGACCTTGAACCCACCGGCAATCGCTGTGATGGTGTAGTCGGCCCTTGGCCCGCTGTAAGTCACCGTGTCGCTGCCGGCTCCGCCGTCCAAGGTGTCATCGCCTCCCGCACCGAAAATAGTGTCGTCTCCCAGGCCACCGGTGATGGTGTTGGCCGCGTCATTGCCGAACAGGCTGTCATTGCCAGAGCCACCCACCAGGTTCTCGATGACGCTGCCGAAATTGACGGTCACTTGGCCGGCAGACGTGATCGTGGCCGCCTTGCTGCCAACATAACCCCAATAGCCGGGCTCCAGGTAGAGGGTGACCGGCTGTGACAGCGCAGCCGCACTGAGGGTGTCTTTACCAGCGCCGTCCCAGATGAAGTTGGTGGCGCTCGCGCTGACGGTGTAGCTGTCATCGCCGGTGCGAGCCGTCGTGCTGGGGCCGTAGAGGTACTGCAGCGCCGCAATGTCCAATGGACTGAACACCGCGTGGTACTGGGCTGAATCTTTGGTGTAAGACATCTGCGTCCAAGCCGTGATGTCTTCCGCTGCCGGCAGGAAAGGAGCTTCGCCGACACCGGAAATGGCGTCGTAATTTCCAGGATGCTTCAGGCCCATCGTATGGCCGAGTTCATGGATCAGCGTCTGCGACATGAAAGTACCGTCAGTCAGCGTCAGAGCGCCCTTCTCATCCTTGTTCAGGAATAGATCACTCGCAGTTTCATTATCATCGGGAGTATTGGCGTATCCCGAGCTTTTCGTCTGAGAGTTACTCGCAAAGGCGATCGTGTTCAAGGACGATACCGTGTCGGTGGCGACAAAGTGCAGATCGATCACAGACGACACATAGCTCATCGTCGCCGCAGAGAAGGCCTTTTGCTGCGCGTTGAAGGGAAGATAGCCTAGCGCATGATCTGTCGATGTGTCGTAGGAGGGCAATGCTGTTGGATAGGCATAGGAGAAGGTCTTGGTGGGCCCTAGCAGCGCGGCGAATTGAGCACCGTCGCTGGCCACCAATGCATCAATCCAATACGGCAGCGCCATTGCACTGTTGACGTAGCTGACGGTCTCGATGCTCGGCGGCAATTTGACGAAACTCGTGCTGACAATCGCGGCATCGTTACCAGCGCTGTCGTAAAGATAGAAATTGCGGCTGGAAATTTTATAGACATCATCACCATCGCCACCACGAAGGGTATCGATGCCGACTCCTCCAGACAACGTGTCATTGCCAGCACCGCCCGCGAGAAAATCGTCGCCGGCACCGCCGTCAAGGCTGTCGTTTCCTGCGTCTCCTCGGAGCGAGTCATTGCCTTCGCCACCCACAAGCGTGTCGTTGCCATCTCCGCCGTAAAAAGTGTCATTGCCAGACCCGCCATCGAGGCTGTCGTTTCCAGCACCTCCCTCAAGCGAGTCATTGCCTTCGCCATCCAACAGCGTGTCGTTGCCATCTCCGCCGTAAAGCGTGTCATTGCCAGACCCGCCATCGAGGCTGTCGTTTCCAGCGCCGCCCTCGAGCGAGTCATTGCCTTCGCCACCCACAAGCGTGTCGTTGCCATCTCCGCCGTAAAGCGTGTCATTGCCAGACCCGCCATCGAGGCTGTCGTTTCCAGCATCCCCCTGGAGCGAGTCATTGCCGTCGCCGCCCAACAGTGTGTCGTTTCCGTTGCCACCGTACAGAGAATCGTTGCCTGGACCGCCATCCATGTCATTGGCACCATCATCGGAGCCAGCCGCCATGCTGGTTGTTCGCGAGTACAGCTTGTCGTTGCCGTCGCCGCCGATCAGCGTGTCGAGACCGTTTCCGGCCTGTAGCGTGTCATCTCCCAGGCCACCGTCGAGGTAGTCGTTACCGTCGCCTCCATACAGCGAGTCATTGCCCGCGAGACCAGTCAAGGTGTCGTTGCCAACACCGCCATTGAGGGTGTCATTTGCTGAAGTTCCAACAAAGCTAGCCATGCTCTTGTCTCGTCGGGAAATATGGACACCGGCCCACGCTGCAAGCTGCCTGGAATGGTGGGGCCGATGTCATCGGCAAAGGCCATATTTTCGGGGATGTGCGCGCAGCCGGCAAAGACCCGGGCCATTGCCCGTGGTCGTTTTCGCCAATACCGCGCTGACCTCAATCGCCCAAGGCAGCAGCGCGGGCGCAGGACTGATCAGGCGGCCCTGCGCAGTGGCTGCGTCAAAGCAATTTGGCTCGGCAGCAACGACACGAGATCCATGGTTTGTCCAGCGTCGTTGCAAAATTCGACCATGTAGGCCGTGCGTGGCACCGAGTGGATGTGCACGATGACGCCCTCAGCGCCTGCGGGGATGCTGGTACCAGGAACGGCCTTTTTCAAGACAACAACATCAAGCTCCTTGAACATTTCACCCCCTCACGACATGGGCAATGCGCCAGGCCTGACTTCGGGCTTGAGTCCAATACCTAGGCCGAGGGTGTCGGATCGGTGCTAGCCCCAGCGGAATTTTCGCCTCGCCGCCTCGTCGCCCAGCCTGAACCCCGCAGCCAATGGATCGCCATGTAGGGCCTGCAAACGGCGCCAATCACGAACCCGGATTACGTCACTTTTGCCTCAAAAAAAAGCACTTGGCGTTTCCGCTAAGTGCTTTGATTTCCTACCAATTTTGGTAGGCGCGAATGGACTCGAACCATCGACCCCCACCATGTCAAGGTGGCTTTCACTATAGCACGGGTCAAGTCAGCTTCAACGACGCCGGGCGTGACGGATGCCTGGCACCTGGGCCACTTGACGCAATGCGGCGGCCAGGCGTCCGGCGTCAGGCACCTCGACCGTGAAGGTCATGTACGCGGTGCTGCCGCCCGCACCGCGCACCGACTCCGTGTGCACGGCCGTGACGTTGAGGCGGTCCTTGACGAAGACTTCGCTGATGTCGCGCAGCAAGCCTGAGCGGTCTGCCGCTTCGACGACCACATCGACCGGGTAGGCTGCGACACGGTCGGTCGGCGTTGCGCCCCAGGCCACCGCGATCACCCGCTCGGGCTGGACCTTGGACATCTGCCGAAAGTTGCTGCATTGCGCGCGGTGGATCGCGACCCCCTGGCCACGGGTGACATAGCCGCCGATCGCATCCGGCGGGGCCGGCCGACAGCAGCGCGCCAGCTGCGTCAGCAGCGACTCCACCCCCACCACCAGCACCCCGCCTTCGGTGGCCCTGGGTCGCTTGAGCACCAGCCCCTCGTCGGGGCTCTCGACGGGCGCGGCCGGACGCAGCAGGTTCTCGATGTTGCGCAGCGAGAACTCGTCCTTGCCCACCACCTCGAACAAGGCCTCGGCGTTCTTGAATCCGAGCTGCGCGGCAAGGTCTTCGAGCTTGACCGCCGTGCGCCCTTCGCGTTGCAAGAGCTTGTCGACCAGCTCGCGGCCTCGCGCAGCCGTGGCCTTCATCGCCTGGGCGTTGAACCAGGCCCTGACCTTGGCGCGCGAGCGCTGGCTCGCGAGGTAGCCCAGTTCGGGGTTGAGCCAGTCCAGCGACGGCCCGCCCTCTTTGGTCGTTGTCACCTCGACGGTCTGGCCATTGGCCAGCGCGGTGTTGAGCGGCACCATCGCGCCGTCGACGCGTGCGCCCCGGCAGCGGTGGCCCAGGTCGGTGTGCAGCGCGTAGGCAAAGTCCACCGGCGTGGCCCCGGCGGTCAGCTCGATCACGCTGGCCTGCGGCGTGAAGACATAGATCCGGTCCTCGAACGACGGGCTCGCATCCAGCGCCGCACCAGCGGGCTGTGCGCCCTGCCCCACATAGTCGCGCTCCCAGGCCAGCAACTGACGCAGCACGGCTTTGCGCGCTTCGGCCACCCGCTCCTCGAAGTCGCCCGCCGCGCTGACACCGGCATAGCCCTTGACACCGGCTTCCTTGTAAGCCCAGTGCGCCGCCACGCCGTGCTCGGCGTGCTGGTGCATCGCCGCGCTGCGGATCTGCACCTCCACGGCCCGGCCGTCGTCGGCCAGCACCACGGTGTGAAGGCTCTGGTAACCATTGGGTTTGGGGCGGGCGATGTAGTCGTCATACTCGCCGGGCAGCGCGCGGTAACGCTCGTGCACCCGCGACAGCGCTGCGTAGCAGCCGGGGATGTCGGCCACGATCACCCGCAAAGCACGCATGTCGAAGACGCGGTCCAGCGTCAAGCCCTTGCCGGCCATCTTCTTCCACAAGCTGTACAGGTGCTTGGGCCGGCCTTGCACCTCGGCGTCCACGCCCACAGCAGCCAAGTCTTGCTGCAGTTGTTCGCGGATCCGCTCGACCCCTTGCTCGCGCTGCACCCGGGTTTCGGCCAGCAGGCCCGCCAGGCGCTGCAGGAAGCGAAACGACAGGTCTTCGATCTCCCACTTGATCTGCCAGATGCCCAGCCTGTTGGCCAGTGGCGCGAACACCTGCTGTGACTCCTGCGCCAGCGCCTGCGGGCAAGGCGTCTTGGTCGCGGCATACCAGCGCAGGGTCTGCAGCCGCGAGGCCAGCCGCAGCAGTACCACGCGCAGGTCACGCGAGAACGCCAGCAGCATCTTGCGCACGCGCTCGGTCTGCCTGGCGCGCTGCTCGGTCTCGACCTGGGCTTCGCGCGCCGCGCGCTGGATTTGCACCAGCTTGCGGGTGTGCGCGACCAGGCTGGCATAGGTCGGGCCAAAGGCCTTGGCCACCACTTCTTCGGGCCGCTGCAAAAAATCACCCGCGTAGACCAGGTAGACCGCTGCCCGCATCGCCGGCCCGGCGCCTATGCCTTGCAGGATCGCGGCCGCGCCGTCGGCGTGTTCTAGCGCAGGCTCGCCGGTGTCGAGACACTGGCCCGCCATCAGCGGCTCGGCAAAGACCCTGGCCCGCCGCAGCGCGTCACTGCCGGGCTCGTCTGCGCTGTCGCTTGTCCCTTCGACCACCAATGCAGCCTTGTCGGCGGACTCGGCCAGACCCGCCGGCCCCTCGGCGGGGCCATCGGCCAACATCACGATGGTGGCCGCGCGCGGCTGCAGCGATGCGGTCTTCATCGTGCGAGCAAGAACTCCCGCACCGCCCGCACCTGGTCGGGTTGCACCAGCGTCGGCGCATGGCCGACACCGGCAAACTCGACCAGCCGGGCGCGCGGGCCGCGCTCGGTCATGGCTTGTGCAGTGGCGCGCGACCGTCCGCCGCTTCGTCCTCGGTGGCCCAATGCATGGGCTGGCCCAGGTAGCTCGCGATGCGTAGCAGCGAGGCTGGCTCGATCGTCGGGCCCACGTCGTTGAGCACCAGGCGCGACACCGGCGATCCCGGCAAACCTGCAAGCCCCAGCCCGATCAGCCCGCCCATCGAGGTGCCGACCCAGTGCACGCTGCTGGCGTCAAGCCTGGCCAGCAGCGTGACCATGTCGGCCACATAGGCCGGCAGCTGGTAGCCCATCGGGTCGCTGAGCCAATCGCTGCGGCCACGGCCCACCACATCGGGGCAGACCACGCGGTAGTCAGCCGCCATCGCTGCGGCCAGCGTGTCGAAATCGCGCCCCTGACGCGTCAGGCCGTGGGCGCAGACCAGCACCCGGGGGTTGGCCGGGTCGCCCCACTCCCAATACGCCATGCGGTGCAGGCCTCGGGTGTCGAGGCATTGCACATCGCGCAGCTGCGGCGGCGCCGCGTTTGGCGCGCCAAGGTCAATGTCAGTCACGGGTAGGTCTCCTTGCAGATAATCATCGCAGCAAGCAAATCATCGCAGCAAGCCAACCAGGAAATCAGATGCTCAACGGAAAAACTGCACTCATCACCGGCTCTACCAGCGGAATCGGCTTGGGCTTGGCGCTGGCCATGGCACAAAACGGCGCCAACGTGATGCTCAACGGCTTTGGCGATGCCCAGGCCGCCCGCGCCGAAGTGGCCAAGCTTGGCGGCCGCGTGGCCTATCACGGCGCCGACATGAGCAAGCCGGCCGAGATCGAGGCCATGGTGCGCGCCTGCGAGGCCGAATTCGGCGCAGTCGACATCCTGGTCAACAACGCCGGCATCCAGCATGTGGCCAATGTCGAGGATTTCCCGGTCGATCGTTGGGACGCGATCATCGCGATCAACCTGAGCAGCGCTTTCCACACCACCAGGCTGGCGTTGCCGGGCATGAAGTCACGCAACTGGGGTCGGGTGATCAACATCGCGTCGGTCCACGGGCTGGTGGCCTCGGCCCAGAAATCGGCTTATGTCGCCGCCAAGCATGGTCTGGTGGGCTTTACCAAGAGCGCGGCGCTGGAATGTGCGACCACCGGCGTCACCCACAACGCGATCTGCCCGGGCTGGGTGCTGACGCCGCTGGTGCAAATACAAGTCGACGCGCGTGCCGCATCGGCCGGCGTGTCGCAAGAAGAATCCAAACGCCAGCTGCTGGCCGAGAAGCAGCCCTCGCTGCAGTTCACGACGCCAGAGCAACTCGGCGCGTTGGCGGTGTTCCTGTGCTCGGCGGCAGCCGACAACATCCGCGGCGTGGCCTGGAACGTCGACGGCGGCTGGGTGGCGCAGTGATCGCTGCAACGTGGTGCGGCAAGCGCTGTTGTAAGCGCTGTTGTTGAAGCCGCGTCGAGTGAGCCATACCCAAGCATAGGGCTGAACAGGCGGCGCAATCACCGTCAATTGCGGGCATCGCGGGCCCCGGGGCTGGGCAGAATTCTGCCGATCAGCACCTGCGGAGGCCGCATGACCCCCCCTGCCACACCCAGACCCGACCGTGTGATCGTGGTCGACGACGATGCCCGCATCCGCGACTTGTTGCGGCGCTACCTGACGCAAGAAGGTTTCGAGGTCGTGCTCGCCGAGGACGGCAAGACGCTCACCCGATTTCTGACGCGCGAGAACATCGATTTGATCGTGCTCGACCTGATGCTGCCGGGCGAAGACGGCCTGTCGATCTGCCGCCGGCTGCGCGCGGCCAAGGACATGACGCCGATCATCATGCTCACCGCCAAGGTCGAGGACGTGGACCGCATCGTCGGCCTGGAGGTGGGCGCTGACGATTACCTGACCAAGCCCTTCAACCCGCGGGAGTTGTTGGCCCGCATCCACGCGGTGCTGCGCCGCAGGCCGACGCTGGAAGCCCCAGGCGCGCCGAGCCAGTCCACCCAAACCGTGAGCTTCGGACCTTTCGAATTCGATCTCTCGCTGCGCCGCCTGACCAAGGCCGGCGAGGCGCTGGCGATGACCACCGGCGAGTTCTCGATGCTCAAGGCCTTGGTACGCCACCCACGCCAGCCGCTGTCGCGCGACAAGCTCGCGCACCTGGCGCGCGGGCGCGAGTTCGAGCCCTTCGACCGCAGCCTGGACGTGCAGGTCTCGCGCCTGCGCAAGCTGATCGAGTCCGATGTCACCCAGCCCCGCTACATCCAGACCGTCTGGGGCGTGGGTTATGTGTTTGTGCCGGACGGTGCGGCCTGAGGCCCGGCGCAAGCGATGAGGCGGCGCCGTCCCCAGTTGGCGCTCAGCCTGTTCTGGCGGACTTTTGCATTGCTGCTGCTGCTGGTGGTCGGCGTCTTCGCCTGGGTCCAGGTGGTCGGTGCGCCAGACTTCGACCACCGGCCGGCCTGGCTGGCGGCGATGCTGGCGATCAGCTTGGGGTTGTTGGTGTGGATCGCGCGGCGCATCAACCGGCCGCTGCGCGAGCTGTCGTTTGCCGCCAGCCGGATCCGCGGCGGCGAGTACGACTCACGGCTCGATGAGACCCACCTGACGAGCGAGATCCGTGAGGTCAACATCGGCTTCAACCGGATGGCACGGGCGTTGGCCAAAGTCGACGCGGACCGCGCGGTGATGCTCGCGGGCATCAGCCACGACTTGCGAACGCCGTTGGCGCGCTTGCGGCTAGAGACCGAGATGAGCGTGGCCGACGAGGAGGCCAGGCAGAACATGGCGTCGGACATCGCCCAGCTTGACGCGATCATCGACAAGTTCATGGATTACGCCCGCCCAGGGCCTGCCCGGCTGCGGCCGGTGCAGCTGTCCAGGCTGATCGACAAAGAGGCGGCGAACATGCGCGATCCCAGCGAGATCCGCATCAGCGCGCGGGTGGCGATCGACCTGGAGGTGATGGCCGATGAGGTTGAGCTCGGCCGGGTCTTTGCCAACCTGTTCGAGAACGCCAGGCGCTATGGCCGCAGCGCCGACACCGGCATCGCGATGGTCAGCGTGCGCTGCGTGGCCACTGGCGATTCGGTGATCTGCAGCGTGCTCGACCAGGGCCCGGGCGCAGCAGCCGAAAAATTGGGCCAGCTGACGACCCCGTTTTTCCGCGGCGACGCGGCGCGAACCGCTGCCACAGGTGCGGGCCTGGGACTGGCCATCGTCGACAAGGCGATGCAGCGAATGGGTGGTCAGGTCGTGATCGCCAACGCACCCGAGGGCGGCCTGCTCGTCACGCTTCGCCTGCCCAGGTCGGCAAGAAAATAACTAAACAAGAGAGCGTCTTTTTCAGGCGCTTCTCAAGCAAATGTGGCTTTGCGGCTTGATCCCCACGGGGGGCGGCCGGCTTCGGCCGGCCTTGGGGCGCTCAACGGTCAGCCGCGCGACAGCAGGCACACCGCCCGCGCCTCGATCGCCAGGCCCTCGCCCACTGGACCCATCTTCTCGGCCGTCTTGGCCTTGACGTTGACCTGGGCCGGGGCTAGCCCGAGCAGCGCGGCGATGCGCGCGGTCATCGCCGGCATGTGCGGCGCCAGCCGCGGCGCCTGGGCGATCACGGTCGAGTCGACATTGACGATCTGCCAGCCGGCCGCACGCACCCGGCGCGCGCACTCGGCCAGCAGTGCGCCCGAGTCGGCGCCCTTGAACGCTGCGTCGGTGTCTGAAAAGTGCCGGCCGATGTCGCCCAGCGCTGCCGCGCCGAACAGCGCGTCGGTGATCGCGTGCAACAGCGCATCGGCGTCGGAATGTCCGAGCAGGCCATGGCTGTGCGGGATGTGCACGCCGCCCAGCATCAGCGGCCGGCCAGTGACCAGCGCGTGGGTGTCCCAGCCTTCGCCAATGCGAAGCTGGGGCGGCTTGTGGTTCAGTCCTGTCATGGCTTGTTCCCGGTCTTGGGCTGGATCGCCTGCGCGGCCTGCCAGCAGCCGCTCGGCCAGCGCGAAATCGCCCGGCCAAGTGACCTTGAGGTTCTCGAGCTCGCCTGGCACCAGCTTCGGCGCTTGGCCCAGCGCCTCCACCGCGCTGGCCTCATCGGTGATGGACATACCCGACGCCAAGGCCGCCTGCAGCGCCGGGCCCAGCAAGCCGAGGCGGAACATCTGCGGCGTCTGCGCTGCCCATTTGCCCTGGCGGTCAACGGTGGCCTGCACCCGCCCGAGCGCCTCGCTCTTGAGCGTGTCGGCCAGCGGCAGCGCCAGCAGGCCGCCGACCTCGTCGTTGATACAAGCGTCGATCAGCCGGTCGACCCAAGCCGCGCGCAGCAGGCAGCGGGCGGCGTCGTGCACCAGCACCCAGTCTTGAGGCTGGGCGCCGCGCGCGCGCAACTCGGCCAGGCCGTTGGCAACGGTCTCAGCCCGGCTGGCGCCGCCGACGCGGGCGACCCAGCGGCGTTCGCCGGCAAAACCAGGCAGTTCGCGGTCGAAATCCCTGTCCTCGGGTGACAGCACCACCAGCGTGGCGGCGAGCCTGCCGACCTGGGCCAGCGCATCCAGCGTGTGCGCCACCAGCGGCCGACCAGCGACGGCAGCGTATTGCTTGGGCGCTGCCGTGCCGGCGCGACTGCCGGTGCCAGCGCAGGGCACCAGCGCGAAACAGCGGGGTTCAAGCCCGTGGTCGGGAGGGATCATCGGGTCCGATTCTAGAATCCAGCGATCCCACGCCCCCGAGCCCCAAGCTCCGGGGCGTGTTGCCGTTTCTTGCCGAGCCTGCCCCATGCAATTGCCAGTCATCCAACCGGGAAAACGCTTCACGCTGCCCCGCCCCACCGGCTCGGCCGATGCGCTGCTGTTGGCCAGGCTGGCGCAGGCGAGGATGGCGGAAAAGCGCTTGCTGGTGATCATCACCGCCGAGCCAGCCGATGCGCAGCGACTGGCCGACGAGTTGCCGTTCTTTGCGCCCGGCGTCAAGACCACGCTGTTCCCGGACTGGGAAACCCTGCCTTACGACACCTTCAGCCCGCACCAGGACCTGATCTCGGAGCGACTGGCCACGCTGTGGCGCATCCACAGCGGTGAGGCCGATGTGGTGCTGCTGCCCGCCACCACCGCCTTGACGCGGCTGGCGCCGCCCAGCTTCCTGGCTGCCACCACCTTCCGCTTCAAGCAAAAGACAAAGCTGGACGAGGCAGGCCTGAAGGCACAGCTCACATTGGCCGGCTACAACCATGTCAGCCAGGTGGCGTCGCCGGGCGAATACGCCGTGCGCGGCGGGCTGATCGACCTGTTCCCGATGGGCTCGCCGGTGCCTTACCGGGTCGACCTGTTCGATGACGAGGTCGACTCGATACGCACCTTCGACCCCGACACCCAGCGCAGCCTGTACCCGGTGCCCGAGGTGCGGCTGCTGCCAGGGCGTGAATTCCCGATGGACGAGGCCGCGCGTACCACCTTCCGCAACCGCTGGCGCGAAAAGCTCGAAGGCGACCCGACCAAGAGCCGGATCTACAAAGACATCGCGCAAGGCATCGCCACCGCCGGCATCGAGTACTACCTGCCGCTGTTCTTCGAGCAGACCGGCACGATCTTCAGCTACCTGGGCGAGGACGACAAACGCGCTCAGCTGGTGCTGCACGGCGAGGTGGATGTGGCACTGGAGCGGTTTTGGACCGACACCCGCGAGCGCCACCGCTTCATCGCCGCAGACCCGCAACGCACGGTACTGGCGCCCGAGGAGATCTTCCAGCGCAGCGACGAGTTCTACGCCAACGCCAATCGCCATGCGGTGCTGGTGCTGCGCGGCAACGAGCCCACCAAGGGCTCGGACGAGCCCGCATCTGCGGTCTCGTGGGCCCGCCCGCTGCCCGATGTCTCGGCCGACCGCAGCGCCACCGAGCCACTGGCCGCGCTGGGCCGTCACCTGGAGACCACGCCGCACCGGGTGCTGATCGTCGCCGAGAGCCTGGGCCGGCGCGAGAGCCTGCTCGAGATGCTGCGCGACCACAAGATCGAGCCACCGAGCGTGGCCACGCTGGCCGAGTTCGAGTCTGGCGGCGAGAAGTTCGCGATCACCGCCGCGCCGCTGGCGACCGGATTCTTCTGGCACGAACCGGCCGCCGAGCCTGGGGTCGCGATCCAGTTCATCACCGAGACCGAGCTGTTCGCCAGCTCGCCGCAGGGCCGGCGCCGGCGCAAGCAAGAGCAGGTCAGCAACGTCGAGGCGTTGATCAAGGACTTGTCGGAGTTGAAAGTCGGCGACCCGGTGGTGCACGGCAACCACGGCATCGGGCGCTATGTCGGGCTGATCAACATCGACCTCGGTGACGGTGCCAGCGAGTTCCTGCACCTCGAATACGCCGACGCCGCCACGCTCTACGTGCCGGTGGCCCAATTGCACCTGATCAGCCGCTACACCGGGGTCAGCGCCGACGAGGCGCCGCTGCACCGGCTCGGCTCGGGCCAGTGGGACAAGGCCAAGCGCAAAGCCGCCGAGCAGGTGCAGCGGCGCCTCGTCGGCGCTGACGCCGGTGTAGCGGCTGATCAGGTGCAGCTGGGCCACCGGCACGTAGAGCGTGG
>RGQD01000731.1 GCA_010030205.1 Betaproteobacteria bacterium
ACCTTGTTCGAGCGCGAGGGCCGCGTGGGTCAGCGCGCGCTGTGGGGCATTGTGGGGCTGGCACGCAAATGCCCGCGCCGCTTGGTCGACAGCGCGTGCGAGCAGGCCATGGCGCAGGGGGTGTACAGCTACAGCCTGGTCAAGACGTTGAGCGAGCGGCTGCTGGGCGATGCCCTGCGCCTGCTGGAGGCGCCCACGCAAATCCCATTGCCCCTGACCCAGAGCCACCCGTTGATCCGCCAGGGATGCGACTACGCCGATCTGTTCACCCTGGGCGCGCAGCAAAGCGCCCAACTGTCGACCCCCCAACCCCAACCCCAGGAGCTTTGATGACCATGAACATGAACGACATTGAACGCGCGCTGCGTGAGTTGCGCCTGTCGGGCGTGCGAGCCACGCTCGATACCCGCATCCTGCAGGCCCAGGCCGCCCAGCAGCCGTTTCTGGAGACCTTCTCCCTGATCCTGCAAGACGAGCTCGACCGGCGTCGCTCGCGCCTGAGCGAGCGGCGCTACCAAAAGTCCGGGCTCGATGAGCGTGCAACGCTGCACGACTTCGACTGGCGCTTCAACCCCAAGGTGCCACGCCAGGCGTGCTTTGAGTTGCACACCCTCAAATTCATCGCCGAGGGGATCAACCCGATGATCATCGGCAAGCCCGGCACGGGCAAAAGCCACATCGCCAAGGCCCTGGCATACCAGGCCACGCTGCAGGGCTACGACGTACGCTACGTGGAGGCCGACAGCACGTTTGCGCAGTTCAGTCTGGCCAGCCCGGATGAGCAGGGTAAACGCCTCAAGGACCTGCTGGAGCCCGACCTGCTGGTCCTCGACGACATGTTCCTTGCCCGGCGCATCACCGATGCCAGCGCCGAACTGCTGCAAACCGTGGTGCACCGGCGCTACAAGCTGCGCCGCTCCATCGTGGTCACATCGAACCGGGTGGTCCAGGACTGGGGGAAATACCTGGGCGACAACACGATGAGCACGACCATTCTGGATCGGCTGATGCATCGCTCTGCACTGCTGGAGTTCGAGGGCAAGAGCTACCGGATGAAGGAGGCCGCAGCACGGATCACTTTGGCCGCCTGAGCGCGCCGCATGGCCGCGCACACCCGTCCGCCGTGGACAAGCCACCTGCCCACAGGACGAGCCTGTGGACAGCCCCTATGGGGTTCGTGGCCTGCCCACCGCTCCTCGGCCGATGCCTACGGCCTGACGCGCTTCGCTTGCCAAACAGCTGTTGAAATTGAAACCAAAAAAGATGGGGAAACCCGTCAAGCGAGGTGCCCACTCCCACACCACCCTAAACACCGATAAT
>RGQD01000732.1 GCA_010030205.1 Betaproteobacteria bacterium
GGAGTTGGCGCTTGAGACGGGGCCGCCCGGCAAGGTCAGCGTCGAGCATGTCATCAACGTGCTGGGCAGGTTGAACGCGGCGCCAACACCGCCGACGGCGGCCACGCAGCTGAAGGTGGCCACGCCGCCGCTGGCTGACACCGCCCGCTACGACCGCCTGCGTGGCGATGGTGCTGCCGACGACGGCAACACCACTGTGGAGGCCAGCCATGAAGCCTGACGTGCTGGTCGAGTTGAAGTCGCTGCGCCTGCACGGCATGGCCGGCGCCTGGGCCGATCTGGTCGAGCAAGGAGGCAACGCGGGGATCGAGTCCTCGCGCTGGCTCCTCGAGCATCTGCTGCAGGCCGAGGCCACCGACCGCGCGATGCGCTCGGTCAGCCACCAGATGCACACAGCGAAGTTCCCCGTGCACAGGGACCTGGCCGGCTTCGACTTCGAGGTCTCGCCGGTGGACCGCAAGCTGGTGGCCACCCTGGCCACCACCGCCTTCACCGACAACGCGCACAACGCGGTGCTGGTGGGCGGGCCGGGCACCGGCAAGACGCACCTGGCCACGGCCATCGGTGTCTCGGGCATCACCAAGCACGGCAAGCGGGTGCGGTTCTACTCCACGGTCGACCTGGTCAACGCGTTGGAGCAGGAGAAGGCCCAGGGCAAGGCCGGGCGCATCGCCACCAGCCTGCTGCGCATGGACCTGGTCATCCTGGACGAACTGGGCTACCTGCCGTTCAGCCAGACCGGCGGGGCGCTGCTGTTCCACCTGCTCAGCCGGTTGTACGAGCACACCAGCGTGGTGATCACCACCAACCTGGACTTCGGTGAGTGGTCCAGCGTCTTCGGCGACGCCAAGATGACCACCGCGCTGCTCGACCGGCTGACCCACCACTGCCACATCTTGGAGACCGGCAACGAGTCCATCCGCTTCAGCAGGAGCACGGCCGAGGCCAAGCGGCGCATCAAGGCCCGTGAGCAAGGACGCAAAGGCCCGAAACCGACCGAGGGCACCGACCCGTTCTGAGCGGCCGCCGCGCGGGGAAAGCCGCTACGGGCTACGCCCTGCGCGCCTTGCCCCGTGCGACCCAACCAACCTCGGAGGGCCTGACGAACCAGCTCGCGACCTACACTTATCCACAGCCGGTCAACTCAAGACCGGCCTCCACCCCTGGCTCAATATTCGGTCGGCACGGTGGCTCAGATTTGGATCGGCGCCGACACGGGAAGGTCAAGTTGTTGGCGTTCATGTAGGTGGACACGTGTACACCCAATGCGCTCGAGCTGGTAGTTGGTTTGCGCGCGCAGTGGGTGGTGGGTTTGCGGC
>RGQD01000733.1 GCA_010030205.1 Betaproteobacteria bacterium
GAGCAGTTGCGTGCCGCAGGCATTCATTGGACCGAAGGCTTGGCCGCGAGCGCAGCGCCGCAGACGCTGGCCGGCATGACGCTGGTGCTGACAGGAACGCTGCCGACGCTGGGCCGCGACCAAGCCAAAGCCTTGATAGAGGCTGCCGGCGGCAAGGTCGCCGGGTCGGTGTCCAAAAAGACCCACTTGGTGGTCGCTGGGGAAGAGGCTGGGGCCAAGCTGGACAAAGCCCGAGAGTTGGGCTTGTCGGTGCTCGATGAAGCCGGGCTGCTGGCTTTGCTGGACGGTCTGCCTGCCGACTCACCCTGACCGAGCAAGGGTTCTTTCATCACCCGGGTACCGGTTTCAATGTTTGAGGAGAGTTGGCCATGGCCGTTCGTGAGATTCTGAAAATGGGCGATGCGCGCTTGCTGCGGGTGGCGCAGCCGGTGCGTGCATTCGGTACCGCCGAGTTGGCGGCGCTGGTCGACGACATGCACGACACCATGGTCGCTGCCAACGGTGCCGGCCTGGCTGCGCCGCAGATCGGCGTCGACCTGCAACTCGTGATCTTCGGCTTCGAGCACAACCAGCGCTACCCTGAGGCGCCACCGCTGCCGCTGACGGTGCTGCTCAACCCGAACATCACACCGCTGTCTGAGGACGAGGTGGACGGCTGGGAAGGCTGCCTGTCGGTACCTGGTCTGCGCGGCCTGGTGCCGCGCTGGAGCCGGATTCGCTACACCGGCCTGGACCTGCAGGGGCGCCCGATCGAGCGTGAGGCTGAGGGCTTTCATGCCCGGGTGGTGCAGCACGAGTGCGATCACCTGATCGGTCGCCTGTACCCGACCCGCATGCGTGACCTGACCCAACTCGGCTACACCAGCGTGTTGTTCCCGGCACTCGGTGACAACGCCAGCGACGACTGACACCACAGCCTGCGCTCGCGCTAGGCAGCGGCTCAGGGTTCGTGCGATAGCTTGTCCGGCGGCTAAAGCCAGCCGTCGGGATTCATGCGTCTGGCCCCAGCCATCCGGTTCCAACCTTCTGGTATTTCTGCGCCAACGCGGCTTGGCCGTCAGCGCTAGATACGCCGACGGCGTTGTATCACCAGGCCACTCCTGTCGAGTGGTGGGGGTTGATCATGAAGCTTGCCAACACGGCCGGTGCCGTCGGGCTGACGCGCCCGGTCATGCCGTGGTCTGCCAGGGTGAGGCGTTGGTTTTTCAGCTGCTTGCTGGCCATCGCGCCGGGTGGCTTGCTGGCCCAGGTCAGTGAGTTACCGGCTTTTGCCGGCAGCCTGAACGCGTTGGCGGGCGACGTGAGTTGGTA
>RGQD01000734.1 GCA_010030205.1 Betaproteobacteria bacterium
CAGCCGGCCTGGGTGCGGTAGCGCACGAAGAAGGTGTCGACGACTTCACGTTGACGGTGGAATCCGGCCCGATCGGCGGCACGCCGGCCGACGGACCCGCGTTCGGCGCGTCAGCTTGGCCCGAAGCGGTGATCGACCACGCAGCGATGTTCGACTTCTACGACGGTGGCGGTCTCGACATCGCCTTCCTCGGTTTGGCCGAGTTTGATCCGCGAGGCAATGTCAACGTCAGCCGTTTCGGTGACAAGGTCTCCGGGGTGGGCGGGTTCATCAACATCACCCAGAGCACGCAGCGGGTGGTCTTCATGGGAACGCTGACCAATGACGGCCTGCGCATCGAGACCGGCGACGGCCGCCTGCGCATCGTGCAAGAGGGTCTTGTGAAAAAGCTGGTGCCGGCCGTGGGGCACCTGAGCTTCAACGGGCCTTATGTGGCCTCGCTGGGCCACGAGATCCTCTACCTGACCGAGCGAGCGGTGTTCCGACTTCGCGATGGGCAGTTGATGTTGACCGAGATCGCGCCGGGGTTGGACCTGCAACGTGACGTGCTCGACGCGCTGGGCGCCCCGGTAGCGGTGGCCGATGACCTGATGCTGATGGACACCCGGATTTTTCTGGACCAGCCGATGCGGCTGGCTGAGGACCGGCGCAGCTTGGTCTAACCCGCTCGCGCTGAACCTGATCAGGCTTTGCGCGCCACCCAGGCTTGTTCAGCGAGTGGGGCAGGCCGAGGGACCGAAGGCCCCCAAGAGACCATCGACAGCGCCAGGGCACCGCTGCCGCCATACACCACCATCGCTGCAGCGGCCAATGCAAACAGCTGCCAGGCTGGCGCCTCCACAGCGACCAACCAGCTACCGACTGCCGCGATCAGCAGCAGTCGCAGCGTCGCGGCAATCACCGGCCCGGCCATGCGGCCAGAGCCTTGTGACGCAAAGTACAGCGTCAGTCCCAGTCCGACGAAGCCGAAGGCCGGGCCCGCCCATCGAAGGCAGCTGCGGCTGTATTCGAGGACTGCTTCGTCGCTGGTGAAGATGCCAGCCCACAGGTCGGGAAACAAGGCCACCACCAGCCCGACCAGTGTCAGTACCGCAGCCGTCAAGCCGCCCGCTGTCCAGGCGATGCGGCGCGCACGCTTCACATCGCCGGCGCCAATCGCCATGCCGACCATCGGCACCGACGCCAGGCCGATGCCAAAGGACACCGTGCCCATCAGAAACTCCAAGCGCTGCGCAATGGCGTAACCCGCCAAGGGCACCACACCCAAATGGGCGACGAAACCAGCCATCAACACCATCGTCGACACCGA
>RGQD01000735.1 GCA_010030205.1 Betaproteobacteria bacterium
CGCATCATTCTCGAGGGCGAGATCCCCAGCCCGATTTCGCCGCCTTCTGGCTGTCGCTTCCGCACCCGGTGCCGGTATGCGATCGACGATTGCGCGCGAACCGTGCCAGCTTGGCGCGAGATCGAACCCCAGCGATTCATTGCCTGTCATCTGGCCGAGAAGCTGGCAGCCAGTCCCCCCGACTGATCGCCGCGTCAGCGCGGCCAACCCGTCATCGTCAACCGATGCAGACTTTTCAAATGAGGAAATTCATGAACAAGAACGAACAACCTGCCAACCTGCTGGCCGGCCTGGAGGGCCAGGTGTTGGATCGCCGGCAAGTCATGGCGCTGATCGCGGGTGCTGCCAGCGCCGCTGGACTGTTGGGCAGTAGCAGCGCGCAGGCACAGGCGCAGGAGGCGCCGCGAAAGGGCGGCGTGCTCAAGGTGGCAACGCCTACGAACCCGTCGTCACTCGACCCGATGACCGGTCGATCAGGCTATGACCATGTGCAGCTCTACACGATGTTCGACACGTTGTTCGAGTGGGATTACCAGGCGCTGACGCCAAAACCCGGACTGGCCAAGGCTTGGAAATTTACCGATCCGAAGACGTTGGTGATGGACCTGGAGCCGGGCGTCACGTTCCATGATGGCTCGCCCTGCGATGCCGCGGCGGTCAAGTTCAACCTCGACCGATCCCGCAGCGATGCGCGCTCGAACATCAAGTCCGACCTCGCGTCGCTGGAAGCCGTGGAGGTGACCGGTCCGCTGCAGGTCACCCTCAAGCTCAAGGCGCCCGACACTTCGCTGGTGTTGGTGCTGTCTGACCGCGCCGGCATGATGTTCTCGCCGACGGCTGCCAAGGCGCAGGGCGCTGACTCTGACCGCAAGCCGGTGGGTGCCGGCCCCTGGAAGTTCGTCAACTGGACCGATAACGAGAAGGTTGTCGTCGCCCGCTACGAAAAGTACTGGCGTCCTAACCGTCCGTATCTTGACGGCATCGAGTTCGCGATCATCACCGACACCAACACCGGTCTGCGCTCGGTGGTGACTGGCCAGAACCAGTTCGCGCACGGACTGGCGCCGCAGCAGAAAGTGCTCATCGACCGCTCGAAGAACCTCAAGGGGATGGCCACGCCGACCTTGTTCGTTCATCTCTTCTTCCTGAACTACGGCCGTGCGCCGCTGAACGATCCGCGGGTACGCCAAGCAATGAACTTGGCGATTGACCGCGACGCGTTCAACAAAGCCACGCAAGGCGGTATCGGCGAGCCGGCAAACACACTGCTGCCGAAGGCGCACTGGGCGCACGAGGG
>RGQD01000736.1 GCA_010030205.1 Betaproteobacteria bacterium
TACGTGCGCCACGCGATGTCAAGCCGCGCGAGGAGGGGTCCCTCCTCATGACCCTGCTGGTGTCTTCGCACATCCTCGCCGAGCTCGAGGAATACGCCACCCATATGCTGATTATCGACGGCGGCCGCATTCGCGATTTCCGGCCGCTGGCGCCGGCGCTGCGGAGCACCCGTTCGCTGGTACTCGAACTCGCTACCGCCACGCCCGCAGCCACCCATGTCCTCGGCGCACAGGCGGGGGTGGCCAATCTGCGGCAGACCGATGCCGCGCTCAGATTTGATTTCACCGGCGACCGCGCCGCGCAGGCCGCCCTGCTCAAGACGCTGGTGATGGCCGGCGTGCCGGTAAGCGCGCTGCACCCCGAACGCGTCGATCTCCAGCAGCTCTACCTCGACACCCTCAACACCCCGGGCAGCCCGCATGAATCCTGAGTTCCAGCGCAACCTCTGGCTGGAGTGCACTCAGCCGCGGCTGGTCAGCGCCTTCGCCGCGCTGGGCGCCTTGCTGGCGCTGGCCTGGCTGCTCAATGGCCGCGGGCTCGGCATCGTCACGGCCAACGCGGGACTCGGCTGCTTCGTCCTTTTCACCTTGGCGTGGGGCGCGCACCTCACGGGGGAATCGCTGATTCAGGAACTGCGCAGCCGCAGCTGGGATCAACAACGCATGTCGGCTCTCGGCCCCTGGCCCATGACATGGGGCAAGCTCGTCGGCGCGCCAGCGGCGGCCTGGATCTGCGGTGGGCTGTGCGTGCTGGTCTATCTGCTGAGCATCGAGGTCACCGCCGACGCCGGCTGGACGCTGCTGATGCTCGGGGCAGCGGCCATCGGCCTCCATGCGTTTGCACTGATCGGCGCGCTCCTGCTCGCCCAGCGTGGCCATCAGGCCGGTGCCCCGATGAGCCTGCGGATCGCCGGTGGCTTGGCGGCACTGTTACTGGCGCGATCGATCATCGATCGGCCGTCCAGCAGCGTGCGCTGGTTCGGTCAGGATTACCCGCCCCTGCCCTTCACCGCCTGTTTGATTGCCGCCTTGGCCGCATGGCTGGTATTCGGCAGTTACCGCCTGATGTGCGAGGAATTGAAAGTGCGCACGGTGCCTTGGGCGCTCGCCGGCTTTATCGGATTTCTTGCCGCGCTCGGCACCGGCAGCGTGGTTTCGCTCACCGATTCCCCCACCCTGATATCTGGCACTTTGGCCAAAGCGGGCTTCGTCTGCGCGCTGCTGGCGGCTTATCTGTGCGCCTTCGTGTTTGCGCCAGATCCCATGCTGCCTCGCCGTCTGTTCGGCTATG
>RGQD01000737.1 GCA_010030205.1 Betaproteobacteria bacterium
GCGCTTGCCTTCGCCTGTCTCGGCCTGTTGCTCACTGGCTGCGGCAACCTCGCACCAAGCCGAGCGGCCAAGACTGCCACCGGCATGGTGAGCCACCAGCTCTGCTCTGCCGTCTTTGTGTCAGGCCTTGACGCGCAGGACTTCTATCGCGAAGCCATTGAGCCGATGCTGTCACCTGCGGCCTTGCTGTTCAGCCACAAGGTTGACCGCCAGCATGCGCAGGTGACGACCACCGTCGCTGGTCTGGCTGAGAGCCGGGCCATCTATCGTCCGCCGCTGGGCTGTGTTCTCGTACACGACACCAAGCCCTCGACCTTGGCCATGCCACCGGCCAGCGTTACTGCAAGCATCCTGCCGCCAATCGCCAAGCACGATGTGGTGTCGCCCACCGATACCGATCTGAAAGCGGCGATCGAACGCTCGTTCGAGGAGACCGGCAGTGCACCGCATCGATGGACGAAGGCGGTGGTCGTCGTTCATAACGGACGGGTGCTGGCCGAGCGCTATGCGGCGGGCTACGGCGTCGACACGCCACTCGCGGGCTGGTCGGCAACCAAGTCCGTCACCAATGCGTTGATTGGCATTCTTGTTCATCAGGGCAGACTGAAGGTGACCGAACCTGCACCGATCGCTGCATGGGCCGGTGCAGGGGATCCCAGACATGCCATCACCATCGACAATCTTCTGCGCCAGACGAGTGGGCTGGACATCGGACAGTCGCTCACATCGAGCGCGCTGTCTATGTTCGACCCCTCGGCACAGATGCTGTTCGTTGAACCAGACATGGCGGCCTTCGCCGAACGCGCGCCGCTCAATGCCGTGCCTGGCAAGAAGTGGAACTACACCGATGCGAACACGCTGCTGCTTTCGCGCATCGTTCGTGATCAGGTCGGTGGCGACGCCGCAGCGGTCCATGCATTCATGCACCGGGAACTGTTCGACCGGCTCGGTATGGAACATGTCACGATGCAGTTGGACGGCGCCGGCACGGCAATCGGTTCCAGCCACATGCTGGCGTCGGCGCGAGATTGGGCACGACTTGGCATGCTCTACCTGGACGACGGCGTCGTCGGTGGTCTGCGGGTCTTGCCATCAGGCTGGGTCGACTACTCGGCTTCGCCAACCCGTGGTGCCGAGTTTGGCTATGGCGCCGGGTTCTGGACGAACCGGGGCGACGGCTTGTGGGTACAACGGCGCGTACAAGGCGGCATGCCAGCCGATTCGTTCATGGCCGTGGGCAACTTTGGCCAATATGTCGTGATCATTCCGTCGCGTCACCTGGTCATCGCT
>RGQD01000738.1 GCA_010030205.1 Betaproteobacteria bacterium
AGACGGAGATAGACGACGCCTGGATGCGGAGCAGAATCGGACTGCACGAGGCGACCAATATCACGTTCGAACGATATCAGAATCCTTCCCTCGCAGCGGCTCATTGCAATCAGATGAGCGTCTGCCGCCTCTTGCGCCACGACCGCCGCCTCTACCACGTCGTGCCCCTGCTCTCGAAGCCACACGACGATTGGACGATCGACGTTTTCGTCCGCGAGGATACGCATCGTTATGCGGCTGGGTTGGGAATATCCACGACATCGTCTGTGGCCAGCATTTCGGCGGCATAGGACTGACACGCGTGAATCTGCTCAATGGTGATGCTGGGATACGCCTCCATCAATTGTTCGACAGACCATCCGTCGCCGAGCCGCTCCAGAATGAGTTCGACACCGATGCGAGTGCCGCTGATCTTTGGCTTTCCTCCGATGATTTCGGGCTCGCGGTCGATGTGATCACGATCGGTGCTAGCCACATCAGCGCGTTTGTCGGCCTGGATGGACCCTACCGGACCGACAGCAACGGCGACGGCGTGGTCAACAGCAGCGATGTCATGGCCCGAGATGCTGACGGCCGTTTGTTGCTGGGCAGCCAGGCCGTCGGCTTGTCGCTGAGCGATGTGAATGTCGCGCTCGGCTTGTTCTACGCCAAGCCTGGCGCTGTCGACGCCGCAGGTCTCAGCTTGCGGGGCGTGAGCTGGATGGCCTTGTCAGCGCAAGCCGCGTCGGTCGAGGTGCTCGGCTTGCCCTTGTCTTTGTCGGCCGACCTGATCAACGTGCAGGTCAACCGGGTCAATGGCCTGGCCAACGGCTTGTCGCCGGACAGCCATGTGATCGATTTCTATCGCCCAAGCAGCGACAGCGCCAACG
Organism: Betaproteobacteria bacterium; assembly: GCA_010030205.1. Lineage (GTDB taxonomy): Bacteria > Pseudomonadota > Gammaproteobacteria > Burkholderiales > Burkholderiaceae_C > Pseudaquabacterium. Next base: position 870 of record RGQD01000738.1, read on the forward strand.
CGACCAACCTGAATGCGTACAAGGTTCGGGCCGGCGCGAACAGTACGCTGAGCTTGAGCATGGACGGCAGCTTGGGCGTGTTGCTGCGGGTGCAGGCGCAGGTGGCGGCGTCAGTGAGCGACTTCCTCAGCCTGTCGGGCGGCATCAGCATCGAGCAGTACCGCAAGGACTTGACGCTGACCGACGGACTGGACGAAGTGCAGACCGTGACGGTGCAGGGCAGCTCGCGGCTGTCGCCGACCGTGCTGGCAGGCTATGCCGCCAACTACGGGCTGGCGGTGAGTGTGAGCCTGGCCGCCGGTGGAGCGACCAAGACTTACACCACCGTCGACCTGAACAAGAACGCTTCTGCCGCGACGGTGCAGACCGCGCTCAACGAAGCGCTGGGTGGCAGCGCCGCGGCATTGGTGTCGCAATCGGC
>RGQD01000739.1 GCA_010030205.1 Betaproteobacteria bacterium
GTCGAAGGCGATGTCGGTTTTGCCCAGCGCAGCCCAAAGCCGGTGATGTGGCTGGTGCCGCATTTCGTGGCGCTGGACGTGGCGGGCGTCGCCACGCAACTGTTCCAAGGCCGCCAGGTGGCGTCGATTTACCAAGCCCAGAGCAACCCTGTGTTTGATGACGCGATGCGGCGTGGCAGGCTGCGCTTCGGTTTGGCCGAGGTCTACGCGCGCAGCGAGCGTGCGCTGCCGCTGGTGCGGGCGATCCGACGCGGCGCTGCCTTTTTCAATTTGCCTGATATGGATTTCGGTGCCCGCGACGCAGCGTTTGTGCCCTTCTTCGGCGTGCCTGCCGCCACCTTGCTGGCGCCAGCCCGGATGGCGCGCGCGCTGGGCATGGCGGTACAGCCGGTGTTGGCCGAAATCCTGCCTGGGAGCGCTGGCTACCGGGTGCGGTTTCTGCCGCCCTGGGAGGACTTTCCGGGTGACGATGATCTCGCAGCGGCTACCCGGATGAACCGCTGGATCGAGGAGGAGATCCGTCGCAATCCGTCGCAATACCTCTGGGTTCACAAGCGCTTCAAGACCCGGCCGCCGGGTGAGGCCGGTTTCTACGGATGAGCGGTCGATAATCTTCTGCGATGAAATTGAAGTTCACCAAGATGCAGGGCGCGGGCAACGACTTCGTGGTGCTCGATGCCACCCGGTCGCCGATCAGGCTGTCGGCCGAACAACTGCGTCAGTTGGGTGATCGTCGCCTCGGGGTCGGCGCCGACCAGATCCTGCTGATCGAGCCCAGTGCCACCGAGGGTGTTGATTTCCGCTACCGCATTTTCAACAACACGGGCGACGAGGTCGAGCATTGCGGTAACGGTGCGCGCTGTTTTGCGCGTTTCGTGCACGAGCAAGGCTTGACCGCCAAGCGCAGGATCCGGGTCGAGACCGTCAACAACCTGCTCGAACTGCAGTTGCAGCATGACGGCCGGGTCACGGTTGACATGAACCGGCCGGTATTCGAGTTGGCGCGCGTGCCTTTCGACGCCAGTGGCCTGGTGCCGCGGATCGAGAACGGCTTCGAGTGTTGGCCGCTCGGGGTGGGCGAGGGCTGGCGAGTCGAACTGGCGGTGCTGTCGATGGGCAATCCCCACGCGGTGCAGCGGGTGCTGGATGTTCGGGACGCTCTAGTGGCCGAACTCGGACCGCGCATCGAACAGCATCCGCGGTTTGTCCGCAAGGTCAACGTCGGCTTCATGCAGGTGATCTCGCGCGGCCAGATCGCACTGCGCGTCTACGAGCGCGATGC
>RGQD01000740.1 GCA_010030205.1 Betaproteobacteria bacterium
GACTACATGGCGGACAACGCCTGCAAGTATTGACACAAGCACCGAAGCCCGTACCGACAGGTGTCGCGGCGCGATGGCCACCGCAGTGCGGTGGCGCTGCCCAGCACCGGCATTGAATGAACGCTCTCGCATCCCCCGCCGTGCGCATGACGGCGATCAGCAAGCGCTTTGGCGCAGTACAGGCCAACCGCGAGGTCACCTTGACCGTGGCCGCCGGCTCGGCGCATGGCATCGTTGGCGAAAACGGTGCGGGCAAGAGCACGCTAATGGCGATCCTGTACGGCTTTTACCAGGCCGACAGCGGTTCGATCGCGATCTCTGGCCGGTCGGTGCACATCGGCGGCTCGAGCGAGGCGATGGCGCTGGGCATCGGCATGGTCCACCAGCACTTCATGCTGGTCGAGCCGCTGTCGGCGCTGGACAACATCATGCTCGGTGCCGAAGGCCACTGGCGGCTGACCCAGGCCCGAACGCGGGTTCGCGGCGAGTTGCAGGCGCTGATGGACGAGACCGGATTGCAGGTGCGTCTCGACGCTGCGGTCGAGGACCTGCCGGTGGGCGAACGCCAGCGCTTGGAGATCCTCAAGGCCTTGTACCGCGGCGCGCGCATCCTGATTCTCGACGAGCCCACCGCGGTGCTGACGCCGCAGGAAACCGAGCAGCTCTTCGTCACCTTGCGCCGGCTGCGCGATGCAGGCACCACCTTGCTGCTCATCAGCCACAAGCTCAAGGAGATCATGGCCTTGTGCGACGCGGTCACGGTGATGCGAGGCGGTGCGGTGGTGTTCGATGGTGCGATCGCCGACTGCAGCCTGGACCAACTTGCCGAGGCGATGGTGGGCCGGCGCGTCAAGCTCGACCGCGACGCGAGCGCGGCGCCAGCCCGGCCCGGCGCGACGCTGCTGGCCGCGCGAGACCTGGGGTGGCGTGACGCCGCCGGCGTGCAGCGCCTCACCGGTGTGTCACTGGCGCTGCGCGCGGGCGAGATCGTTGGCATCGCTGGCGTGTCGGGCAACGGCCAGAGCGAGCTGCTGGCGTTGCTGTCGGGTTTGGCCGAGGCGCAGACCGGCACGCTGACGTTGAGGGATGAATCGTTCCAACCCGGGCGCTGGCTTGACCCCTCGATCGCGCGTCGCCTGGGCTTGGCCCATGTGCCCGAAGACCGCCACCGCCGAGGCCTGGTGCTGTCGTTCGCGGCCTGGGAAACGGCGGTGCTGGGCTACCAGCGCAGCGCGCGTTTTGCCAGCGCCTGGGGCTGGATGAAGCGCCAGGCGATGCG
>RGQD01000075.1 GCA_010030205.1 Betaproteobacteria bacterium
ATGCTGCAAGCCGAACTGCTGCGTGACCAGCAGCAGCAAGGCGAGGGCGAGGGCAAGGGCGCGGTGTTGCATCCTGATTCACAGCATAGCTGACGGCCGTGACGCTCAGGCTTGAGCAGGCAGCGGCTTGATCAGCCCAGGTCCGTCGGCGCTGGCGCGGCCGACAGTGCGGGCCACCGGCCAGGCTTGCATCGCGCCGGCGTCCGGTTGGGCTTGCAGCAGCGGTGCCAGTGCGGTCGCATCGGTCTGGCCGCGCGCCAGCCAGTCAGCCCAGGCCTCGGGCGGCAGGATCAGCGGCATCCTGTCGTGGATGGGCGCCATCAGCGGGTTGGCATCGGTGGTGACGATGCAGCAGCTCAGCAGCCAGTCGCCTTCAGGCGTTCTTCGACGGTCTGGCGCGTCTTTGGATTCCCCTGCGGCGCCCGCTGGCACACGCCAGGCTTCGAACAGACCCGCGAAGGCGAACAAGGGCCGGTCGGTCGGGCAGAGGTACCAGGGCTGCTTGGCGGGCTTGCCGTCGGCGCCAGTCACCGCTTGCCACTCGTAGAAGCCGCTGGCAGGCAGGATGCACCGCCTGCGCCGCAGCGCTTGGCGGAAGCTGGGTTTGTCGGCCAAGGACTCGCTGCGCGCATTGTTGAGCTTGGCGCCGACGCCGGCGTCGCGCGCCCAGTGCGGCACCAGGCCCCAGCGCATCAGCTCGCAGACCCGCTCGGGCGGGCCGTCATCCGGCCGGGTCTCGAACACCACCGGTACGGCCGACTGCGGCGTGATGTTCCAGCGCTGGGCGAAGGGCTGGATGCGGGTCAGGCTGAAGGCCGAGACCAGCGTCTGCGGGTCGTAGGCCACGACATAGCGTCCACACATGGGATTTGGCGGTGGTTGGCGATCGACGGTCCGTCATCGTGACACAGAGACCACCGGTTTGACGAGGACCACCCGAATGGGGGGGTACCGCTGGGGGGGCGAAAGAGGGCCCACCTCGCTCCACCCGCCGGGTGATGGTGCTGGCAAGCCTTGGCGCGGAAGATGGCCTCATCCCCGCCGCCCTGGCTGAACCTGGAGATTGCCATGACCGACCTGATGACTCTGCTGCGCCGTCAGACTGCTGAACGGCCCCTGACAACGATGCAGGCGATGCCTGTCGACGATCTTCTGGCCGGTGCCGAGGCGCCGGTCGAATGCGGTTGGTACGAATCGAGCTGGGACCTGCGGCACGGCCTGTCGGTCAAAGAGCTGCCCTCTGACGATTTGACGGCGCTGTGGTTTCCTGGTTTGGGCGACGGCCGTGCGGTCCCGGTGCGGCTTCAAAGAGCTGCTCAGCGCGGCGCGGCCTTGTAGCGCTCGACCAGGCTCGCCTCGAGCCGGTAGCCTGTGCTGCCCATCGCTGAGTTGCCGCGAACCGTCTTGATCGTGCCGCTGACCCAGACCGTGTCCATGCTGCGCAAGCCTGCCACCGGTTTTGCGGGGACGACCAGCACGATCTGGTTGGCCGGCGGTGGCGGGGTGTGGACGCAGGCGCCGAAGTAAGGCACCAGCAGGAACTCGGTGTGGCCGGCAGCGCTTTCTTCCAGCGGTACCAAGTAGCCCGGCAACTTGACGCGGGTGCCGTCCAGTGAGGGCTCGGTCGGCGCGTTGTCCCAGAGTTCGCGCATCTGCTTCATCAGCGCCTGGGTCTTGGGGTCGCCGTCCATCAGGCTGCCGGGGTTGGTGATCCCCTTGTCGCGCAATCCCTTCGTCGGGTCCCAGCCCTTGGGCACCAGGTCGTCCCAGCGCAGCTCGGTGAAGCCGCCCGGCTCGGGCTTGGGCAGCGGCTGGGCCGTGCTCGCGGCGGCAGCGCCGGCCAGCAGCGCTGCGCCGAGCTGTTGCAGCCAGCGCCGGCGCGTCTGTCCATCGGCGTGGGTTTCGATCGTGGTGCTTGCGCAGGGTTTGAGGATTTGCATGGTTCAGATTCGAGGTGACAGGCCGTCGGCCAGCGAGAGTTGGTAAGCGCGCCAGCCCGGCACCAGGCTGGCGCCAAAGCCGCCGACCAGCAACGCGGCCAACCACAGCCATTCTGCGCTGCCGGGCGCTTGCAGCCGCAGACCGATGCCGAACTGCGATTGCACCCAGGGCGCCAGCGCGGCCACCGCGCCCGCGCAGGCCAGCACGCCCAGCAGCACGCCTAACGCAGTGACCAGGCCGCCTTCGAGCGCGAGCAGCATCAGCAGTTGGCGCGGCCCGGCGCCCAGTGCGCGCAGGATGGCCAGCTCGCGGCGGCGCTCGTTCAGTCCGGCGGCGATCACCGCGACCAGCGCGACCAGGCTGACAACGGCAACCAGCGCGCTCATCGCTTGCAAGCCGCGCTCGCCAACCCCGACCAGCTCCCACAGCGCGTCGAGTGCGACGCCGGGCAGGATCGCCATCAGCGGCTCGTCCTGGAAGGCGGCGATGTCGCGCTGTACCGCGAACACTGCCGCGCGGCTCTTCAAGCCGATCAGCGCTGCCGTGACGCTGCGCGGCCTGAGGTCGGCCTCGGCCGCGGCGGTGGCGCTGACAGCCTGACCCGGCAAGGGCGCGCCGGCGGCCCAGTCGAGATGGATCGCCTCCACCGCCTGCAGGCTGATGTGCAGGGTCCGGTCCACCGGCGTGCCGGTGGGCGCGAGGATGCCGACCACAGTGAAGGGTTTGTCGGCGTGGTCGTTGGTCTCCATCGCGCCATCGCCATGGGCCAGCACGACTTGTTGACCGACCCGGTAGCCCAGCGCGCGTGCCACCTCGGCACCGATCACGGTTTCGAACAGCGACTCGAAGCGCCGGCCCTGGGTCAGCACCAGCGGCTGGCGCTCGCCGTGGCGGAAGTGCTGAAAATAGTCCACGCTGGTACCCAGCACGGCCATGCCGCGGTGGCTGTCGCCCAGCGACAGCGGCAGTACCCAGGCCACCGCACGGTGCTTGGCCAGGGCTTCCAGGCTGGTGTAGCGGATGTTGCGCGTCGCGCTGCCGATCCTGAACACCGAGTTCAGCAACAGTTCGACTTGCCCGGTGCGCGCGCCGACGATCAAGTCGGTGCCCGAGACCGCTTGCGAGAAGTTCTGCCGCACGTCCTGGCGCAGCCGCTCGATGCCCAGCAGCAACAGCGTGGACAGTGCGATCGACAGCAGCACCAGCCCGAGCACGAAGCGGCGGTTCCAGGCGCTGCGCGCGGCCAGGCCCAGCAGCGCGGTCATCGCGGCACCGCGGCGTTGTTGGGCTCGGTCGCCGCGCGGTTCAGGCTCGGCAGGTCGATGATGCGGTCGAAGCGCGCAGCCAGCCGCAGGTCATGGCTGACGAACAGCAGCGCGCTGCGTGCGGCGGCGCAGCGTTCGAGCAGCAGCGCCATGAAGGACTCGCGCAGATCTTCGTCCAGCGCCGAGGTCGGCTCGTCGGCGACCACCAGTTCGGGCGCGCCGATCAGCGCGCGTGCTGCTCGGTGCTCGACAACGTGCGGCTGCCGCTGCGCTCGAGCAGTATTTCGGCACTGTCAGCCCCGCTGGCTGCCGAGCGCGTCGCGCGCCGGCGCGAGAAGCGCAGCGGCAGCCGCACGTTGTCGAGCACCGACAGATAAGGCAGCAGGTTGAACTGCTGGAAGATATAGCCCAGGTGGTCGGCGCGCCAGCGGTCGCGCGCGCCGCTGCGCAGCCCGGCCCAGTCCTGGCCGAGCAGCCGAGCCTGACCGGCCTGCGGCAGCAGCACGCCTGCGGCCAGCGACAACAGCGTGCTCTTGCCGCAGCCGCTGGGCCCGCGCAGAAAGACCTTGTCACCGGGCGCCAGCCGCAGCGAGTCCAGCACCAGCGTGTCTGAGCTCGCGCCCGGCCAGCGGTAGCGCAGGGCTTGCAGGTCTAGCGCGAAAAGGGTCTCGGCGGTCATCTGTTGGGTTCCAGTTCAGCGCAGTAGCATAGCGCCGCCTAAAGGGTTCGCCGCGCTAGCGAGTGCGTCGCTGCGCCGCAACGCCCTCAGTTCAGCGGCGCGCCGGCTTCGAACCAGCGTTTGAGCAGGTTGCGCTCGTCCTCGGTGATCTGGGTCGCGTTGTTCATAGGCATCAGCTTGAGCACCGAGGCCTGTTGGTAGAGCGCCTGCGCGTTTTGCTTGATCAGGTCCGGACTGTGCAATGCGACGCCCTTGTTCTGCAGCTGGGCGTTGTGGCAAGCCACGCAGCGTTGGTCGATCACCGCCTGGACGGCGGCAAAGCTGATCGGCCTGGCCGTGGCCTGTCGGGATTCGGCCTTGGGCGCTGGGGCAAGCCAGATGGCCAGGCCCAGCAGCACCGCGACGCCGGCAGCGGCTTGCTCCCAAGGCACTCGCCGGCCCTGCACCAGGGCCTTGTGGCGCGCGACGAAGCTGTGACGGATCAATGCGCCGGCCAACATCAGCAGCACCAGCACGATCCAGTTGTGCTGGCCTGAACTCAGCCAGCCGTAGTGGTTCGACAGCATCGCGACCAGCACGGGCAGCGTGAAATAGGTGTTGTGCACACTGCGCTGTTTGGCGCGCCAGCCATGGATCGCATCCACCTGCTGGCCGGCTCTGAGTTGGTCCACCACTTTGCGCTGGCCCGGGATGATCCAGAAGAACACGTTGGCGCTCATCGTCGTGGCGAGCATCGCGCCCACCAGCAAGAAGGCGGCGCGACCGGCAAATAGCTGGCAGGCCAGCCAGGAAGCGAAGACCACGAAAGCCAGCACTGTGGCGCCGACGATCAGGTCGCCGTTCTTCTTCTGGCCGAAGACGCGGCACAGCATGTCGTAGGCCAACCAGCACAAGACCAGAAAGCCCAGTGAGGTGGCGATGGCCGCTGCCGGCGACCAGTCGTGCACGCTCTTGTCGATCAAGAAGGTGCCGGCGTTGAACAGGTACATCACTGTGAACAAAGCGAAACCGGTCAACCAGGTCGAGTAGCTCTCCCAATAGAACCAGTGCAGTTGCTCGGGCAGTTTTTTCGGCGCGACGAGGTACTTCTGCGGGTGATAGAAACCGCCGCCATGCACGGCCCAGAGCTCGCCGCCAACGCCTTTGTCCTTGAGCACCGGGTCGTCGGGGGGTGTCAGGCTGTTGTCGAGGAAGACGAAATAGAACGATGAGCCGATCCATGCGATCGCGACGATGACATGGGCCCAGCGCAACAGCAGGTTTGCCCAGTCGAGCAAGTAAGCGTCCAAGACAGCATCTCCAAAGGGTCGAGAACGGCGCGGCGCGCCTCGCTCTCACCACAGCGGGCTCTGTGAGAAGCAGATGTCGCGAACCCGAAGGTCAAGCTGTTGGCGCTGACCACGGGGCTCCGCGGCGACATGGACAAAGTGGTTGCAGAGATTATCTGTGCAGGCGAGGCACCGCTGAGCTGCTACGAGCCCCGGTAGGTCGAATAGGCCCAGGGCGAAACCAGCAGCGGCACGTGGTAGTGACCGGTAGCGTCGGCAATGCCGAAATCGACCTGAACGTGGTTGAGGAAAGCGGGTTCTGGCAATGTCACACCGCGCGCTCGAAAGTAGGGAGCGACCGAGAAGATCAGCCGATAACATCCAATCGCCATCGACTGCGCATCGAGCAGTGCGCCGCCGTCGTTTCGGCCGTCAGCATTGAGCGTGAAGGCTTTCAGCGGCACCGCGAGTTCGCCTTCGATGCGTTGCAGCCTGACCGCCATGCCGGCGGCGGGGCAACCGTTCATCGTGTCGAGTACATGTGTGCTCAGGTGTCCCATGGGTGTCCTTTGGTGTCTTGTTGCCAGGCCTCGGGGCTTGCGTGGCAGCGTATGCCTGCGACCACAGCTTGGCCGGTGAGATGTCTTAAAGTGTATACACTCGCGTCCAATCTGCTGTGAACTCTAGACATGGCCATCATCCGAATGCCGCTCGGAATCGTGCCTGACGCTGTCAAGCCGGTGCCTGCGGGCGCCACCGAACGCATTGTCGGGTCGATCACTGCCGCGATTGTCGAGCGCCGGTTGATGCCCGGCACCAAGCTGTCCGAGCAGAAGATCGCCAACATCTTCGAGGTCTCGCGCACGCTGGTGCGCCAGGCGCTCCATCAGCTCAGCCGCGATCGCCTGGTCACGCTCGAGCCTGCGCGCGGCGCCAGCGTCGCGGTGCCCAGTGTCGACGAGGCCAGGCAGGTCTTCCAGGTACGGGCGATGCTCGAAGGCGCGCTGGCGCGGCAGTTGTGCGCTCGCATCACCGACTCGCAGATCGTCGAGCTGCGCGCCCATCTGCGCGAAGAGGTCGCGGCCTTGTCGCGCACTGACGTGCCCGGCCGGACCAGACTGCTGGCCGATTTCCACGTCGTGCTGGCGCGCATGCTGGGCAATGAGGTGCTGGCCCAGCTGCTGTCCGACCTGCTGAGCCGTTCGTCGTTGATTGCGCTGATGTACCAGTCCTCGCATTCGGCGGCTCAATCGCAGCAAGAGCATGTGCTGATCGTCGACGCGCTGGAAAAGCGCGACGCGCGCGCGGCCGCTAGGCTGATGGAGCACCATATCTTCGCGGTCGAGCAAGCGCTGCGGCTCGACCCGCACAGCGCTGACCTCTTTGCCGCACTGCGCCCCCAAGGCTGAACCACCATGACCAAGCGCACCGACTCACCTGCGAACTACCCCCGCGACCTGCGCGGCCATGGCCGGCACCCGCCGTTCGCGAACTGGCCTGGCAACGCACGCGTCGCGCTGCAATTCGTGCTGAACTACGAGGAAGGCGGCGAGAACTCGGTGCTGCACGGCGATGCCGGCAGCGAGCAGTTTCTGTCCGAGATGTTCAGCCCGCCGGCTTTCCCGGCCCGGCACCTCAGCATGGAGAGCCTCTACGAATACGGCTCGCGCGTCGGCGTCTGGCGAATCCTGCGTGAATTCGAGCGTCGCTCGCTGCCACTGACCGTGTTCGGCGTCGGCATGGCGCTGGAGCGTTGCCCCGAGGTTGCCGCTGCGTTCAAGGAGCTCGGCCATGAGCTTGCTTGCCACGGCTGGCGCTGGGTCAGCTACCAAGGCCTGGACGAGGCCACCGAGCGCGAACACATGGCGATCGCGATGGCGCGCCTCCAGGCTTTGACCGGTGAGCGACCGCTGGGCTGGTACACCGGTCGCGACAGCCCGAATACCCGACGCCTGGTGGCCGATTTCGGCGGCTTCGAGTACGACAGCGACCACTACGGCGACGACCTGCCGTTTTGGCTGCAGGTTCGCAAGACCGATGGTGAGCTGGCGCCACATCTGGTTGTGCCCTACACCTTGGACGCCAACGACATGCGCTTCGCGCTGCCCCAGGGTTACTCGCATGGCGACGAGTTCTTCCAGTACCTGCGCGATGCCTTCGACGTTCACTACGCCGAAGGCGACGAGCGGCCGTCGATGATGAGCATTGGCATGCACTGCCGATTGCTGGGTCGCCCGGGCCGGATGCGCGCGTTGCAGCGCTTTCTCGACCATGTGCAGGCGCATTGCTGACCCTTGAGCAGATCAACGCCAGCACCGCCGATGAATTCGTCGCGCTGCTGGACGGCTGTTATGAGCACTCGCGCTGGATCGCCCAGCGCGCAGCGTCGCAGCGTCCTTTTGCCAGCCTGGCGCAGCTCAAGCTGGTGCTGGCGAAGACGGTGCGCGACGCCGGCTGTGACGCGCAGCGGGCGCTGATCCGCGCCCACCCCGAGCTGGCCGGCAAGGCCATGGTCAGCAAGACCTTGACGGCCGAGTCGACCGATGAACAGCGCAAGTCCGGCCTGACCGACTGCACGCCTGCGGAGTTCGACCGCATCCAGCAGCTCAACACCGACTACAACGCCAAGTTCGGTTTCCCCTTCATCCTGGCGGTGCGCGGACCCAGGGGCTTGGGTCTGAACAAGGCCGAGGTCATCGCGGACTTTGCGCGGCGGCTCGGCAACCACCCAGACTTTGAGCTGGCCGAATGCCTGCGCAACGTCCACCGTATCGCCGAGATCCGCCTCGACGACAAGTTCGGCCGCAGTCCGGACCTGGGCAACCTGGTCTGGGACTGGGCCGAACAACTGGCGCGCCACAGCGACCCGGGCCATGCCGAGCGCGGCGAGCTCACCGTCACCTACCTGACCGATGCGCACCGCGCTTGCGCGCAGCAATTGGCGCACTGGATGAGCGCCGAATGCGGTTTTGACGAGGTCAGCATCGATGCGGTCGGCAATGTGGTGGGGCTCTACCATGGCAGCGACCTGCAGCGCAAACGGCTGCTGACCGGCAGCCATTACGACACGGTGCGCAACGGCGGCAAGTACGACGGGCGGCTGGGCATCCTGGTGCCTATGGCCTGCGTTCGCGAACTGCACCGCCAGCGCAGGCGCTTGCCTTTCGGCCTCGAGGTCCTTGGTTTTGCCGAGGAGGAGGGGCAGCGCTACAAGGCTGTTTTCCTGGGGTCAGGCGCGTTGACCGGTCAATTCGACATGGCTTGGCTGGACCAGAAGGACGCCGCCGGTATCCCGATGCGCGAAGCCATGCGGCATGCCGGACTGCGCATCGAAGACATCCCGAAGCTGCAGCGCGAACCCGCGAATTACCTCGGGTTTGTCGAAGTGCATATCGAGCAGGGCCCGGTCCTGAACGAGCTCGATCTGCCGCTGGGCATCGTCACGTCGATCAACGGCAGCCTGCGCTACGCAGGCGAGATCGTCGGCATGGCCAGCCATGCCGGGACGACGCCGATGGACAGGCGCCGCGATGCCGCGACCGCTGTGGCCGAGCTGGCGCTGTTCGCCGAAAAGCGTGCCAGCGCGCAAGCCCATCTGGTCGCCACGATGGGCATGCTCGAGGTGCCCAACGGGTCGATCAATGTCGTGCCCGGTCGTTGTAAGTTCAGCCTCGACATCCGTGCCACGACCGACGAGGTGCGCGATGCTTGCGCCGCTGAGGTGCGCGCCGAGCTGCAGAAAATCTGCGAGCGACGCGGCCTGCATCACAGCCTCGAGGAGACGATGCGCACCGCGGCAGCCCCTTCCGCAGCGGCCTGGCAGCAGCGCTGGGAGCGCGCGGTGCAAGCGCTTGGCCTGCCGATCTACCGCATGCCCAGCGGCGCTGGCCACGACGCGATGAAGCTGCACGAAGTGATGCCGCAGGCGATGCTGTTCATGCGTGGGCTCAACGCGGGCATCAGCCACAACCCGCTCGAGTCGATCACGAACGACGACACCGAACTCTGTGTCCGCGCTTTTGGCGAACTTCTCGAACAACTCTCGACGGAATTGTCATGAGCTCAGAACAAGCCTTGGACGCCTGGGTCGACGCCCATTTCGACGAGGAGGTGCGTTTCCTGCAACAACTGGTGCAGGTACCGACCGACACACCGCCGGGCAACAACGCGCCCCATGCCGATCGCACGGCCGAATTGCTCAAGGCTTTTGGTTTCGAGGCCGAGAAGCACCCGGTGCCGGCGCAGGAGGTGCAGGACGCAGGACTCGAGAGCCTGACCAACCTGGTCGTGCGACGCCGCTACGGCGCCGGCCGAACGATCGGTCTGAACGCGCACGGCGACGTGGTGCCGCCCGGTGAGGGCTGGACCCACGACCCCTATGGCGGCGAGGTCGTCGACGGCAAGCTCTATGGCCGCGCCTCGGCTGTCAGCAAATGCGACTTCGCGACCTTCACCTTCGCCACGCGGGCGATCGAAGCGGTGAAGCCTGAGCGCCGAGGCAGCGTGGAGCTGTATTTCACCTACGACGAGGAGTTCGGCGGCGAACTTGGCCCGGGCAGGCTGTTGCGCCAAGGCCTGGTCAAGCCCGACCTGCTGATCGCCGCAGGTTTCAGCTACCAGGTGATCACCGGCCACAACGGCTGCCTGCAGATGGAAGTCACGGTGCACGGCAAGACGGGGCATGCGGCGGTGCCTGACACCGCTGTCGACGCGCTGCATGCCGCCACGCTGATCCTCCAAGCCCTGTACCAGCAAAACACGCTTTACCAGCAGGTCCGCAGCGAAGTCAAAGGCATCACCCACCCGCATCTGAACGTCGGCCTGATCGAAGGGGGCACCAATACCAACGTCGTGCCCGGCAAGGTGGTGTTCAAGTTCGACCGCCGCATGATTCCCGAGGAGAACCCGGCCGAAGTCGAGGCGACGCTGCGCCAGCTGATCGCCGATGCGGCGGCGCAGTCGCCGGGCATCACGGTCGAGATCAAGCGCATCCTGCTGGCGAACGCGCTCAAGCCGCTGGCCGGCAACCAGCCGCTGGTCCAGGCTTTTTGCCGGCATGCCAGCGAGGTGTTCGGCGAGCCCATCGAGCCCTCTGGCACGCCGCTCTACACCGACGCGCGACTTTTTTGCGAGCGGGGCATTCCGGCGGTGCTGTACGGCTGCGGACCGCGCACCGTGCTCGAGAGCAACGCCAAGCGCGCCGATGAACACATTGACCTCGAAGACCTGCGGCGGGCGACCAAGGTGGTGGCGCGTGCGCTGGCCGAATTGCTGAGCGCTTGAATGCCGGCAAGCCCTACCATCGGCTGTCCCGACAGGACGCGCCAGCCCGGCGCGGCGCGGGCCCTGGAGCATGGACATGAAAGCGATCTGGAACGGCGCGGTGATTGCCGAGAGCGATGACACCGTGGTGGTCGAAGGCAACCACTATTTCCCCGAGGCTGCGGTCAAGCACGAATTCCTCGCCCACAGCAACCACCGCACGGGCTGTGCATGGAAGGGTCAGGCGCGTTACCACAGCCTGCTGGTCAACGGCGACCTCAATCCCGATGCGGTCTGGTACTACCCAGAGCCGACCGAGGCCGCCGCCAGCATCAAGGGCCGACTGGCTTTCTGGAAGGGCGTGCAGGTGGTTTGACGCACGGACCAGACCCCGGCAGGCCTGTTTTTGCGCTGATTCTGCGCTGGCTTCACCAGCCGGCATCAATGGGCAAGTTATGCTTGACATTTGGCGACTTCAATAGTCGTTCGTGTTGGCTTGTCGACGAGGGGTGGATTCGATGCGTGGATGGATGCGAGTGGCCGCAATGGTCACGCTGGTAGGAACAACGCTGTTTTCAGGTTGCAACAGTGGCAGCTCGACCGTTGGTACGGCAAGCCTGCGCCTGCTCAACGCCAGCCCGGGCTATCCGGCGCTGGATCTGCAAGTGGCTGGCTTGGCCACCAGCAGCGGCAACCTGGGCTATGGCGCGGTGGGTACTTACGCGGGGGCGAGCAATGCCGGTGTCTCGACGGTGATCGCTGCCACCGGGTCGACTGCGGCGCTGAATACCGCGACCCGCACACTGACCAAGGATGCGCATTACACCCTGGTTGCCTACGGCGCGGCGGGCGCGCTGAAGGCGGCGCTGATTTCGGAGGATGTGCTTGCCCCTGTCGCTGGACTGGCCGCACTGAATGTGCTGAACCTTGCGCCCGATGCCGGCGCCGTCGACATCTACCTCACCGGCAACGCCGACGACCTCGGCAATTCGACGCCGATTGCCAGCGCCGTCTCGGGCAGTGGCAGCACCGGCTACATCAGCGAGACCGCCGGAACATACCGCTTGCGCGTGACCGGCAACGGTGACAAGACCGACCTGCGTCTCGATGTGCAAGGTCTGGTGCTGGGCAGCGCTCAGGTCGCGACGCTGATGCTCACCGCGAGTTCGGGTGGCGTGCTGGTCAACAGCGTGTTGTTGGTTCAGCAAGGCGTGGCCACGCCGCTGTCGAACAAACAGGCCCGGGTTCGGGTGGTGTCGGCGGTGTCTGGCAACGGCGTCGTGACCGCCAATGTGGCGGGCAGCGCGCTGGCCGACAAGGCCACCTCGCCGGCGATCGGCAACTACACGCTGCTGACGGCCTCGGCGCAGTCGGCGGTCGGTGGCACGGTGCTGTCTGGCGGCGTCAGCTACCCCTGGGCAGTGCCGAACCAAGCCTTGGTCGCAGGTGCCGACTACACCATGCTGGTGTGGGGCGATGCGGCGAAGCCGCAGTTCACGCTGATCGCTGACGACAACCGCTATCCCTCGGTGACGACCAAGGCCAATGTCCGGTTGGTCAACGCAACCAGCGGTGCGAGCGCTGCATTGACACTGCAGGCCAACCTGTTCCCTATCGCCAACAACGTTGCGCAAGGCCAGGCCTCGGGCTATGTCAGCGTGGTGGCTGACGCGGCGACGGCGGTCAACATCGACTCGACGAGCAAGTTTGGCTGGTACGCCAGCGGCGTCAACGGCGTCAAGTTCGCTGCCAAGGGCCTGTACAGCGTGTTCGTGTTTGGCGATTCGGCCAATCCAGTTGCACAGGTGCAGGTGCGCCAAGAGCGCTGATTCACGGCGCTAGACCTTCGGCCCCGGCGTTGCGAAGCGCCGGGGCCGAGTCGTTTCAGGCCAGCCTGCCGGCCTGGAAGTCTTGCACCGCCTGGATCAGTTGCTCTTGGGTGTTCATCACGAACGGGCCATGCTGCGCGATCGGCTCGCGCAGTGGCGCTCCGGCGATCAGCAGCGCGCGCGTCGGCGTCGTCCCTGCCAGTAGCGACACGCCGTCGCTGCCGGCATCGTTGGCCAGGATCGCCATGCGCTGCGCCGGCACTGCTGTCGTGCCCACGCTCAGCGCGCCGCGGTAGACATAGACGAAGGCGTTGTGACCGGCCGGCAGCGGCTGCTCGAAGTGCGCACCGGGTGCCAGGTGGAGGTCGAGGTAGACCGGCTCGGTGCGCGGGCGCTGCACTGCACCGTCCACACCCAGGCTGCTGCCCGCGATCACCCGCACCGTGACGCCGTCGCTGCGCTGCTCGGGGATCTGTGCGCTTGGGATGTCGCGGTAGCCTGGGGGCTGCATCTTGTCGACCCCGGCCAGGTTGAGCCAGAGCTGGAAGCCTTCCATCACGCCGTCTTCCTGCTCGGGCATCTCGCTGTGGATCACGCCGCGGCCGGCCGTCATCCACTGCACGCCGCCATCGTCGAGCAGGCCCTCGTTGCCGGCCGAATCGCGGTGCCGCATCCGGCCGGCGATCATGTAGGTGATGGTCTCGAAACCGCGGTGCGGATGGTCGGGGAAGCCGGCGATGTAGTCGCCAGGCTGGTCGGAGCCGAAGGCGTCGAGCATCAGGAAGGGGTCGAGCCGGCGCTGCAGGTCCTGGGTCAGCACGCGGGTGAGCTTGACGCCTGCGCCGTCGCTGGTGGCCTGGCCTGCGACCAGGCGCTCGACGCGGCGTGGATGCTGCAACGCAGCGGAGGGATTCGAGGTGCTCATGGCGACTCCGGAGGGCTAGAAGATGGCGCGGCCTGTGGTGGGCACCCGATCTTGCCGCAAGCGCGGTCCCGGCGCCTGTTGGGGCGATGACGGCCGGCGTTGGCACAGCCGTCTTCTGCGCGATTGGCCCAAGCACGCTACGCTATCGGTATTCAAACCTGGAGACATCGCAATGAACAGCCCTGCCCCGAAAGCTGCACCGACAGCTGGCCTGAAACTGTCTGCCCCGGTGGTGCCGCGCCTGGCCGCCACCACCTTGATCGTTCGCGACGGCGCTACCGGCCTGGAGGTGCTGATGGTGCGGCGCTCGCTGCAGGCCAGCTTCATGCCTGGCGCCTATGTTTTTCCGGGCGGTGCAGTGGACGCTGCCGATGCCTCGCACGATCACCCGTCGCTGTGCGATGAGTCGGCGCAAGAGCTCGCACGGCGCGTGGGTGCGGTCACCGATGTCGGCGACCAGGCGCTGGCCTTCGCGGTGGCGGCGCTGCGCGAATGTTTCGAGGAGTGCGGTCTGTGGCTGGGCGCGCCCGACCACCATGCGCCTGAGGGCGGTGGCTTTGAGGCGCTGCGCGCCAGGCTGCACGCGGGCGAATCGCTGGCCACGCTGGTGGCTGCGTCCGGCACGCGCTTGATCACCAGCGGACTGCAGCCCTGGAGCCGCTGGGTCACACCGGTGGGTCTGCCCAAGCGCTTCGACACGCTGTTCTTTGTCGCGCGCACGCCGGTCGGCCAGGTGCCTGAGGTTGACGCTGGCGAGACCACCACGCTGGCCTGGGTGAATCCGCCAACGGCACTGGAGATGCGCGAGAAGGGCGAGTTTCCGATGGAGTTCGCCACGGTCAGCACCGTCGAGTCGCTGCGGCCGTTTGCCACGGCCCAGGCTTTGCTCGACAACGCGGCGGCCCAGACCCGGTTGCCGGCGATTCACCCGCGCATGAAGGTCGACGCTGAGGGCCGGATGCGTGGTGTGCTGCTGCCCGGCCAGGCCGGCTACGACCAGGCGCATGGGGCGGACTTGAGTCCGGCAGCGGGCGCGGCGGGCTGAGCGCGGCTGTCGGGGCGCAGATCCTCGCGCCATCATCGGTCTCGCCTGAAGAGGAGCTGTTGACCATGCGTTGTTTCGAGTTGTTGGGCCGATCTGCGTTGGTCGCCGGCCTGGCCGCCGCACCGGGCCGAGAACAAGCCGCTGTTGCTGTACTGGGGTGCGGCCTGGTGCCCGCCGTGCAACCAGTTGAAGGTCACGCTGTTCAACCGCGCCGATTTCATCGAGCGCTCGAAGAGCTTCGTTGCCGTCAACATCGACGGCGACCTGCCGGGCGCGCAAAAGCTCGGTAGCCGCTTCAAGGTGCGCGGTTACCCGACGTTGATCCTGATGGCCGCAGACGGCACCGAGATCACCCGGCTGCCTGGCGAAGCCGATGCCCCGCAGGTGATGAGATCGCTGCAGCTAGGCCTGTCGGGTGGTCGCTCGGTCAAGGCGGTGCTGGCCGACGCGAGCGCCGGCAAGCCCGTCAGCGGCCCGGAGTGGCGGATGCTGGCCTTCTACGGCTGGGACATCGACGAGGCGCAGCTGGTGGCCGCTGCTGACCGCCCTGGCCTGCTGGCCCAGCTCTCGGCGGCCTGCCCGGCGAGCGAGCGCGAATCGGCGACCCGGCTGCTGCTCAAGGCGCTGGCCGAAAGCGACGAAAGCAAAGGCATCAGGCCCGACGCGGCGCTGCGCGAGCGGGTGCGCAAGTTGTTGGCCGATGCGGTGGCCACGCGCGCGCAGATGGACGTGGTGACCAACTCGGCGGCCGAGATCACCAGGGCGCTGGCGCCCGATCCCGGCGCTGACCGCGTGGCGCTGGCCAAGGCCTTCGACCTCGCGCTGCAAAAGCTCGAGGCCGATGTCAGCCTGTCGCGTGCCGACCGGCTGGGCGCACTGATCTCGCGCGTGGCGCTGGCACGCATCGACGCGCCCAAGGACGAGCGCGTGCCCAAGCTCAGCGCTGCGCTCAAGCAACGGGTGCGCGACCAGGTGGCGCGCGACGACCGTGAGATCAGCGATGGCTATGAGCGCCAGGCGGTGATCACCTCGGGTGCTTACGCGCTGAGCCAGGCGGGGCTCTGGGCCGAGAGCGATGCGCTGCTCAAGGCCAACCTGGGCAAGAGCCATTCGCCCTATTACCTGATGAGCCAGCTCGGCGGCAATGCGCGCAAGCTCGGCCGCAAGGACGAGGCGCTGCGCTGGTATGAGCAGGCCTATGCCCGCAGCGAAGGCCCGGCGACCCGGTTGCAGTGGGGCGCGGGCTACTTCAGCGCGCTGGTCGAGCTCGCGCCGGGCGAGGCCACCCGCGTCGAGGCGCTGGCGCGCCAGCTCTTCGCCGAGGCGGCGAAGGATCCGGCCGCTTTCCACGAGCGCAGCGCGAGGTCGCTGCAGCGCGTGGGTTCCAAGCTTGGCGAGTGGAACCGCGACGGCCAGCACGACGAGGCGCTGCGCCGGCTCAGGGACGGGCCTGAAGGGCTGGCCGTGGTCTGTGGCAGGCTCGAGGCCGGTGATGCGCAGCGCGCCACATGTGAGGGCATCCTCAAGCCCTTGCCTAAGAAGGCCTGAGCCACGCTGGAGATTGGGTGGCCGGCGGGCCGCGCAAAGTATGCTGTGGTCCCCAGTTGCGACCGAGATCCGCCATGCCGCGCACCGTTCTTGAAGAATCCGCGATCCACCCTGCCGTGCGCGAGCAGGTGGCCGGCCATGAAGCGGCCATCGTCCGCGAGGTGCAGGACGCGATGGCCCGCCATCCGGTGGTGGTGGTTGGCATGCGCAGCAATCCCTATCCGAAGAAAGCGCGCCTCGCGCTCGACGCCGCCGGCGTGGCCCACCACGACCTCGATTACGGCGGCTACCTCAGCGACTGGCGGCGCCGCAACGCGCTGAAGATGTGGAGCGGCTGGCCGACTTTCCCGATGGTCTTCGTCAAGGGCCAGTTGGTCGGCGGCGCCAGCGACCTGGGCCGGCTGATCGCCAGCGGAGAATTGAAGCGGATGCTGGGCTGAATCTGGTGTGCATCAGCCGGTGTGCATCATCCGGCTTGTCAGCCGAGCTTGGCGGTCGGCGCGGCGCGTCGGCCCAGCAGCTCGAGCTGACTGCCGAGCACGACCTGGCACAGGTGGGCGCCGCCGTCGATGTTGATTTCGGCGCCGTTGATGAAGCCGGCCTCGTCGCTGCAGAGAAATGCCACCAGCGCGCTGGTGTCGGCCTGTCAACGATGATAAGGGTAAACCCTTGATGGAGGGAGGCTGCTGCTGAGTTGACCGGCGCTAGCAATCGGCTACAGAGGTGTTCGCCATCTCTGCTCGAGCCTGACCCTGAGGCTGATCGCGGCCGCGCCGGGCTTGGCGGCGCGGCCCGCAGACGGGCTTGTGCTGGCGACGCGCCAGCCGCGCGCTGGACTTCTCAAATCATGTTTTGAATGAGCGACTCAAGGCCCAAGTGCTGTCAGGTGATGATCGGTCGCGTCAGATCGTCCAGTCGGCTCAGCCAGCGCAGCGCCTGATCGCGGTCGCTACCGCACATCTCGGCCGATGGCTTGAGCGAGCGGCACACCGCAGGCCGCTCGGGTTGGCCGAACAGCTTGCAGCGCAGTTGCGCGTCGAGTTGCACGCAGGCCACGCCCGCTGGCTTGCCCAATGGCATGCCGGGGATCGCGCTGCTGATCGACGGCGCGATGCAGCAGGCTGCGCAAGCGCTCCGGCACGGTGGCGCCGGTGTGACGGGTCGGTCGGTCAACAGGGTGGACAGCGTCAACCAGCATGGCCGGTAAAACGACATTCATCTTGGCCGGTTGACGGGGGATGAATGTCGCTGTTTAGTTGTTCAGGGCTTGACCTCCGTGGGCTGGTTGTCGTTGTCGCCGGGTGATTGACGTCGGCGCTGAGCTTTGTCGTTGGCGCGCTGGGTTTGCTGCTGACGTGCGGCGGCCTTGCCCCGGTAGCTCTCGACCTGGTTTAACTCGAAGATCGTCGAATGGTGGACCAGGCGGTCGATGGCGGCTACCGTCATGCCTGGGTCGGGGAACACGCTGTCCCAGCCCGAGAACGGCTGGTTGGCCGTGATGAGTATGCTGCGCCGCTCGTAGCGCTCGGCGATCA
>RGQD01000741.1 GCA_010030205.1 Betaproteobacteria bacterium
CCCTGGAATCCCTGAACACCGAATGAACCGGTGTACCCTGTGGACCCCCAATAACCTCTACTACCGGTATGACCAATTGACCCAGTATAACCTACTGATCCCCAATATCCATAACCTACTGAAATTCCATTGCTATATACTGCTCCACCAACATATAGATTACCACCAATGCCGGCTCCACCTGCAATTTGTAATGCACCTGTAGTGGTTGATGTAGCGTCTGCGGTATTGCTAGTTTTAATAACATCATCTGTTTGAATTGATGTTGTAGTAACAGTTGTATATTGTATGGTTAATTTATTAGCAACAATTTCACCACCCACATACAAATCACCACCGATACCTGATGCAGTAGTATTAGTTATATTAACTGCTTGATTTGTTGTTCCTGTGAAACTACCAGTATCTCCCTTACTACCTGTATAACCAACACTACCGGTATAACCTTGGAAACCTTGATTACCTTGGAAGCCTTGATTGCCTTGGAATCCCTGATAACCAAATGAACCAGTATAACCTTGATTGCCTTGGAAGCCTTGATTGCCTTGGAAGCCTTGATAACCAAATGAACCAGTATAACCTTGATTGCCTTGGAATCCTTGAACACCTTGGGCCCCAAATGAACCAGTATAACCTGTAGTACCGGTTGCTCCAGTGAGATCCATCCAAAAATAACTAATTCCGTCATAGGAATAAACAGATAAATTATCCACGGTAGTATCATACCAAATATCCCCAGGAGTAGGGGATGCCGGAGCAGTTGCAGATGTGGTTGTTTTTATACCAGAACCGGTATAACCAATATTCCCTTGATACCCTTGATTGCCCTGGAATCCTTGATAACCAAATGAACCAGTATAGCCTTGATTACCCTGGAAGCCTTGGAAACCTTGATTACCAAAACTGCCGGTGTAGCCCGTACTTCCTTGGAAACCTTGATTACCTTGGAAACCTTGATTACCTTGAAAACCTTGATTACCAAAACTACCAGTATATCCTATACTTCCCTGGAAGCCTTGTGGACCCTGATTTCCTTGGAAACCTTGAGCTCCCTGAACACCTTGGAAACCTTGATATCCAAATGAACCTGTGTAACCCTGAACACCTTGATTGCCTTGGAAACCTTGAGCTCCCTGAACACCTTGATTGCCTTGGAAACCTTGAACACCTTGATTCCCCTGGAATCCCTGAACACCGAATGAACCGGTGTACCCTGTGGACCCCCAATAACCTCTACTACCGGTATGACCAATTGACCCAGTATAACCTACTGAT
>RGQD01000742.1 GCA_010030205.1 Betaproteobacteria bacterium
GGCTGGTGATCGGCATGATCACCCGCACCGCACGCGGCCACACCGGCAGGCCGTTGCGCGTGAGCAAGGCTGAAGTCGCTGCCTACGCGCTGGTGTTGGCCACCGCGCTGCTGCGCACGCTGGTGCCCTTGATCGTCCCCGCCACCCTGCCCCAAGGCCTGCCGCTGATCGCCGCCGCAATGGCCTGGAGCAGCGCTTTCGCGCTCTACCTCTGGGTCTTCACCCCCTGGCTGATGCGCCCTCGGCTCGACGGACGGGACGGCTGATTGGTCGGCTGATTGGTCGGCTGATTGGACGGCTGATGGCCGTCAACCGTTCTCGATGACTTTGCAGCCGGTGCCAGCCCAAGCTGGTACCGCTCAACCCTTTGATTCCTCCCCAAGAAAGGCAATACCGTGAACACCATCAGCGCCTGCACCATCGACGTTCGCCAGATCGCGCCCTTCAAACGGCATGGCTTGATCTTTGCGCAGTTGGACGCGCTGCCTGCGGGTGAGGCGTTGCAGCTCATCAATGACCATGACCCGCGGCCCTTGCGCGACCAGATCGACTTGCAGTGGCCTGGCCAGTACGGTTTCAGCTACCTCGAATCAGGCCCGTCGCTGTGGCGACTCGAGATCCGCAAAGCAGCGTCGCCTGTCAAGGCCCGCGCCGGGTCCTGCTGTTCGGGTGGTTGCTGCGGCTGACGGACCAGCCGTGGGTTCGACCAGTGATCGGCGCAGAATCACCGGCTTCAAAGGTGCGGGCAAGGTCAGCCTTGCCCGCAACCAACAGCCCTCATTGAAAGCGCCCCATGAATGTTTCAAGCTTCGACGACCTGCTGCGCTCGGCGCGCGCACAAGACTCCGCGCAGCGTCTGCTGTTTGTCTTTGCTACCGCTGGCCTCCCTGACGACGCGACACCCGACCAGCGGGCTCGCTTCCAGGCCGGCCAAGGCGGCACGCTGACACCGCTGATGTGCGTGGACAAGACACCCGATGAATTGGCGTCTTTCGAGACCTTGCTGGCGGAGTCGCGACAGGTCGGCAGCGCCTGGGACATCGTCTTTGTCGCAGCGCTGTCGGGGATAGGCAAGACCAGCCCGACCGCTGCACAGGCCGAAGCGCCCTTGCAGCGCATGGTCGAAGCGATCAAGTCCGGCCGCATCGGCGGCTTCATCCCGTTCGACCCAAGCGGCGAACCGGTCCAGTTCAACTGATCAGCAGCTCAGCCGCCTTCGGCTATTGCACCAGCGGCGTGTCGGCTGCGTCGAGCTCGATGCCTTCGACAAC
>RGQD01000743.1 GCA_010030205.1 Betaproteobacteria bacterium
CTACTACCGCATCCCGGCTGACGGCCGTGACCTGAACTACGACAAGTACTTTGTCGAGGGGCAGACCCAGATTGCCGAGATCGACGACTACACCTCGCACAACACCCGGCGCTTGGATGTGGCTGGTGTCAAATCCGTGCTGATGCAACTCGACATCGTGCGCGAGGTCGCCAGTGTCTAAGCTGCGGGTGATGACCATCGTCGGCACGCGGCCGGAGATCATCAGGCTGTCGCGCGTGATCGAAAAGCTCGACGCGCACTGCGACCACATACTGGTGCACACCGGGCAGAACTACGACCACGAGCTCAACGAGGTGTTCTTCCAGGACCTGGGGTTGCGGCGGCCAGACCATTTCATGGAAGCAGCCGGCACCAGTGCTGCCGAGACCATCGGCCGCGTGATCATCGCCGCGGACCAGGCGATCGAGCGCTTCCAACCTGAGGCCTTGCTGCTGCTGGGTGATACCAACAGCTGCCTGTCAGCGATTGCTGCCAAACGCCGCAAGGTGCCCATCTTCCACATGGAGGCGGGCAACCGTTGCTTCGACTTTCGGGTGCCCGAAGAGATCAACCGGCGCATCGTCGACCACACCTCCGACATCAACCTGACCTACAGCCAGATCGCCCGCGACTACTTGCTGCGCGAAGGCCTACCGCCCGATCAGGTGATCTGCACCGGCAGCCCGATGAGAGAAGTCATCGAGCATTACCGCGACCGCATCGCGGGCTCCGATGTGTTGGCAAGACTGGGTCTGACCGCTGACCAGTACTTCGTGGTCAGCACCCATCGCGAAGAAAACGTCGATGCGCCGCAGCGCCTGCAGCAGGTGATCGACCTGCTCAACGGCCTGGCAGAGCAATACAAATTGCCGCTGGTGGTGTCGACCCACCCGCGCACTCGTAAACGCATCGACGCGCTCGGGGCCAGCGTGTCGCCGCTGGTGCAGTTCCACAAGCCCTTTGGCTTCCTGGACTATGTACACCTGCAAACCCAGGCAAGGGCTGTGCTGTCCGACAGCGGCACCATCACCGAAGAGTCGTCGATCCTGAACTTCCCGGCGCTCAACTTGCGTGAAGTGCATGAGCGCCCTGAAGGGTTTGAGGAAGCCGCGGTGATGATGGTCGGCTTGAGCCTGCAGCGCGTGTTGCAAGCGCTGCCGATCCTGCAGTCACAACCGCGCGGCAGCGAGCGCCTGCTGCGCTTGGTCAGCGATGAAACGCCTCAGGAACAACCATGCGCCAACGATGGCCGCAAACAGCGGCGCCAG
>RGQD01000744.1 GCA_010030205.1 Betaproteobacteria bacterium
TGGCGCAGCGCCTGGCGCGCGAGGAGCGCAGTGCTCGCAGCAGCCTGGGTCTGGCGCACCAGCAAACCCTGCTCAACCGGCTGGTGATCGAGGAACTGGCCGATGGTGTGATGGTGATTGGCCGGCAAGGCCTGGTGCGCACCCTGAACCCTGCGGCGCGTGCACTGTTGGGCGCGATGGATCAGGCCGTGGTGGTGCCTTTTATGCTGGCAGACCAGCCTGGCTTGCACGGATTGCAGCATGCGCTCGACCAGGCTTTCCAGCAAGGCCGCTGGCCTGACGCCGCGCGTGAGATCTGCTTGGCGCTGGCCGATGGCGATGTTCGAACGCTGCAGCTGAGGGCGCGTTTCACACGGCGTGGCGGCATGGGTGCCGATGACAAGCCGTCCGAAGACATCTGCGTGCTGTTCCTGCAGGACCTGCGCAGCGTCCAGGACCAGGCTCGGCAGCACAAGCTCGCGGCGATGGGACAGGTCTCGGCCGGCATTGCGCACGAGATCCGCAACCCACTGGCGGCGATCTCGCAGGCCATAGCGCTGTTGCTCGAGGACGAGCTGCCGGGGACGCAGCGGCAGCTCGCGCACATCGTTGCCGACAACGCCGGGCGACTCAAGCGCATCGTCGACGATGTGCTGGCAGCGGCACCGGGCGCCGAAGCGACACCTGTGGTGATCGACGCGCGGGTCGAGGTGGCCCTGGTGTTTGACGATTGGTGCCGTGCATCATCGGCGCAAACCCGTGTCGCTGATCGTCTGATCTGTGACTTTCCGACCGGTTCGCTGCCCGCTTATTTCGATGTTGAGCATTTGCGCCGTGTGTTGGTCAATCTGCTTGACAACGCCGTTCGCCACGCCGGTCCCTCACCTGGCGCGGTGCGTCTGAGCTTGGTGGCGGGCCCGTTGCCCGGCATGGTCACGCTCAGCGTGGCGAGCGACGGCGTGGCGATGGCGGCCGAGGTCGAGCGCCGCCTGTTCGAGCCCTTTTTTTCCACCCGTAGCCGCGGCAGTGGCCTGGGTCTGTATATTTGTCGAGAGCTTTGTGAGCGTCACGGTGCGAGCATCGAGTTCATCCCGGGGCCAGCGGGGTCGCGCTACAGCAATGTCTTTGCTGTCATGATGCGAGCTGGACCTGCGGTCTGACGTTGCCGCGTCGACCGGTCCACTCTTCCTTTTCAGCCCCCACCGGACTTGTCACCATGACCGCGCCGTTTAGCCTGTTGGTGGTAGACGACGAGCCCGACTTGCGCACGCTCTATGAGCTGAC
>RGQD01000745.1 GCA_010030205.1 Betaproteobacteria bacterium
ATGGGCCAGGCCGCTGCGGCCCGCACTGTTGCCTATATCGACGCCCCAGTCAGCGGTGGGCCATCACGTGCCGCGACCGGCGAACTGACATTGATGGTGGGCGGTGACGAAGCCGCCGTGCAAAGCGTCTGGCCGGTGCTGGCCGACATCGGCAAGCAGGTCGAACACGTCGGACCGGCCGGCTGCGGCTGCATCGCCAAGCTGCTGAACAATTATGTGGCGCTGTGGGGCATGGTGGGGGTTTCGCAGGCTTTCTTGGCGGCGTCGAAGATGGCCATCTCGCCCGACCGGCTGTACGAAGTGATGACCAAGAGTTCGGCGCAGAGTTATTCGCTCAACCGAAACTTTCCCAAGATCCGAAAGGGCGACTTCAGCCCGAATTTCTCGGTTGCGCTGGCCGACAAGGACCTGCGCCTGGCGCTCAAGCTGATGAACGACGCGGGCTTTGCGCCATTCGCAGAACAGCAACTGCGCAGCCTGTTCTCGATGACGGTGAACGCCGACCCTGAAAAAGACGTCGCCGCCATCTACGAAACACTCGAATCGATCAACGCTGCGCGCTGATCGTCAACCACAGCGAATGCCAGGAGACAGCAATGGGCAACACCATAGGGTTCATCGGGCTCGGCAACATGGGATTTCCGATGGCCATGCGCATGATCGAAGCCGGTCACGAAGTGATGGGCTGCGACATCATGCCGGGCATCCGCGAGCGCTTCACCGCGAACGGCGGCAAGTGGGCGGATTCGCCCCACGCCGTCGCCTCCCAGTGCGAGGTGGTGCTGGCAAGCCTGCCCACCCCGGCGGCAGTCGAGCGAGTTGCGCTGGGCAGCGACGGCGTCATCGGCGGCGCCAAGGTGCGCATCTTCATCGACCTGTCCACGAGCGGCCCGGATGCAGCCAAGAGCGTGGCGAAGAAACTGGCCGAACGCAAGATCATTGCGTTTGATGCACCGGTGAGCGGTGGCGTTCACGGTGCGGGCAAGGGCGCGCTCACCGTCATGGCGTCGGGCCCCAAAGCAACGTACGACGAAATTGAGCCCTTGCTGCGCTGCTTTGGCAAGAGCGTTTTCTATGTTGGCGGCGAACCGGGCATGGGCCAGGTGATGAAGCTGATCAACAACCTGCTGTCGGCCACCGCGCTGGCCGCGACTTGCGAATCGCTGGCGCTAGGCATCAAGTCAGGACTGGACCCGCAGACGATGCTGAACGTACTCAATGCCAGCACCGGCAAAAACAGCGCGACCGAACACAAGGTGCC
>RGQD01000746.1 GCA_010030205.1 Betaproteobacteria bacterium
CGCTGCGCCACCAACTGGCGCAGGTAGGCCGAGAAATCGGTCACCGCCTGATGGCCCAGCGCCAGCTGCGCCGGGTCCAGGCTGGGTTCGAGCGCGCCCAGGATCGCCAGCGACCAGTCGCGCAGCGGTCCACGCTCGCGCTGGGGCACACCCAGCAGGTTGCCGATCACCTCAACGGGAATCGCCGACGCAAAGTCTGCGATCAGATCGACCGGCTCGCCGCGCGCGGCCCGCTCGGCGATACGGTCTAGCAGATGGTCGACCCACTGCGTCACACCGGCCTCGAGCGCATCGGTGGCACGCGCCGTCAGCGCGCCAGCGATCAACCGCCGAACGCGGCTGTGCAGCGGCGGGTCGTTGAACACCAGGCTGCTGGTGTGGTGCTCGAACAGCGGGCTGCCGACACCGTACTTAGGGCCAAACTCGGCACGCTTGTCCGAGCTGAACAACCGCGGGTCGCGGTACACCGCTTCGCAGTCGCGGTAGCGGGTCAAGAGCACGCTGGCGTCGGGCATGCTGCGCACCGGGCTTTGCTCGCGCAGCGCGGCGTACCAGCGCAGCAGGCCGCCAGCATTCGGGGGCTGGACGGCCAGCAGGCCGCCAGCATTCGGGGGCTGGACGGCCAGCAGGCCGCCCAGGAACAGATCGGCCACCATCGGCGCCAACGTGTCGTGGTCCAGCGCGCCGTCGGGCTGCACCCAGGTGAACATCCAGTTCAGCATGCCGAACAACAGCATGGTCATCGGCTTGGCCAGCGCGGCCGCAGCCAGCTCGGGCCGCAGACCCGCCACCGCTTGCGCGAAGCCCGCGACCACCGCGCGCTCATGGCCGAGCACGCGCTCGCGGTCGGCGGGCGCTAGAAACCTCACGTCCTCGGTCAACACCCGGTGCGCATGCTGGGCGCCGGCGTACTCGGCGACGATGCGGCGGATCAGCGCGCGCAGCCGCAGCTCGGGCGCCAGGCCCTGCGCCAGCACCTCGGCCACCAGCGTGTCGAGTTTGCGCACATGGCCCTCGGCGATGCTGACCAGCAAGGCGTACTTGTCGCGGTAGTAGTGGTAGAGCGTGGCCTTGGACAGGCCGCAGGCTTGCGCGACCTCGTTCATCGAGGTCGCGGGGTAGCCGCGCTGCGCAAACAGCGCCGCAGCGCGCGCCAGGATCAGCTCGCGCTGATCGTCGTATCCCGCTGCGCGGCCGCGTGCCATCGGTGCCCGCTCAACGCTCGTCGAACGACAGCACGACGAACGGCGTGATCGGATG
>RGQD01000747.1 GCA_010030205.1 Betaproteobacteria bacterium
ATCGACATCGCTAGCGCAAAGGCCTGTTGGCGCCAGGTGGTGGCGACAGCTCGTTGAAGCCCCCCGACGTTGTCAGCGCCTGTCCTCAGCAAAGTTGCGACGCACGACGACACGTAGTCGCTGGCGACCGACGTGCGTGCATCCAGTCGCAAGATTAACTGGTTCTTGGCGGCCTGGATGCCCCGGTTCAGCCCCTGCGAGCGGCCACGCTCGTTCAGCAGCAAGACCAATGGGCTGCGGCCGTCGTGGCGGAAGGCGGTTGCGATGTCTGGCGTGCCGTCGTCGCTTTCTCCGTCGACGACGATCACCTCGGTAAGCGCAGCGGGGTAGTCTTGGCCAAACGCCTGCTTGAGGATCTGCTCGATGTGGGCGGACTCGTTGCGCACGGCCAGCACGATGGACACCGTGGGTGCACACATGGTCATTGGTGCAGCCACGTGGGCGGTCGCCATCGGGGTGGGTTTTTTCATCGCTCTGAGCTCAGTGACGGGAGCTCGGCTGGACCGCCGCAAAATCGGCTTGAAGCGCGGGTGATGTGGCATGCCAGTCGAACGATCGGTTCTGGCGCGCCAGCCAGCCCCAGCGCAGCAGACTGCTCAGCAAGGCCGTGGGCAACAGGCTGCCAAGCGCCGCCAGCCGCCTGGCCTTGCGGGACTGCTGGGCGTCGCCGATGGAGGCGGCTGCCTGCCCAGCCTCGCGCTTTCGCCCGTCAAGCAGCAGGGCCACAACGAGCTTGTGCCGGAAGTTATCAAGGATTCCCGGCACGTCGACAGTGGCACGCTGCGCCGGCGTCAGCAGGCTGGCCACGTGCTCGATCTCGCCGAGGGCCTGTTGCTTCATCATCCACTGCCGCGACCACACGGTGTGGCTGTCGGGGCGAATCTCCACCACCGCCAGAGGGTCGGGCCGAAAAGCCATGGTTACTCCGCTCTGCGCCATCCAAAGCTGCAGTCGCCACTCTTCACCGTAGCGGCCGCGGTCACCCTCACCGAAAGCGAAGCCCGCGTCCCAGACACTGCGGCGCATGAACATCGTGTTCAGGTTGTGGTTGCGTCCCTCTAGGTAGTCCTTCAGCCCTTCGGGCTGGGCCGTCAACTTCTTCAAGCCGACCCGGTCAAGCGCACCGGTCCGAAAGTGCCAGGCCGAGCAGTACACAACGTCGATTTCGGGGTGCGCACGCAGTTCGTTCAGCTGGCGTTCGATCTTGTTAGGCAGGTAGAAGTCGTCGGAATCAAGGAAGCAGATGTATTCACCCTGGCT
>RGQD01000748.1 GCA_010030205.1 Betaproteobacteria bacterium
GATGCTCGAAGCCTGCGAGTCGGACGCCATTGCCCGAATCCGATGTCCCCGGATCGCCATTGAGCGGAGACTTCAGTTTTGTATTGCACCCTTCGTGCCAGGTGAATTTGCAGGCTGTGAACCGGGCGATGCACCAGCGCCGCGCAGTTTTTGACGCCATTTTGGTGCGACGCAGCAAAAATGCCTGAGTTCGCTCAAGCTGGCGGGCGCAAGAGGTCTCTGGCTTCGATCACGCGCTCGGCGGCCTGGGCCAGGCGCTGGCCGCGGTCCATCGACAGTTTGCGCAGGTGGCGATGCGCCTGATCCTCCGACAACCCGACCTCGCTGATCAGGATGGCTTTGGCGCGATCGATCAGCTTGCGTTCGGCCAGTTGTTGCTGCGCATCGTCGAGTTGGCCACGCAGCGCACGGTCCTGCTCGAAGCGTGCGATCGCCACTTGCAGCACCGGCATCAAGCGCTGTGCTTGCAGCCCGGCGATCACATAGGCGCTGACGCCTGCGCGCAGGGCTTGCTGCATCGGGGCCTGGCTGGCATCTTCGCTGAACACCACCACCGGCCGTGGGCAGGTCGATGACATCGCCGACAGGTTCTCCAGCGTGTCGCGCGAAGGCGACTCACTGGCCACGATCACCACGTCGGGCTGCAACCTCAGCACGCAGTCGTGGATCAGCAGTGCAGAGTCGACCACACCGACCACCAAGTGGCCTTGATGCGTGAGTTCGTCGTGGATCAGGCTGATGCGGTGCGCGCCATCGTCGATCAGCAGCACCCGCAGCATCTGCGGTGCGGGGTCGGGTTCGGTGCGCGGTCGGTGGGTATTGCCCATTGCCGAGGTTCAGCAACTTTCATACCGCGCTGTGAGCCGGCTGTCAAAAGCACCATCGGCCCGCGAAGTCCTGGCTGCTAGGGCATTCCCGCTGGTCATCGCAGCTTTGAAACCTCTACAGTCTGCAGCCTCGCCCGGCGCGAGCGAAGCGCTCTACCGTTTCGAGACCTGCGCCCCGTACGCCAATGTTGACGCCAACCCAAGACTGCCCATGACCGCTTCCACAGCCTCTCTGTTCGAACCCTTTGCCAGAGCTTCACTTCAACTGGCCAACCGCTTGGTGATGGCGCCGATGACGCGATCGTTCGCGCCCGAAGGCGTGCTTGGCGCCGAGGCCGCGGCCTATTACGCGCGCCGGGCCGCGCAAGACTGCGGGCTGATCATCACCGAAGCCACGCTGATCGACCGGCCTTCGGCCGGCAACGACCCGGCG
>RGQD01000749.1 GCA_010030205.1 Betaproteobacteria bacterium
CAGGCACTTGGTGGTGATGGTCCAGGCGGCATCCCACTCCAGTCCCTCCACGTCCACCAGCAGGCGCATCAGCTCCGCCACCGCGATGGTGGGGTGCGTGTCGTTCAGCTGGAAGCACGCCTTCTCCGGCAGCGCCTCCCAGTTGGCGCCGTGCACAGCGCGGAAGCGCGACATCACGTCCTGCAGCGAGGCGCACACGAAGAAGTACTGCTGCTTGAGGCGCAGCTCCTTGCCCTCGGGGGTGGAGTCGTTGGGGTACAGCACGGCGCTGATGCCCTCGGCGCGCTCGCGCTCCAGCATGGCCCGGTCGTAGTCGCCGGCGTTGAAGGCGCTGAGGTCGAACTCGTGCACCGGCACCGCGTCCCACAGGCGCAGGTTGGAGGTGGTGGGAGTGGCGTAGCCGGGGATCGGGTTGTCGTACGCCTGGGCGATCACCTTCTCCGAGGGCGTCCACACAGTCATCTCCTTGCCGTTCACCTTCTTGCGCTCCACGCGGCCGCCGAAGCCCACCTCGAACTTGACGTCGTCGCGGCGGACCTCCCAGGGGTTACCCTTGGTCAGCCAAATGTCGGGCATCTCAACCTGGTAGCCGTCCTTCAGGCCCTGCTTGAACATGCCGTACTTGTAGCGGATGCCGTAGCCCCAGCCCGGCAGGTCCAGAGTGGCCATCGAGTCCAGGAAGCAGGCGGCCAGGCGGCCCAGGCCACCGTTGCCGAGGGCAGCGTCGCGCTCAGCATCCGCGACCTTCTCCATGTGGTATCCCATCTCACGCAGCGCGTTGCCATACTCGCCCTCCAGACCCAGGTTGTAGACGGTGTTGGTCAGCGAGCGGCCCATCAGGAACTCAGCAGACAGGTAGTAGATGAACTTGGGGTCCTCCTTCTTCCAGTGCTCGTGGGTCTTGTTGAACGAGTCAATGAGCTTCTCGCGGACGCTCCAGGCGGTGCCCTGGTAAGCATCGGCGTTGGTGTAGTCGCCGTTCCGGCCGAACAGGTACTTGAGCTTCGAGGTGATGTCGGTGGTGACCGGCTCCGCAGAGCCAGAGCTCTTGGCGGCAGTGGGGCGCTCGGCCTCAGCAACAGCCTGCACACGGAGTGCCGAGCGTCCAACCCTGCCCTGCATGGGGCGGCTATAAGCCACCGGGGCACCAGCAGAGGCGCCCCGGTTGGTGCCCTGAAGCTGACGGTAAGCCATGCTGAACGCTGGGTCCAGGGCTAGCTCTTTGAAGTGTGTTTGCGGACTTTAGGTCAAACCCGGGAT
>RGQD01000750.1 GCA_010030205.1 Betaproteobacteria bacterium
CGGCAAGCCTGCGGCCTGGACGCGCCGGCCTTGCAGGTCCGCAGTCGTCTTCTGCGCCTGAACTCGAGGCCGCGATCACCCGATTGAGCGAGCTTGACGCGCTGGTGGCCAAGGTCAGCGAACTGGCCGTCACCCGCGGAGCCCGCGCCCAGGCCACAGCCGAGAGCCTGCGCTTGGCCACTGCCATGGCGGTCGCGAAGCGATTGCCGCCGCAGGGCGGCAGGCGGCTTCAGCGGTGGTCGAGGTCACCGATCCGTCCTCAGTGCAGGCGGCCTTCGAGACCTTTAAGCATCGTTTCGGCAAGGTTCACGCGGTCGTCTACACCACGTCGCTGGAAATACCGCAGCAATGGTTCAGCAAGGTCGAGGCGTCGCAGATGGAGCGCGCACTGCACGTCAACGTCATGGGCCTCTTCAACGTGATGCAGTGCGCAATCCCATTGCTGCGAGGATAGGTTTTTCAAACGCCCTTTTCCTTCCCCATGGCGCCCCGAACACGGCCCTCGACGCGTGTGAATCGGTCTTTGAAGGTGGCTGAGACCTGCTGAGCTTTGGCAGCGCCGCCCCAAACCGTCGTTCTCGGGCGCCGTCTTGGGGTTATCCCTTGTCACTTGGCCGCTTCCATTGGTCCCGCAAACTCTCGGACGCAGCCGACTCCAGCAACCCCGCTCGCCAGGTCGTCTGAACCGTCACGGTTGGGCGGCGCCCAGGCCTGCAACCCCAGGTGCTTGAGGATCTTCTCGATCACCGGTTGCCAGGGCACGGAGGCCCTGGCGTTCGCCAGGCACCAACGGTCCTCAGGACCGTTGACGTCCGGGCACCCCCCACAGGATGGCCGCGATGATCTTGCGCTCGCCGCCGCAGTTCGGGCAGTGCGCCATGTCGATCTCGAACACGCGCTTGAGCCGCCCCAGCTCAGGCGAACCGAGGCTTGGTCGGAGCGCCAAGTCTCGGCGAGTGGCCGTCGATGGAAGTCGACGCCTCCGGGGGCCGGGTCGCTCACTGCGCCTCGATGCCGGCCTGCTTGATCACCTTGCGCCATTTCGCGAATTCCTGCGCAATGAAGGCGCCGAATGACGCCGTCGTCTGAAGTCTCACCCCAGAACGCAGCTTTCTTCGACCACTATCTAGCAGCAAGAGCGATGGCGCGCGTTGGGAACTCCCGAAGCAGCTTCTTGTCCACCGTCACGAGCTTTGTATTGAGTTTGATCGCCAGCGCAATGAATTCACAGTCATAGGCAGAACAGTCGCTGTCACGCAC
>RGQD01000076.1 GCA_010030205.1 Betaproteobacteria bacterium
TGCTGTTCGAGGCGCCGCACCGCATCGAAGCACTGGTCGCCGGCCTGGCCGAGGCCGCGCCCGAGCGACGCATCACGCTGTGCCGCGAGTTGACCAAGCAGTTCGAGACCATCGTCACGCACCAGGCCTCAGAGCTGCCAGCCTGGCTGGCGGCAGACGCCAACCGTGGCCGCGGCGAATTCGTGCTGGTGCTGCATGCGCTGCCATTGCTGGCGGTGGCAACGGGCGCGGACGGCCTGCCGGCCGAGGCCGAGCGATTGCTGATGCCGCTGCTGCGCGAGCTGCCGCTGAAACAGGCGGTGGCACTGGCGGCCGAGCTGAGCGGCGCGCCGCGCAATGCCTTGTACGAGCGTGCGCTGGCGCTGCGCCGCGACGCCGACGACGCGGCGTGATCGCTGGGCACAGCCCAGACTGACCAGCGGGTTGACGGGCAGCGGCGCGGCGTCAAACATGGTGCTGCAAAACCGGCTTGCGACTCCTACAATCACACCATGATCTCGCGCGAACCCACCCTCGAACGCCTAGCCATCGCCCAGCAACTGCTGATCGATCCCTTCGGTCTGGACGAGGCCAAGCTCGCTGCCGCGCTCGGCGTGATCGGCGAACACCGCATCGACGATGCCGACCTGTACTTCCAGATCACCCGCCACGAGGGCTGGAGCCTAGAAGAAGGCATCGTCAAGAGCGGCAGCTTTTCGATCGACCAAGGCGTTGGCGTGCGGGCGGTGGCAGGCGAGAAGACCGCTTTCGCCTACTCAGACGACATCTCCGAGGCCGCGCTACTCGACGCTGCACGCACGGTTCGCAGCATCGCCGCAGCGGGCCAGAGCCGGCGCGTCAAGCTCGCGCGCAAGCCCAGGATCGCGACCAGCCGCTCGCTCTATCTGCCCACCGACCCGATAGGCACGCTCGACAGCACCCAGAAGGTCGCGCTGCTCGAGAAGATCGAAAAAATGGCGCGCGCCCGCGACCCACGTGTCGTGCAGGTGATGGCGGGTGTGGCCGCCGAGTACGACGTCGTGATGGTCGCTCGCGCCGACGGCACCCGCGCGGCCGATGTGCGGCCGCTGGTGCGGCTTTCGATCACCGTGATCGCTGAATCCAACGGCCGACGCGAGGTCGGCTCGGGCGGCGGTGGCGGGCGCTTCGGCCTGGGTTACTTCCAGGACGAGCAGCTCACGCTCTATGTCGACCAGGCGGTCAACGCGGCGCTGACGAATCTCGAATCGCGCCCGGCGCCGGCCGGCGTGATGACCGTCGTGCTGGGCCCGGGCTGGCCCGGCGTGCTGCTGCACGAGGCCATAGGCCACGGCCTGGAAGGCGATTTCAACCGCAAGGGCTCGTCGGCATTCGCCGGGCGCATCGGCCAGCGCGTGGCGGCCAAAGGCGTGACCGTGCTCGACGACGGCACCTTGCCCGACCGGCGCGGCTCGCTCAATGTCGACGACGAAGGCTGCGCATCGCAACGCAACGTGCTGATCGAGGACGGCATCCTGAAGGGCTATATCCAGGACTCGATGAATGCCAGGCTGATGGGCGTCAAGCCCACCGGCAACGGTCGGCGCGAGAGCTATGCCCATGTGCCGATGCCGCGAATGACCAACACCTACATGCTCAACGGCGACAAGACCAAGGATGAAATCGTCGGGTCGATCAAGCGCGGGCTGTATGCGACCAACTTCGGCGGCGGCCAGGTCGACATCACCAGCGGCAAGTTCGTGTTCTCGGCCAGCGAGGCCTATTGGGTCGAGAACGGCAAGATCCTGTACCCGGTCAAGGGCGCGACGATCATCGGCAACGGCCCGGATGCGCTGACCCGCGTCAAGATGATCGGCAACGACCTGGCGCTCGATTCGGGCGTCGGCGTCTGCGGCAAGGAAGGCCAGAGCGTGCCGGTCGGTGTCGGCCAGCCGACGCTGCGAATCGACGGGCTGACCGTCGGCGGCACAGCCTGAGCTCGCCGCCTGGCCGCATGCCACGCTGTCCGTGCTACATTCCACCGATGCGTTCCTCGCGATTTTCGTACTTTTGGTTCTCGCCCCTGACCGGCGGCTTGAGAGGCGATCGCGCGTAAGACAAGCGACCCGAACAAACCAACCGCCGGCAAACCCGGCGGTTTTTTTTTGCCCCGACGATCTCACCGCAACAGGAACCCATCATGGCGCCCAAGTCCCACCACCACGCTGAAGCCAGCGAACCGAACCACGGCTATTCGTTGAGCGAGAGGACCAGCGAGACTGACGACCAGCGCATCGAGGAGGTCACCCCGTTGCCACCTCCCGAGCATCTGATCCGCTTCTTTCCGATTGCCGGCACGCCGGTTGAAAAACTCGTCGGCGACACCCGGCGCAGCGTTCGCCGCATCCTCGACGGCAAGGACGACCGGCTGCTGGTGGTGATCGGCCCTTGCTCGATCCATGACCCGGCCGCCGCACTGGACTACGCCCGCCAGCTCAAGTCCCAGCGCACGAAGTACGCGGGGACGCTGGAAATCGTGATGCGGGTGTATTTCGAAAAACCCCGCACCACCGTCGGCTGGAAAGGCTTGATCAACGATCCCTACCTCGACGAGAGCTACCGGATTCACGAAGGGCTGCGCATCGCACGCCAGTTGCTCGTCGACATCAACCGGCTGGGTGTACCGGCGGGGAGCGAGTTCCTCGACGTGATCAGCCCGCAGTACATCGGCGACCTGATCAGCTGGGGCGCGATCGGCGCACGTACGACCGAGTCCCAGGTGCACCGCGAGCTCGCATCGGGCTTGTCGGCGCCAATAGGCTTCAAGAACGGCACCGACGGCAACCTCAAGATCGCGACCGATGCGATCCAGGCCGCGTCGCGGCCGCACCATTTCCTGTCCGTCCACAAAAACGGTCAGGTCGCGATCGTCCAGACCAAGGGCAACAAGGACTGCCATGTGATCCTGCGTGGCGGCAAGGCACCGAATTACGACGCGGCCAGCATCACCGCCGCCTGCGAGGAGCTGGTCGCTGCCAAGCTGGCACCGCAGTTGATGGTCGACTGCAGCCACGCCAACAGCAGCAAGCAGCACCAGCGTCAGATCGACGTGGCGCGCGACATCGGCACGCAGTTGGCTGCGGGCCAACGCCACATCATCGGCGTGATGGTCGAGAGCCACCTGCTGGCCGGCGCGCAGAAATTCAGCGCCGGCAAGGACGACCCCGCCAAGCTGACCTACGGCCAGAGCATCACCGACGCCTGCATAGGCTGGGACGATTCACTGACCGTGTTGCAGGTCTTGAGCGATGCGGTGGCGGCGCGACGCAAGCTTTGACCCAAGCGCGCGACGCAGGACTGGCGGCGGCCTATGCTGGCCAAGCCCCATTTACTTGAGAGCATCCCCTGGCAAATTTGAGGCTGGCGCGTCGTCGGCTGCTGCGCCCTGCGCTGCCAACCGCTCGCTGCGCCAGTACACATCGTCGCCGCCCAGCCCGTCGAGGTTGGCACGGTTGAGCACCCGCGCGAGCACGAACAGCAAATCCGACAATCGGTTGAGGTATTGACGCGGTGCGTCGTTGACGCTGGCCTGGGCGCTGAGCGCGACCACCGCACGCTCGGCGCGCCGCGCCACGGTGCGGCTGACATGGGCCAGCGCGGCGCTGCGTGTGCCTGCCGGCAAGATGAACTCGGCCAGCCGCGGCAAGGCCGCGTTGTAGTGCGCCAGCGCGGCGTCGAGCCGGGCCACCGCCTCGGGCTTGAGCAAGGTGTAGCCCGGGATCGACAGCTCGCCGCCGAGGTTGAACAGCTCGTGCTGGATCACGACCAGCAACTCGCGCACGTCGGCCGGCAGCGGCTCGGCCAACAGCACGCCCAGGCCCGAATTGAGCTCGTCGACATCGCCCATGGCCTGCACCCGCAGGTTGTCTTTGGGCACGCGCGTGCCGTCGCCGAGACCGGTCGAGCCGTCGTCTCCTGTGCGCGTGGCGATCTGGGTCAGCCGGTTGGCCATGGTGAGGTCTCCAGGGGAAAAATTTCGGGAACGAGAAAGCATGTTGCCCGAACATCAGGGCCCGGGCGACGGGCTTGCGCAACAGCCCCAATGACCGGGCGGGGGCAAACGGCATACCATCACCGTCTGATGCCCTCGTCCCGGAGATCGAAGCGATGAACGCCACCCTGCCTGCCCACCTGCTGATGACCGAGCGTCGGCCCGTGCCCGCCGAGATGATCACCGCACTGAAAGCGCGTTTCGGCGAGCGCTGCTCGACCGCCCAAGCGGTGTGCGAGCAACATGGCCGCGATGAGTCACCGTTCGAGGTGCCGCCGCCAGACGCCGTGGTGTTTGCCGAAAGCACCGAAGAAGTGGCCGACGCGGTGGCGCTGGCCGACCGCTACGAGGTGCCGGTGATCGCTTTCGGCACCGGCTCGTCGCTGGAAGGCCATCTGCTCGCGGTGCAGGGCGGCATCAGCATCGATGTTGCGCGGATGAACAAAGTGCTGCGTATCAACAGTGAAGACCTGACCGTCACGGTGCAGCCCGGCGTCACCCGTAACCAGCTCAACAACGAGATCCGCCACACTGGCTTGTTCTTCCCGATCGATCCCGGCGCAGACGCCTCGATCGGCGGCATGGCCGCCACCCGGGCCAGCGGCACCAACGCGGTTCGCTACGGCACGATGCGCGAAAACGTGCTGGCGCTGCAGGTGGTCACGGCCAGCGGCGAGATCATCCGCACCGGCACCCGCGCAAAGAAGTCCAGCGCGGGCTATGACCTGACGCGGCTGATGGTCGGCAGCGAGGGCACGCTCGGCATCCTGACCGAGGTCACGATCAAGCTCTATCCGCAGCCCGAGTCGGTGTCGGCAGCGATCTGCAACTTCCCAGACATCGCAGCGGCCGTGAACACCGCGATCCAGATCATCCAGATGGGCGTGCCGATCGCGCGCTGCGAGCTGCTAGACGCCAACGCGGTGCGTGCGGTCAACAAGCACGACAAGCTGACGCTGCGCGAAGCGCCGATGCTGTTGATGGAGTTCCACGGCAGCGCGGCCAGCGTGGCCGAGCAGGCGCAAACCGTTCAAGACGTGGCGCGCGAGCACGGCGGCGAGGACTTCGAATGGGCCACCACGCCCGAGGAGCGCAGCCGGCTGTGGGCGGCGCGCCACCGTGCCTACTTCGCCGGCCTGCAGCTCAAGCCGGGCTGCCGCACCGTCACGACCGACACCTGCGTGCCGATCTCGCGCCTGGCCGAGTGCATAGACCTGGCGGTGCGAGAGGCCGACGAGGCCGGCCTGCCCTACTACATCGTCGGCCATGTCGGCGACGGCAACTTCCACATCGCCTACCTGATCGACCCAGCGATTCCCGCCGAGCGCGAAACCGCCGAGCGGCTGAACGAGCAGCTGGTGCACCACGCCCTGAAGCTCGAAGGCACTTGCACCGGCGAGCACGGCATCGGCCTGCACAAACAAGGCTTCCTGATCGACGAGACCGGTGTGGCCACGGTGCAGATGATGCGGGTGCTCAAGCGGGCGCTAGACCCGAAGAACATCCTCAACCCAGGCAAGATCTTCGCGCTCTGACCGGGCTGCGGCTTCCTTGCGTGCGTTGCCCGCCAATTCAAGCGCTAGGCGCGGGCACCGTCCAGCGCTTGGTGATCTCACCGCTGTCGTTGCTGCTTTCGAGCTGCACGCCAAAACCCCAGAGCCTGGCCACATGCTTGAGCACCTCTTGCGCGCCCTCGGCCAACGGCCGGTTGTGATGCTGGAAGTGGCGCAAGGTCAGTGAGCGGTCGCCGCGCAGGTTGACGTTCCAGACCTGGATATTGGGCTCGCGCGAGCCCAGGTCGTACTGTTGCGACAACGCTTCGCGCACCCGCCGGTAGCCTGCATCGTCGTGGATCGCGCTGACTTCGAGCTCGCTTTGCTGCTCGTCGTCATGGATCGCGAACAGCCTGAAGTCGCGCATCAGCTTCGGACTGAGGTACTGGCCGATGAAGCTTTCGTCCTTGAAGTTGCGCATTGCCGCATCCAGCGTGGGCACCCAGTCGGCGCCAGCGATGGCCGGAAACCACTGCCGGTCTTCGTCCGTGGGATGCTCGCAGATGCGCTTGATGTCGGTGAACATCGCAAAACCCAGCGCATAGGGGTTCAGGCCGGCGTAGTTCCGGTCGCCGACGCTCGGCTGGTAGACCACGT
The DNA here is from genome assembly GCA_010030205.1 of Betaproteobacteria bacterium. Taxonomy (GTDB): domain Bacteria; phylum Pseudomonadota; class Gammaproteobacteria; order Burkholderiales; family Burkholderiaceae_C; genus Pseudaquabacterium. Next base: position 6,160 of record RGQD01000076.1, read on the forward strand.
TGGTGTGCGACTTCAGCCACTCGATCATCAAGCCGTCGTTGAGGTAGCCGTCGTCGTACATCTGGTTGAGCAAGCGGTGGTGCCAGAACGTCGCCCAGCCCTCGTTCATCACCTGGGTCTGGCGCTGCGGGTAGAAGTACTGCGCCACCTTGCGAACGATGCGCAGGATCTCGCGCTGCCAGGGCTCGAGCAGCGGCGCATTCTTCTCGATGAAGTACAGCAAATTCTCCTGCGGTTCCTCGGGAAAACGCCGCGCTTCCAAGGGCTCGTCGGCCTTCTCGGCGCGCCTGGGCAGCGTGCGCCACATGTCGTTGACCTGGCGCTGGGCATAGGCCTCGCGGTCTTTGCGTTCGGCGAGCTCCTGCGCCAGAGACTTGCGGCTGGGCCGCCGGTAACGGTCGACGCCGTGGTTCTGCAGCGCATGGCAGGAGTCGAGAAATTCCTCCACCACCTGCTGACCGTGGCGCTCCTCGCACTCGGCGACATAGTTCCTGGCATAGACCAGGTAGTCGATGATCGAAGACGCGTCGGTCCACATCCGGAACAGGTAATTGCCCTTGAAAAAGCTGTTGTGGCCGTAGGCGGCGTGGGCGATCACCAAGGCCTGCATGGCCATCGTGTTCTCCTCCATCAGGTAGCTGATGCAAGGGTTGGCGTTGATCACGATCTCGTAGGCCAGTCCCATGTGGCCGCGCTTGTAGTTCTTCTCGGTGCTGATGAACTCCTTGCCGTAGCTCCAGTGGCGGTACGTCACCGGCATGCCCACGCTGGCATAGGCATCCATCATCTGCTCGGCGGTGATGACCTCGAGCTGGTTCGGATAGGTGTCGAGACCAAAGCGCCAGGCCGTGTCGCGGATCACGTCGTGGTAGTCGTCGATCAGCTCGAAGGTCCAGTCGCTGGGCGAGGGCAGGCGTTGGACCGGCCGGCGCTGCGGCAGCGGGCCGCGCAGCGGGCGTTCTTGGCCGCGCGGGGCATCGGTCGGCGCCACCGCAGGCGGCACAACGAACTCGGCATGTGACTCAGACATCGTGTCACGCCGCCTGCGCGGCGCCCTCCTTCTTGAACAGGTCGCGAAAGACCGGGTAGATCTGCGCGGGCTCGACCGCCTTGCGCATCGCGAAGTGGCGATGGCTCGCGCTGAGCTGGCTGTACTCGGCCCACAGGTTCTGCTCCTCCTCGGCCACTTGCACATAGGCGAAGTAACGGCACAGGGGCAGAATGTTCTCGGCCAGCAGTTCGCGGCAGCGGCCCGAGTCGTGGTGCCAGTTGTCGCCATCGCTGGCCTGGGCACCGTAGATGTTCCACTCGCTGGGCGAGTAGCGGGCGCGGATGATCTCCTCCATCAGCACCAGCGCGCTCGAGACCACCGTGCCACCGGTCTCGCGGGCATGGAAGAAGTCCTGCTCTTCGACCTCTTGGGCCTGGGTGTGGTGGCGGATAAAAACGATGTCGATCTTGTCGTAATGCTGCGTCAAGAACAGGTAAAGCAGGATGAAGAAGCGCTTGGACAAGTCCTTGCGCGCCTCGTCCATTGAACCCGAGACGTCCATCACACAGAACATCACCGCCTTGGCGCTGGGCACCGGTACCTTGACCCGGTGGCGGTAGCGCAGATCGATCGGATCGAGATAGGGAATTCGACCCAGCCTTGCACGCAAAGTCTCGATCTTGTCCTCGAGCAGCAAGATCTCGCCCTCGGCGCTGACATCGCCGGCCAACGCAGCGGCGCGGTTGATCGCAAGCAGGGCCTCAAGCTCGGCGAGCTGGCGCCGTGAATCCGAGCCGATCGCGATGCGCCGACCGATTGCGCCGCGCAGTGAACGCACTACATCCATGTTATTGGGTGTGCCGTCACTGGAAAATCCGGCCCGATGGGTCTTCCACTCAGGCACCTCGGCAAGCTGGGTCCGGGTCAGGCGAGGCAGCGCCAGATCCTCGAAGAAGACCTGCATGAACTCCTCCTTGCTCAGCGCGAAGCTGAAGTCGTCTTCGCCCTCGCCCTGGTCGCTGGCCTGCCCCTTGCCAGCGCCACCCTGGCCGCCCTGGGGGCGCTTGATCCGGTCGCCCCGCAAGTAGTCCTGGTTGCCGGGGTGCACCATGTCACGCACGCCGCCCTGGCCGTGGTGGAAGACGGGCTCAGAGAGGTCTTTCTTGGGGATGCGGACCTCCTCGCCACGCTGCAGGTCGCGCATGCCGCGGCCGTCGACGGCACGGCGCACGGCCTCCGTGATCTTGTCCTTGTAGCGGCGCATGAAGCGCTCGCGGTTGCCGATCGACTTGTTCTTACCGGCCAATCGGCGGTCGATGATTTGGAGTTGCATGAATCCTCACTGGGTCGCCAAACAAGCTTGGCGCCGGGCCTAGAAGCCCAGCGGAAGCCACCCGACACGCAGGTCGGGCGTGCCGGTGGATCAACTCGACTTGCGAACCCGCAGGTACCACTCGCACAGCAGGCGAACCTGCTTGCCGGTATAGCCCTTGGCCACCATGCGGGTGACGAAGTCCTCGTGCTTCTTGGCCTCATCGGCGCTGGCCTTGGCGTTGAAGCTGATCACCGGCAGCAGCTCTTCGGTGTTGGAGAACATCTTCTTCTCGATCACCGTGCGCAGCTTCTCGTAGCTGGTCCAGACCGGGTTGTTGCCCTGGTGGTTGGCGCGCGCACGCAGCACGAAGTTGACGATCTCGTTGCGGAAGTCCTTGGGGTTGGAGATACCTGCGGGCTTCTCGATCTTTTCGAGCTCGGCGTTGAGCGCACCACGGTCAAACACCTCGCCGGTGTCGGTGTCGCGATATTCGTTGTCCTGAATCCAGTAGTCGGCGTAAGTGACGTAGCGGTCGAAGATGTTCTGGCCGTACTCGCTGTAACTTTCCAGATACGCGGTCTGTATCTCCTTGCCAATGAACTCGGCATAGCGCGGCGCCAACTGCTCCTTGATGAAGCCGGTGTATTTCTGCTCGAGGTCGGCCGGGAACTGCTCGCGCGCGATCTGCTGCTCGAGCACATACATCAGATGCACCGGATTTGCCGCCACCTCGGCGCTGTCGAAGTTGAAGACCTTGGACAGAATCTTGTAGGCGAAGCGGGTCGAGACGCCGTTCATGCCCTCGTCGACACCAGCGTAGTCGCGGTATTCCTGGTAGCTCTTGGCGCGCGGGTCGGTGTCCTTGAGATTCTCGCCGTCGTAGACCTGCATCTTGGAGAACAGCGACGAATTCTCGGGCTCCTTCAGACGCGTCAGGATCGCGAACTGGCTCATCATCTTGAGCGTTCCTGGTGCGCACTTGGCCTGTCCCAGCGAGCTGCTGTTGACGAGTTTTTCGTAAATGTGGATCTCTTCGCTAACTCTCAAGCAGTAGGGTACTTTGACAATATAGATTCGATCCAGGAAAGCCTCGTTGTGCTTGTTGTTGCGGAACGCCTTCCACTCGCTCTCGTTGCTGTGCGCCAGCACGACGCCATCGAACGGGATCGCGCCAAAGCCCTCGGTGCCCTTGAAGTTGCCCTCTTGTGTGGCCGTGAGCAGCGGATGCAAGACCTTGATGGGCGCCTTGAACATCTCGACGAATTCGAGCAATCCCTGGTTGGCCAGGCACAGGCCGCCTGAGAAGCTGTAGGCGTCGGGGTCGTCCTGGGCGTAGGTCTCGAGCTTGCGGATGTCGACCTTGCCGACCAACGAGCTGATGTCCTGGTTGTTGTCATCACCCGGCTCGGTCTTGCTGATGCCGACTTGCTTGAGCACGCTGGGGTGGCGCTTGACGACCTTGAACCTGCGGATGTCGCCGCCGTACTCCTCGAGCCGCTTGACCGCCCAGGGGCTGAGGATGCGGTTGAGGTAACGGCGCGAGATGCCGTACTCGCTCTCGAGGATCGCGCCGTCCTCGACCGCGTCAAACAGCCCGAGCGGGCTTTCGTTGACCGGTGAACCCTTGATGGCGTAGAACGGCACCTCCTGCATCAAGGCCTTGAGCCGCTCGGCAATCGAGCTCTTGCCGCCGCCCACGGGCCCGAGCAGGTAGAGGATCTGCTTGCGCTCTTCCAGCCCCTGGGCGGCATGGCGGAAGTAAGACACCACCTGCTCGATCGCGTCCTCCATGCCGTAGAACTCGGCGAACGCCGGGTAGCGCTTGATCAGCTTGTTGGCAAAGAGGCGCGACAGGCGCGTGTCGTTGCGAGTGTCGACCATTTGCGGCTCGCCGATCGCGCGCAACATGCGCTCGGCGGCCGAGGCATAGGCCAGGGGATTGCGTTTGCACTCGGCGAGGTAGTCTTCGAGCGACAACTCCTCTTCACGGGTGCGTTCGTAACGGGCGGCAAAGCTGCTGATGATGTCCATGAAGGCCTCCTGGGTCGGACACAGCGTCGAATCGGGCGGGGGCCCTCTCGGCGGCGGGGAAGATCTGATGACGTCCAGGCCCCACAGGCCAGGGCGCCATCAGAGCTTTCCGGTCAGCGCATTGCGTTGTCGAATCAGCGGATGCCAGTTTGGCTCGATCGTGCGCGGCAAGATGGCCGGATGTAACCCCATATCCGGGTGCTGTTCCTGGCGCGGGCATGCAGCGGCGCGTCAACTAATCCTCGCATCGTCGGTTTGTCGCAAGCACTCGGCGGACGCGGATACACGGGCCGCAAGCCTGCGCGGCGGCTGGCCGCAGTGCGGCAATTCAGTGCTTGCGTTCTTTCGCTGGTCCGCTCTTACGGCCTGTTAGGCGCAAGGAGCGTCGTTCAGGCAGACTCAGCGCTCTTTGGCGCCGAGCTTGTCGAGCAAGCCGTTGAGCTCTTCGAGCGAGCCGAATGAGATTGCCACCTCGCCTTGCTGGCCACGCGCGGTGTTGCGGTGGATGCGGATCTCGACCTGCGCGGTCAGCGCGTCGGCGAGCTGCTCTTCGAGCCGGACGATGTCGCGCGGCTTGTCCTTGCGAACACGCAGCAAGGTCGCTTGCCGGCCATTGCCCTGGGCTTTGGCCACCAGCTTTTCGGCCTCGCGAACGCTGAGCTTGCGCGCGACGATCTCGTTGGCGCTCGCCACCTGCTGTCCGGCTTCCAAACCCAGCAGCGCACGGGCATGGCCCATGTCCAGATCGCCAGCCATCAGCATCTGCTGCACCGGCGGCGTCAGGTTGAGCAGGCGCAGCAGGTTGCTCGCCGCGCTGCGCGATCGACCCACCGCCTGCGCAGCCTGTTCATGGGTCAGCGAGAACTCCTGCACCAGTCGCTGCAGACCCTGGGCCTCTTCCAGCGGGTTCAGGTCCTCGCGCTGGATGTTCTCGATCAGCGCCATCACCGCTGCCGCTTCGTCAGGGACCTCCTTGACCAGCACCGGTACTTCGTCCAGACCGGCCAGCTTGGCGGCGCGAAAGCGCCGCTCGCCGGCGATGATCTCGTACTGTTGCGCTGAGCGATTGAATGCGCCGATTGCCGGCGCAGGCCCTTGCGACGGGTCATGAGGCGCTGTGGCCAGCGGCCGAACCAGGATGGGCTGCATGATGCCCTGGCTCTTGATGCTCTCGGCCAACTCGTAGAGCGAGCCTTCGTCCATTCGGGTACGAGGCTGGTACTTGCCAGCATTGAGCTGGCTGAGCTTGAGCGTCGTCGGCCGCGACGCATCGGCAGCTGTCGCCTCTGCCACCTTCGGGCCCAGCAATGCTTCGAGGCCTAGGCCTAGGCCCTTGGGTTTCTTGGTCACCATGGGGGGAGATTGTCGGTGATCGTGCGCTGCGGCCGTCATCCCGGGCCGGGCGAGTCGAATGGCGGGAACCTTGGCAAGCCAGCGCGCCGCATCAACTGGCCCAGCAAGCTCAGCCCGACCGGCCAATCGCCCAGTCCAGCGTCGACTGAGCCGGCAACGCCTGCATCGTGTATCTCGCTGCCCCAAGCCAGCGCCAGCGACCGGCTGTGTTCGGGCTGGCAATGTGGATCGGTGACGCTGGTCACGACGGTGCTGGCAAACGCCAGCGGGGCCATCGCGAGCGGCGCCCAGGCCGTCAGCTGAGGCGCCAGGTCGACGCGCAACAGGTCGGGCGGCGCCACCAGCAAGCCAGCGACCACCCGGTGGCCCTGGCGCGAGTGGCCAGCCCAGGCCGCCACCAGCTGGCAGGCCAGACCATGCGCCACCAGCACCGTGGGTCGCTCGTCGGCCAGCAAAGCGTCTTCCAGCCTGGCCATCCAGTCGCCGCGACGCGGCCACCACCAGTCGTCCTGCTGCAACAGCTCGAAGCCGAAGCGGCGCTCCCAATGGCTTTGCCAGTGGCTGGCGGCTGCACCTTGCCAGCCAGGCAGCAGCAATATTCTCGGTGGCGTCATCGGCTTGGCTTATCCTCTGGGGTTGACCCGCATTGTGACCAACAGGAAACCGCATGAGCACGCTCGTATTTGTCGACGGACAGGAAGGCACGACCGGACTGCGCATCCACGAGATGCTGGCCCGCCGCCCAGATGTGGAGGTGCTGCGCATAGACGCCGATCGCCGCAAGGACGAGGCCGAGCGAGCGCGCCTGCTCAACGCCGCTGATGTGGCTTTCCTGTGCCTGCCAGACCAGGCCGCGCGCGAAGCTGCTTCGCTGGTGAACAACCCCCGCACCTGCCTGATCGACGCCAGCACTGCGCACCGCACCGCGCCGGGCTGGGCTTTCGGCCTGCCCGAACTCGCCACCGGCCAGCGCGAGCTGCTGCGCGCGGCCAAGCGGATCGCCAACCCAGGCTGCCACGCCAGCGCCTTCATCCTGCTGCTGCGCCCGCTGGTGGACGCCGGGCTGGTGCCGACCACACTGGCGCTGAGCGCGACCTCGATCACCGGCTATTCGGGCGGCGGCAAGAAGATGATCGAGCAATACGAGGCTGGCGGCGATGCCAGGCTGCTGTCGCCCCGGCCTTACGCGCTGAACCTGGCGCACAAGCACCTGCCCGAGATGGTGGCCCACACCGGGCTGGCGCAGGCACCGGTGTTTCTGCCCGTCGTCGCGAGCTTCTACAAGGGCCTGGCGGTGACCGTGCCGCTGCACCTGAACCAGCTCAAGCCCGGCACTGACGGCGCCATGCTGCATGCCGCACTGACTGAGCGTTATCGCGGCGAGCGCTTTGTCAAGGTGATGCCGCTGTCAGACCCTGCGACGCTGGCCGAAGGCTTCTTCGACGTCCAGGCCTGCAACGACAGCAACCGCTGCGAGCTGTTCGTGTTTGCCAACGACCATCAGGTCTTGCTGATGTCGAGGCTGGACAACTTGGGCAAAGGCGCCAGTGGCGCTGCGGTGCAGTCGATGAATGTCCATCTGGGCCTGGACGAAGGGCTGGGGCTCTGAGCCTGCCCGGCCGGCCTCAGCCGGTGTCAGGCCGCGTCGGGGTCAGGCGCGCGGTAGTGGTAGCTGTAGGCGTCGTCGAAACCCAGGCGGTGGTAGATCGCCCGGGCCGGCGCATTGTCGGCATCGACCTGCAGATAGGCCATGCTGGCACCGGCCGCACCCGCTCGGGCCAGCAACGCACTGCACAGCCGGCGAGCCAGCCCCTGGCCGCGCACGGCGGGGTCGGTGAAGACGTCGTACACGCCGACCAGTTCGGATTCGACCGCTGTCTGGCCGCAGGCCAGCACCGCACCGCTGTCAGCGCTGTCAGCGCGACGCAGCACCCAACCCTGGTAGGGCACCGGCGACAGCGCCAGGCGTTCGGCGTGCGCGGCGCGATGCCCCGGCGGTGAACCCCGCAAGCAGCCGACGACCTCGGCAAACTCGGCCGGCGCCAGCGGTTCAAGCGCCAACCCGTTCGGCAGCGGTTCGGCATGCGTCGGCAACCGGCGCGCGACCATCACCCGGGTTTCGTCGAATCGGCCATAGCCGCGGTCCGCGAGCGCGGTGTCTAGCCCCTCGGGCAGCGAGAAAGGCGTGATGCGCACGACCATGGGCAAACCGGCGTCGCGCAGCACTGCTGCGCAAAGCTCCAGTCGCTGGTCCAGTGGCAAACGACCCTGGGCCACCGCCTGCACGCAGCGCGTGCGCTTGGCCTTGCCAGCTGAGTAGCGCAGCAACCAGCCGTCGATCCAGCGCTGTTGCGGCGGCGCGCTGGCGTTGATGCCCGCATCCTCGATGCGCGACAGCAGCGTGATCGGCAGCGAATTCATCGGCCCGTCGGTATCAACGCGCCGACCCGGCGCACCAGTTCGGACGCAAATTCGACATAGGCGATGGCGCCCTTGGAGGCGGGGTCGAACACCACCCCGGGCTGTCCGTAGCTGGGGGCTTCCGCCAGGCGAACGTTGCGCGGGATCACGGTGCCAAACAGCTTGTCGCCAAAGTGGGTCTTGAGCTGTTCGCTGACCTGCTGCTGCAGCGTGATGCGCGGGTCGAACATCACCCGCAACAGCCCGATGATCTGCAGGTCGCGGTTCAGGTTGGCGTGCACCTGCTTGATCGTGTTGACCAGATCGGACAAACCTTCCAGCGCAAAGTACTCGCACTGCATCGGCACGATCACCCCGTTGGCACTGCACAGACCATTGAGCGTGAGCAGGCTCAAGGACGGCGGGCAGTCGATCAACACGAAATCGTAGCCGCCTGATGTTTGCTGTGCCACGCCGGCCAAGGCACGGCGCAAGCGCTCGTGGCGATGCTCGAGCGCCACCAGCTCGACCTCGGCGCCTGCAAGTTCCCGGTTGGCGCCCAGCACGTCGTAGCCACCGCGCTCGGAGCGTTGGCACGCCTCGGCCACCGTGGCGGACTCCAGCAACACATCGTAGACCGACAGCGTCATCGCACGCTTGTCGATGCCCGAGCCCATCGTCGCGTTGCCCTGTGGGTCCAGGTCGACCACCAACACGCGCTGGCCCACCTGGGCCAAACCGGCAGCCAGGTTGACGGTGGTGGTCGTCTTGCCGACGCCGCCTTTCTGATTTGCGATGCAAAAGACTTTGGCCATGGTCAAGAGTATCGCCGCTGGTTCAAGGCCATTGATCGAGGCTCGCCGACTGCTGACAGACGATTTTCAGGGGCCCGCGCGGCGCAACCAGACCAGGCAGCGCTGGGCTTCGAGCCCCGGCACCTGCAGTTGTTCCACGTGAAACATCTGCACGCCCGGCTGCGCAGGCTCGCCAGTCGGCAGCTTGCCCTTCATCGCCAGCCAGACGCCCTGCGCAGCCAACACCCCTGCAGACAAGGCCGTGAAGTCAGCCAGCGATGCAAACGCACGCGACGTGATCACATCGTAAACGCCCATCGTGGGATCGAGATTCTCGACCCTGGCGTGCAATGACTGCAGATTTGGCAGCCTGAGCTCGGCGCCAACCTGGCGGATGAAGCTCGCCTTCTTGGCCACCGTGTCGACACAACTGACATGCCAGTCCGGGCGCAACACCGCGATCACCACGCCGGGCAGACCGGCGCCACTGCCGACATCGAGGATGCGCAGCGCGCCCGCACACCCACCGCCAGCACCCTCCGCCAGGCCCGCAACATGGCGCTGCAACGCAGGCAGCACCGCCAAACAGTCCACCAGGTGGTGGCTGAGCATCTCGTCAGGATCGCGCAACGCCGTCAGGTTGTAGACCTTGTTCCAGCGCTGCAGCATCTGCAGGTAGTCCATCAGACGATCGAGCATCGCCGCGCTGACCGACAAGCCCAGCGCGACGGCAGCATCACCCAACTGCTGTCGCCGTCGCCGATCGGCGTCACTGAGCATGTCAGGCCGGGTCCTGAAGCGTCGCGGTAGCGGGCAGCTCGGCCCGCCCCTGATCCGTATCAGCGCCAGGCAAGGTCAGGCCTTTGAGCCGACCCTTTTTCAGATGGACCAGCAACAACGAGATCGCTGCCGGCGTGACGCCGGAGATCCTGGACGCCTGACCCAAGGTCTGCGGCCGGTGGCGATTGAGTTTTTGCCTGGCCTCGAAGCTCAAAGCCGGCACCAGCGAATAGTCCAGCCCCTCGGGCATCGCCAGGTGCTCGAAATGTGCCGCGCGCTCAACATCCTCGGTCTGCTTGCCGATGTAGCCTGCGTACTTGGTGGCAATCTCGACTTGTTCGATCACCGCATCCGCCAGCGGCATGCCCAGCTCGGCAGTCAATGTTTCACGTGAAACACTCGCCGAGCCGGTGCCGCGCGCTGCCCTCGCAATGCCAGCGACCGCGGCCACCGCGTCGAAACCGATGCCCGGTCGCCGCAACAGGTCGGCCAGCGTGTGCTCGCGCTCGATCGCCTTGCCCAGCAAACGCTGCGAGTCAGCTGCCGGCACGATCCCAGGGTGGACCCAGCTGCTCCTGAGCTGCTCAGCCGTGCGCGCCACCGCGTCGCGCTTGCGGTTGAACAAGGCCCAACGCGCATCGTCGACCAAGCCGATCCCGCGGCCAATCTCGGTCAGCCGCGCATCGGCGTTGTCCTCGCGAAGCTGCAGCCTGAACTCGGCCCGGCTCGTGAACATCCGGTAAGGCTCGCTGACGCCCTGGGTGATCAGGTCATCGACCAACACGCCCAGGTAAGCCTGGTCGCGACGCAAGCTCAGTGCATCCAGTCCCCGCGCCTGCAGCGCAGCGTTGGCGCCGGCAAAAAGGCCTTGCGCCGCAGCCTCCTCGTAGCCAGTGGTGCCATTGATCTGACCGGCAAAGAACAGCCCAGTGATCGCCCGGGTCTCGAAGCTGCTCTTGAGCTCTCGCGGGTCGAAGAAGTCGTACTCGATCGCATAGCCTGGCCGCAGGATATGGGCTTGCTCCAACCCGGCCATCGACTGCAGCGCAGCGAGCTGGATGTCGAAGGGCAGCGAGGTCGAGATGCCGTTGGGGTAGAACTCGTTCGTGCTCAAGCCTTCGGGCTCGAGAAAGATCTGGTGCGAGTCCTTGTCGGCAAATCGGTTGACCTTGTCCTCGATGCTCGGGCAGTAGCGCGGACCCACACCCTCGATCACGCCGGTGAACATCGGGCTGCGGTCAAATCCCGAGCGAATGATCGCGTGGGTGCGCTCGTTGGTGTGAGTGATCCAGCAGGGCACCTGGCGCGGGTGCTGGCTGGCATGGCCCATGAAGCTGAACACCGGCAGCGGACCCAGGTCACCGGGCTGCTCGGTCAGCCTGGAGAAATCGATCGAGCGGCCATCGATGCGCGGCGGTGTGCCGGTCTTCAAGCGTCCCTGCGGCAGCTTGAGCTCCTTGAGCCGCGC
>RGQD01000751.1 GCA_010030205.1 Betaproteobacteria bacterium
TTCTTTCGCCACCTTGTCTGCTGCCATCTTCTCTTCTTTCGCCACCTTGTCTGCTGCCATCTTCTCTTCTTTCGCCACCTTGTCTGCTGCCATCTTCTCTTCTTTCGCCACTTTCGCCGCTAAATCGTCCACTATCTTCTGTTCTTTCGCCACCTTGTCTGCCGCCATCTTCTGTTCTTTCGCTACCTTGTCCGCCGCAATCTTCTCCTCTTTCGCCGCCTTGTCCGCCGCAATCTTCTCTTCTTTCGCCGCCTTATCTGCTGCCATCTTCTCTTCTTTCGCCGCCTTGTCTGCCGCCATCTTCTCTTCTTTCGCCGCCTTGTCTGCCGCCTTGTTTATCGCCTGCTTATGCTCCTTTCCTGCTTTCTTTGACTCGTTATCCGCCTCTTTCATCTCGCACCGTTCCATCTTTTCTTGCTCTCGGCTGTCTGCTATCTCTTCGCTATCGCTCTCGCTCACTAATACCGTCTCGGTTTCCGAATCATCCTCTGAATCATCGTCCACCAATTGAGCAAACAAATCGTCTACGCTTACCGATTCTACCGTCACATTTTTTCTCTTTAACGCCTTCGGTCGCCCCGATACCGCCTTCTTCTCATCTACAACAGCAAAATGGATTTCGTCTAAGGTTATATTTCGCTTACCTGCTTCCTTTTCCACCGCAATTCGCTCCACTCCATCTCGCTCCATTATCTTCACATATGCCACCGGCTTTCGTCCCTTTCCGTCTCGATATTCCATCAAACCGCACGACAAACGCTCTTCTACCGTGCCGTTCGATGGCTTTTCCGAGGCGCTTCCGTCCGACTCTTTTTGGCACACATGGCAGTATCTTCCGCTCTCTAATCTCGCCTTCTCGCATTGCGTAAACAGACCGCCATTGTATGCTAATCCACGGCATCCTGATTCATTCACGCCCGACGCGGCAAATGGCAGCGCCATCTTCTTCACCCCCTTCTCCTTCACTTCTTTTACCGCTTTTTCCGCCTTTACCTTTTCCGCCTTTACCTTTACCGCCTTGTTGCTTCCTCGTTTCTTCATCGCATTCACCTGTATACCTATATTTTCTAGATTCAGCATTCTTAACGCCTCTTCCGCGTCAAAATTATACCGACTTCCGCACGCTAACACGCACTCTCGCGCATATTCTCGCGCCGCTCTCTCCAGCGACTTCATCACCAGCACGCTCACTCCCATTCCATGGTTCACTTTTTCAGTATTCATTATTATTGTTATTCGGTATTTGATTGTTACTTTAG
>RGQD01000752.1 GCA_010030205.1 Betaproteobacteria bacterium
AGCAGCAGCAGCAGCAGCACGTGCCGCAGTAGCATCGGCAGCTATGGTTCCATTCAATCCATTTACTCTATCTCTCTCAGCATTAGCAGCTGCAGCCGCGGCGGCTGCATCACTAGCAGCAATTCCAGATTCAGCAGCCTTACGATTAGCAGCAGCCAGTGCATCTGTTAACTCTTTAATTGTAGCAACATTGGCGTCCTTTCCTTCAACGCGACGTTCAGCATCAGTCTTTTCACTAGTTACACGTGCTAGATCGGCAGATAAACGAGCAGATGCTTGTTCAGCCGCACGGGCAGCCGTAACAGCATCTTCTCGTTGTCTTTCCGCAGCAGCCACTGCGGCAGCTGCGTCTCGTGCGAGCTGGTCATGATCTGCGGAAGCCGCAATTGCGTCAGCAGCTTGCGCACGTGCGGTTCTAGCGGCCTTTTCAGCAGCATCAATTCTTTTCTTTGCTTCCTCGCCCGCAGCTAACGCCGCAGCAGTAGCTCTTTCAGCCGCAGCAACTTCCGCTCTAGCTGCAGCAGTATTTGCAGCAGCACGAGCATCGGCTAAAGCAGCACGTTCTGCTTCAGCATCTGCACGTAAAGTTGCAGCACGTTCATTATCAGCAGCAGCGGCTGCTTTTGTTGCTTCTTCATCCGCCCTAGCGTTTGCAGCCGCAGCCGCTGTAGCAGCAGCAGCCAAGGCCGACGCGGACTCTTCTTCTTTTCGAGCAGCGTCAGCTGCAGCAGCACGTGCTGCTGTAGCATCGGCCGCTGCTTGTCTAGAAGCAGCTTCGGCAGCAGCTATTTGAGCAACAGAAGCATTGCGGGTTTGTGTTAAAGCAGCAATAGTAGCTGCAGCTCTTTCAGCTGTGGCTGCAGCCTCAACAGCAGCTCTCGCAGAAGCAGCTTGAGCAGCAGCTTCTGCAGCATCAGCTCTAGATTTAGCACCAGCAGCATCAGCACGTGCAGCCTCAGCAGCAGCCTCTGAAGCTGCCGCAGCAGCATTAGCCGCCGCTACTGCCGCAGCAGCCGCTTCTCTAGCAGTTTCATCACCTCCAGCGGCACGTGCTTCAGCAGCAGCGACACGAGCGTCAGCAGCTATTTTATCAGCAGCTGTAGCGGCTACTGCCGCTACTACACGTCCTTCAGCAGCTACAGCTGCGGCACGTGCTACTTCAGCATCGGCAGTAGCATCCGCAGCACGTGTATTGGCAGCTCTTTCAGCATCCGCAGCACGTGTATTGGCAGCTCTTTCAGCATCCGCAGCACGTG
>RGQD01000753.1 GCA_010030205.1 Betaproteobacteria bacterium
CCGGCCTTGGCGCCGCCGTTGAGCGCCAGGATCGCGTTGGCGCTGAGCGCGCCGAAGCTCATCGCTGAAATGTTGAACAGACTGGCGGCGTAAGGCTGGCTGCATCGGTCGCCGCCGATGTTGACGCGGAAGTCGTGGCTCGCCAGCGTGCTGGGCTGCAACGAGTGGTTGATCCATTCGTAGCCCGCCTGGCCCACGTCGAGTTGGGTGCCGAAGGGTCGCTTGTCCGATTCGCCCTTGCTGCGCTGGTAGACCAGCGAGCGCTGCTGACGCGAAAAAGGCACCGCCTCGCGATCACTTTCGAGCAGATATTGCCGGATCTCGGGCCGCACCCATTCAAACAGGAAGCGGATGTGGCCGATCACGGGATAGTTGCGCAGCAGCGCATGCCGGGTTTGGCGCAGGTCTCGGAGTCCGATCACCAAGCCGGTGGCGCCGAGCAGCGTGAGCCAGAAGCCTTGGCGCAAAGTGAACCAGGACAACAGCCCCGTCAGCAGAGCCACGCCGGCGGTCAACAAGGTCAGGTATCGGATGGGGAAGTGGCGGTCCAGTGCGATCAACCAGGTGGGCATGGCTATCCTTGTCTTGGCCTGCGATGCGCCGCCGGGACGGCGGTGCCATTACGGCGAAGCGTGTAAATCACTATAAGCCGGTATAACGACACATTGGTGATGGGCCTGAAGGCCGCAGTAGAACCGCATTGTTCTCGCTGTTGGCGGGTAATTACCCTTAGTCCACGGTCTGGCGGTAGCGCACCAGCGACAGCGCCGCAGCCGCCGCCAGGAACAGCGCCATCGGCCAGAGCTCGGGCCAGAGCTGGGCCAGACCGTTGCCCTTGAGCAAGATGCCTCGAACGATGCGCAGGAAATGCGTCAGCGGCAGCACCTCGCCCAGCCACTGCGCCCATCGCGGCATGCCGCGGAATGGGAACATGAAGCCCGACAGCAGCAGCGAAGGCAGAAAGAAAAAGAAGGTCATTTGCAAAGCTTGCAGCTGGTTGCGCGCCAGCGTCGAAAAGGTGAAGCCCACGCCCAGGTTGGCAAGCATGAAGACGCCGATCATCGCCATCAGCAGCGCGAAACTCCCGTTCATCGGCACTTCGAAAAGCAGCCAGGCTGCGGTCATGATCACGCCCAGCTGCAAATAGCCGATCAGCACGTAGGGCAGCACCTTCCCCAGCATCACCTCAAGTGGACGCACCGGCGTGGCGAGCAGGTTTTCCATCGTGCCGCGCTCGCGCTCGCGGGTCATCGCCA
>RGQD01000754.1 GCA_010030205.1 Betaproteobacteria bacterium
CGCCGGCACTCAGCGCCGTTACGGGCGATAGGGTGATGCTGTGGGCCCAGTTCAGCCCATCGACCGTGGTCTTGTAGCGGCCGGCAAAACCGAATTCACCGCTCTCATCGTAGCGCGCATCATCGCGCTGGGTCGACAGACTCAGGCGGCTGGACCAAGCCGCAGTGATCTGGTCATCGCTGCTCAAACTGAACAGATCCTTGCGGGTTCGGCTGGTCTGCACGTCGGCCGGGGTGGCATAGGCACTGTCGTAATCCAGCCTGCCGTTACTGTGCACCCAAGCCAAGCCCAGGCGATGCCCTTCGGCCAGCGCCTGAGACAGCTTGAGCGACGCACTGGTGTTGCGGTAGCCGTCGCGATCGGGGTTGGCAGGGGGCACCTGGGCCGGATCCAGCGCCGTAAAGCCCTGCTCCGAAACGCGCGACAGACCGAACGAAACCTGCGTGCGACCGAATTGCGCGGTGGTCTGGGCCGCGCCGTGGACCAAGCCGCGCGCACCGGCTTCGATCAGCAGGCTGGCTTGCGGTGTGGCATCGACCCGGCGGGTGAACACCTGGATCACGCCGCCGACTGCACCGCCGCCGTACAAGGCCGAAACATTGCCACGGACGATTTCGACACGCTCGACCTGGTCGAGCATCAGGTGCTCGATGCCGACCAGACCCGTCGCGTCCTGGCGCGACAGCGCAACGCCATCGACCAGCACCAGCACCTGGCGCGTCGGCGCGCCGCGCAGGAACAACGAAGTCACCGTACCACGCCCGCCGTTACTGGCGAACTGCACGCCAGCCTCAGCAGCCAGCAATGCCGGCAAGTCCACCGCCTGCGAACGTTCAATGTCCTGACGCAGCAGAACGGTGGTATGAGGCAGCACGTCATTGAGTAACTGCGCAGATCGCGCAGCCGTGACGACCACCGTCGCGGCGTCATCGGCGGCGACGTTAAAAGACAGCAACGCCAGGCAAACGCCCAGCGCGAGGGGGGCGCGGCGCGCCTTCAGAAATGGAGTCATGGAAGAAAAAAGCAGTACTCGCCTGCGCTCGCTTCCCCGCGAGCTCCGGCCCATGTGGCCACACGCGCAGCACGCGTGCAGCCCCCTGTTGGCCGGTATCCGGGCTGGCGAAAACAACCCCTGTGGCCTTCCCAACCGTTGACACGGTCAGTGGCGTCAGACACAGGAGCGGGAATCGGCGGACCGAGAGGTCTGTCAGATTCCGTCCGCTTACCGTTGCGGGGGCAGCGCAGGTTGGGCT
>RGQD01000755.1 GCA_010030205.1 Betaproteobacteria bacterium
ACAGCGTCCGATGCCTGGTGCAGGGCACGAAGGCATGTTTATGCGTCATGCGGTATAGTTATGCGTCATGCGGTATTGTTATTGGCTGGGCATAGCATGCTGGCCGAACTGCACAAAACTCCACATCGCTCACTGAGGGCGAAATATCCGGAAAAACAAATTCGGCACTTGGGCCTAGTGCACACATCGAATGCATATAGGTTGGCTTGGGGTGCGTCAGCCAAACTACAAGGGTGGTGCCGCGTGATAGTATGATGTGCGTGCGGACCTCAAGACGTACAGGGTGACGCATGATCACGTAAGCCCGCTCCGTTGTCAACACGAAGCAATAGCGAGGCGCAGGCTTGCCGTGCACGGTACACTCAAGGCGTATTGCGACAGGGCTCGCAGCAGGGCACGCAACAAGTCGAAGCGTCCATAACGACAGGGCAGGCAGCATAATTGCATGCGGCACACAGGCCATATCGCAAGACACATGATGCGAGGCGCAAAGCCTGTTGCTGGCGGCACACACGCCGTATCCGAACGTGGCGCTCAGACCACACATTGTCCACAACGCAAAGGCATGTACAACGAAGGCACGTAAGCATTTCAATGCCGTCTATAATCCACAACGCAAGAGTGTGGAGCCCGTTGCTTGCGGCACACAGGTCGTATCATAAGGGCACGTATGCCATCTATTACCCAAAAGCAAGGGTGCGAAGCCGTTGCTTGCGGCACACAGGTCACATCATACGGGCACGTATGCCGTGAATTGTCCATAAAACAAGGGTGCGGAGCCCGTTGCTTGCGGCGCACAGGCCGTATCATAAGAACACGTACGCGGCGCATTGTCCATGAAGCAAGGGCGCGGAGCCCGTTGCCTGCGGCACACAGGCCGTATCATGAGGGCACGTACGCCGTGAAGTGTCCATGGAGCAAGGGCGCGG
Organism: Betaproteobacteria bacterium; assembly: GCA_010030205.1. Taxonomy (GTDB): domain Bacteria; phylum Pseudomonadota; class Gammaproteobacteria; order Burkholderiales; family Burkholderiaceae_C; genus Pseudaquabacterium. Next base: position 930 of record RGQD01000755.1, read on the forward strand.
AGCCCGTTGCCTGCGGCGCACAGGCTGTATCATGAGGGCACGTACGCCGTAAATTGTCCATGAAGCCAGGGCGCGGAGCCCGTTGCTTGCGGCGCACAGGCCGTATCATAGGGGCACGTATGCCGTCCATTGTCCATAAAGCAAGGGCACGGAGCCCATTGCTTGCGGCGCACAGGCCGTATCATAAGGGCACGTATGCCGTCCATTGTCCATAAAGCAAGGGCGCGGAGCCCGTTGCTTGCGGCACACAGGCCGTATCATAAGGGCACGTATGCCGTCCATTGTCCATAAAGCAAGGGCGCGGAGCCC
>RGQD01000756.1 GCA_010030205.1 Betaproteobacteria bacterium
ACCCCCGGCGTCCAGCCTTGTTGTCTGAGCCTGTCGATCAGCGCCATCACCGCCGGCGTCTTGCCTGCCCCGCCAGCCACCAGATTGCCCACCACGAGCAGTGGTACTGGCGCGCGCTGTACTCGGCGCAGCCCGATCCGGTAGGCGGCACGGTGCATGCCTGCCAGCGCGGCATAAAGCCAGGCCATGGGCTGCAGAAGGCGCGCACCGGCGCTCGGGTTCGGGCCAAGCCACTGGGATTGGACCCAGGTTGAGAGCGGCGCCGAGACACGGCTGCCGACCGGACTCGCGCTCATGCGGCGCGACCACTCGGTCTCAGCGTGACGCCCTGCCATCCGACTGTTGTGTCGCGAAGGTCAGGCGCGGCAGGCCGGCTCGACGCGCGGCATCCAGCACGTTGATCACCGATTGGTGCGGTGTCAGCGCATCCGCTGAGACGATCACGACAGGCGACTTGTCGTCGATGCCGGTAGCGGCGCGTTGCAACGCTGCGGTCAGCACTTCGATGCTGCGACCCTCTAAGGGACTGCGGTTGACTGCATAGCTGCCTTCAGCCGTCACCGAGACCAAAATCTCGGCCGGCCGATCCTTGAGCCGTTCAGCGTCGGCCGTTGGCAGGTTGATCTGAAGTTCGGAGTAGCGGCTGTAGGTGGTCGACAGCATCAGGAAGATCAGCACCACCAACAATACATCGATAAACGGGATCAGATTGATCTCGGGCTCTTCGATGCGGCGGCGCCGAAAATGCATGGTGTTTGCGGTGTCAGCTTGGCGTTGTTGCACTGCGCACTGCAAACCGCATCAGGTGCGGCACCAGGCGCTCAGCAGCTTGCTCCAGGCTCAAAACGTGCTGCTCGACTCGGCCCCTGAAGTAGCGGTACAGCATCAGCGCGGGGATCGCGATGATCAAGCCGAATGCGGTGTTGTAGAGCGCAACCGAGATGCCATGCGCTAGCGCAGCAGGGTTGGCGGTGCCCGTTGGCGCTTGCGAACCGAAGATCTCGATCATGCCCACTACAGTGCCCAGCAGTCCTAGTAGCGGCGCAGCAGCGGCGATCGTGCCCAGCGCGTTCAGGTATCGATCGAGTTGCTGCGCAGCAGCACGTCCGCCGCTCTCGAAGCTCAGGCGCAGACTTTGCTCCGTGATGCGCGGCTCGACGATCACGGCACGCAGACCCGTGGCCAGCACCTGCCCTAGCACCGAGTTGCCTTCCAGCTTGTTGACCACGTCCATGGC
>RGQD01000757.1 GCA_010030205.1 Betaproteobacteria bacterium
TCCCAATAGTCTTGCAGGCGAAGAATGATTTGCTGAAAAGTGAGCATGGAGTCGCCGGGAGAAGAGGCACAGGCGCCGCGCAGCACGCCGGGGGGACATCGAGGCCAAGCAACTGAGTTTAGCGGCCCGACAGCGTGGCCAGTCGTCCGCGCGGCCAGGCCAGTCCCAGCCCAGCCAGCAGCCAAAGCGGCCACAGCCCGGCGGCGGCGGACCAACGCGCAAACGGTGTCAGACCCTGGCGGCCCTGCACGGTCGAGTGGAGCACACCGCGGGTGAAAGGCGCCAGTCGCGCTGTCACGACGCCTCGATGGTCAATCACCGCCGTCGCGCCCGTATTGGTTGCGCGCAGCATCGGCCGTTGAAACTCCAGGCTGCGCAGGCGCGAGATGTGCAAGTGCTGGGCCACCGCGATGGTGTCGCCAAACCAGCCGATGTTGCTGACATTGGCCAGGATGCTGGGCGCGCTCGACTCATCGGCAAAGCGCAATGCCAACTCCTCGCCAAACAGGTCCTCATAGCAAATATTGGGGCCGATGCGCTCGCCGAGGAGTTCGAACGATGGTGGATTGAGCGTGCCGCGGTTGAAATCGCCCAGCGGAATGCTCATCAGCTCGGTGAACCAGCGAAACCCGGTCGGAATGAACTCGCCGAATGGCACCAGGTGCACCTTGTCGTAACGGTAATCGCTGCCCGACGCCGATAGCCCGACCACTGAGTTGGTATAGCCCTGAAGCAAGCTGCCCAGTGGCACCCCCACCAGCGCGGCCCGGCCGGGCTGGGCAAACTGCTGCTGCAATCCAGCCCAGTAACCCGGCACCAGTTCGGCCAGTTGGTCCGGCAGCAGCGGCACTGCCGTCTCGGGCGCGAGCACCAATTCAGCGCGCGCGCCGGTCAGTGCGCTCGACACCCAGGCCAAGGCCTCGGGCAGGTACTGGGCGACGAACTTCTCGTCCTGTGCCACGTTGGTCTGAAGCAACGCCACTTGCAAGGTCCGACCCGGCAACGTGAACTCGGGTGCGCCGCGCCACAGACTCCAAGCAGCCGGCAACGCCAGCAGCGTCAGCGCCAGCCCGACCGGCGTCGTGACAGCACGTCGCCAGCCCGCAGCACCCGTCTGCGTTCGCGCAGCGCCAAGCCCCAGGCATGCTGCGACCCAGGCGACCCAAGCGCCGATGCCATAGACGCCAATCCAGGGCGCGAGCACAGCCAACGGCCCATCGACCTGGCTGTAGCCG
>RGQD01000758.1 GCA_010030205.1 Betaproteobacteria bacterium
GGCATCACGGCCAGCAATGGCCTGGCGTTCAGCCCGGAGGGTGCGACGATGTACTGGGCTGACACCAAGGCCCATGCGGTTTACGCTTTTGACCTTGACGGCCGTGAGGGCAGCTTGTCGCGACGCCGGGTCTTCCAGCAGTTCGCGCTGCCGATCGCGGGCCAGGCGACCACAGCCTACGGTGGGAGGCCCGACGGTGCGACAGTGGACGCTGAAGGTGCGTATTGGGTTGCGATGTTCGAAGGCCAGCGCTTGCTGCGGTTTGCGCCCGATGGCAAGTTGCTGATCGAACTGCCCTTGCCCGTGCGCTGTCCAACCATGCCCTGTTTTGGCGGTCCGGATTTGAGGACGCTCTACATCACCACGGCGCGCGACAAGCGCCCTGCCGACGAACTGGCGGCGCAGCCGCTGGCCGGCTGCGTGTTGCAATTGCGGGTGGATGTGCCCGGGCTGCCAGCGCATCTGGCCCAGCTGGGTTGACGCGCTGAAGCGCGGTGCAGAGCGCCGGCATCAGTAGGCCGGCATCAGTAGGCCGGTGCACGGCGGCGTCGCGGCCAACGGGTTTCCACGTATACTCTTGCGGTTTGCCGACCATCTTCTGCAACCTTGACATGGCTGATTTGACCCCTGCGCGGCCGATGCCGCACCCCGGTCACCAATCCGTTTGGGATGACAGCGCAGAGGCGGCGGTCGAACAGCGCTTCAAGAAGCTGAGTCGCGAAGAGGCGTCGGTCTTGAAAGCGCAGGATCCGTCAGTGTCACCCTGGCGAGTCGTTGCCGTGCAGGCGGCAGTGGGAGGCGTGGTGGCTCTGACCGGTGGTTTGATCACCGGCAGGGTTGAGGTGATGTGGTCGTTGCTGTATGGCGCGGCCACGGTGGTGGTGCCGGGGGCCTTGATGGCGCGCGGCATGACCAGTCGGCTCTCCAGCATGTCGGCAGGCGCGTCCGCTGCCAGCTTCATGCTGTGGGAGTTTGTCAAAATTGGTGTTTCGCTGGCGATGTTGGTCGTCGCCGGCAAGATCGTGCAGCCGCTGGTCTGGCCCGCTTTGTTGGTTGGGTTGGTGGTTTGCATCAAGGTATATTGGGTTGCGCTACTGTGGCGCGGCCGCGTCAAGAATGAGTCGACCGAGCAACATGGACGAGACGAATAACCATGGCAGTTGAAGCCCACGCCGCAGGACAAGCCGCCGCAGGTCCCACCGCAGGCGAGTACATCGTTCACCACCTGAC
>RGQD01000759.1 GCA_010030205.1 Betaproteobacteria bacterium
ACAACGCCGCGCGCCAGGTCTTGGACGCGCTGTGGACTGCGGCCGACCCGCAGGCCGACGCCTCGCGGATCGACGGCCTGATCGACGCGATGGGCCTGCGCCAGATCAGCGACACCGGTGCGCTGGCGGCGATCGTCGACGAGGTCGTCGCGGCGAATCCGAAATCGGTCGAAGAATTCCGCGCCGGCAAGGACAAGGCCTTCAACGCGCTGGTCGGCCAGGTGATGAAAGCCTCCAGAGGCAAGGCGAACCCAGCCCAGGTCAACGACTTGCTCAGGCAACGCCTGGGCTGAGGTCTTCAGGCTGGCCTTGCTGCCTTGCTGCCTTTTTGCCTTCCTGCCTTCCGGCCTTCCGGGCTGGCCGTCAACCCGCGCCGCTAGCCCGCGAGGATCAGACCCCGTAGCGCTCGCGGTAAGCCGTGACCCGTTGCAGATGCGGCGCCAGTTCGTCCGAGGCGGTCGACTGCAGGTAGTGCAGCAGGTCTTGCAGGGTTGCGATCGCCGCGACCGGCAACTGCAACTGGCCCTGCACATATTGCACCGCTGACCACTGCATGTCGACGCCTGCCTCGCTGGCTTTTTCTTGCCGGTCGAGCGCGATCGCGACGCCGGCAGGCGTTGCACCGGCCGCGGCGATCATCGCGATCGATTCACGCACCGAGGTGCCCGCCGACATCACGTCGTCGACGATCAGCACCCGGCCGCGAACCGGCGCGCCCACCAGCGTGCCGCCTTCGCCGTGGTCCTTGGCCTCTTTGCGGTTGTAGGCAAACGCGACATTGCGGCCCAAGCGCGCCAGTTCGATCGCCACTGCCGCAGCCAGCGGGATGCCTTTGTAGGCCGGGCCGAACAGCATGTCGAACGCGATGCCTGACTCGATCAGCTTGCGTGCATAGAATCCCGCCAGCTGTCCGAGCTTGGCGCCGTCGTCGAACAGACCGGCGTTGAAGAAGTATGGCGACAGCCGCCCAGCCTTGGTCTTGAACTCGCCGAATCGCAGCACCCCCGCTTCCAGTGCAAACCTGACGAAGTCCTGCGCCAGCGGGCTGGTTTGGTCAATGGCGGCATTCATGTTCATGGAGATCTCTTGGCTTTCAGACTTGTCACACTCAATTTGAACGGTATCCGCTCAGCCGCCAGCAAGGGCTTCTTGGAATGGGCGGCGCAGGCGGGCGCGGATTGTATGGGGGTGCAGGAGGTCAAGGCCCAGCATGACGATGTGGTCGGCCGC
>RGQD01000760.1 GCA_010030205.1 Betaproteobacteria bacterium
GTCTAGCGCGCTGTTAATCGTCGCTCTAGCAGGCTTAAGGCGTGGGTGAGGGCGTCGCGCTCTGCCGGCGCCAGTTCGGCCAGCAGCGCGCTTTCATAGCCACGCGCCAGCGGCACAATCTCGGCGTAAATGCGGTGGCCGGCGGCGCTGAGTTTCAGCTGCGAGCAGCGCCGGTCGGCGGGCGACACGCGGCGAATCAGCAGGCGCCGCGCTAGCAGACCGGCAATCGCGCGACTGACCGTCACGCGATCCATCGCGGTTCGCGTACAGACGAAATCGGCGCTCACATCCGTGTGCTGCCCGAGTACCGCAATGATGCGCCACTGTGGAATGGTGATCCCGAAACGGGTGGCGTAGAGCTCAGCCAGTTCCCGGCTGAGCGTATTGGCCAGCACCGACAGCCGATAGGGCAGAAAGCCCGCCAGATCGAGCGGCACACTGGCCTCAGGCACTGTCGTCGATGAAGTGCTCACGCCGTGAAGTGGCTTTCCAGATTTTGCCAGCTCTGCTGATAGTCCGGCTGGAATGCCGGGTTTGCCAGCGCGTGAGCGGTCGGTTGCAGGACCAGACGCGATTCCAGCATGAAGGCGAGCGTGGCCTCGAGTTTCGCCGGCGAAAGCGTCGCCGCGCTGGCTCTGGCGTGCACCATAGCCTCCGGTCCGTGAGGCACCAACGCGTTGTGCAGGCTGACACCGCCAGGCTCAAAGCCCTGCTCCCGCGCGTCATAGGTACCCTGAATCAGGCCCATGAATTCGCTCATCACGTTGCGATGAAACCACGGTGGCCTAAACGTGTTTTCAGCAACCTGCCAGCGTGGGGGGAAAATTACGAAGTCCATGTTGGCCACGCCAGGCGTGTCGCTCGGTGAGGTGAGCACGGTGAAGATGGACGGATCGGGGTGGTCGTAGCTGACGCTGTTGATGGTGTTGAAGCGCGCCAGATCGTATTGGTAAGGCACCGCCGTGCCGACCCAGGCCACCACGTCCAGCGGACTATGCCCCAGCGCTCGTCGCCACAGCTGGCCGCCAAATTTGGTAATCAGCTCGAACGCGCCTGTGCGATCTTCGAACGCCGCCACGGGCGCCAGAAAATCGCGGTCGTTGGCGAATCCGTCCGAGCCCACCGGGCCGCGATCGGGCAGGCGCAGCGGCGCACCGTAGTGTTCCAGCATGTAGCCGCGACCGGCGCCATCGGGCAGATCCACCTTGAACTTCATGCCGCGCGGAATGA